>NZ_JBWXVD010000002.1:0-362953 GCF_059901115.1 Fructilactobacillus sp. X7R4C1
TTGGAGGATTAGCTCAGCTGGGAGAGCATCTGCCTTACAAGCAGGAGGTCACAGGTTCGATCCCTGTATCCTCCATAACATATGGTCCGTTGGTCTAGTTGGTTCAGGACGCCTGCCTGTCACGCAGGAGATCACGAGTTCGAGTCTCGTACGGACCGTTTGTTGTGGGTAACCCTTGCAACATTAATTAAATAGTTTTATTATTATAAATGTCATAAAAGACAATGGCTCGGTAGCTCAGTTGGTAGAGCAACGGATTGAAGCTCCGTGTGTCGGCAGTTCGATTCTGTCCCGCGCCATTATATGGAAGGATAGCGAAGTCTGGCTAAACGCGGCGGACCGTAAATCCGCTCCTTCGGGTTCGGTGGTTCAAATCCACTTCCTTCCATTTTATTTATAGGGATATCGTACAACGGTAGTATACCGGTCTCCAAAACCGTTGATGTGGGTTCAATTCCTACTATCCCTGTTTATGATGTTATGGCGGTAGTGGTGAAGTGGTTAACACATCGGTTTGTGGTACCGACACGCGTGGGTTCGATTCCCACCTACCGCCCTTTTGATTGCTTGGTTCCAGTAGGGAAGGGCAGTTGTTAAGGCTTAGTGCCTTTATGGCGGTATAGCCAAGTGGTAAGGCAGAGGTCTGCAAAACCTTCATCACCGGTTCAAATCCGGTTACCGCCTTTGTTTTACTGCTTTAGCAATCATTAGCATGCCGGAGTGGCGGAACTGGCAGACGCGCTGGACTCAAAATCCAGTGATCATTGCGATCGTGTGGGTTCGAACCCCACCTCCGGTATAACATAGTTATATAGCTTATCTTAGCAAATCAAGAACGTTGTCATAACAACGTTCTTTTTTTATACTTTGATCTTACTGTGTATAGTTTATTTAATTTTTAAGTGGATCACACCCTTTAAATACGTGTTAGAAATAAAATGACCAAAATAAAAAGCCATCGTAAAATGACTTTTTATCTTATTATGTTTTATTGGTTAATTTGACCTAAGTTGTTTTTATTAATGGCATACTTAGCTTGTTCAGGGGTGTATCCCTCAGCTTCAGAAGTTAGCTGATCGTAAACTTGTTGAGCTGATAAATGTTGTTCTTTCGAATAGTTTTTTGCTGATTTAACCGCGTTTTCTTGATAATCTTTATCACTGAATTTATTAACGGCCGATTGAGCCGCTTCTGGTTTAAATTTATTTCCAGATTGTGATGTTAGTTGAGTGTATAAACGCTTCTTAGACATTGGAACAGATTCCATATAGCTTTTAGCGGTATTGTATGCATTATTGCTCTCAGTGTTTGCGCTATCAGTTGTTGAAATTGCCGACGCCGTTTTAGACGAACTCTCTAATTTTACTTTTTGGGATGTTTGACTGTCCGATGTTGCAGAACTACTTTTCTTTTTATCACTGTTACTTCCAACAACGAAGATTACTACAAGTATGATGATTGCAATTATGATCCAAACCCAGAATCGTTTATACCATTTCTTTTTTTGTTTTTCCTTTGCCATAACAAACTCCTTATATTAGCTTTTAACGTCAATCGGTTTTGGACGTATTTTATAATCATACTGATTATTTATTATTTAATGACACCCGAAACACTACCTATTTAGTATATCAAAGTAGCATAAATAAAAAAATCATCAACTTAATCTTTAGTTGCTGACACATAATTATTGATGATAAAGTAGTTTTGTCAAAATAGTTGACGTTCCTTATTCCACCGTACACGCGGCAAAGATTGAGGGAGAGGTCAGGTAATTAAGCTTTCTTCTTGCTAAGTAACACTGATATGACATATACTAATAATGCAGGGATGATTCCGGGTACATTAGGGTTCTGTTGATCCTTCATTGTTGTTAATTTATTAACTACCCGGACTTAGACCTGTTTTTTGATGACTAAGCTAATTATGATAATTGATGCATTAAGATGAAATAGGGATCACCAAATGGTGATCCCTATTTTCGTTTATTCCGAAGCTTTATTTTTAACTTTCTCAATTTTAATTTTTGTTTCTTAAGCTTTAACTTTTGTTTTTTAATCGTAACTTTTCACGCTTAAGTCTTGCTTCACGTCTCCCAAGCACATTGATCAACCCCTTAATTGAACTAGTACTTATGATACACTCTTCTTTTTTATAATCCAATCATCATTTTCATAGCTAAATTTAGCTTTTAAATCACTTTAAGAATTACTATAATTGGTTCAATGTGAATTTTGGGTATCATTTTAATTCAAGGGAGGAAAAAAATGGAAAACGAAAATAAGTACGAAGTTCATCCCATTCCAAAGAACGAACGCAACATGAGCTATTGGGATATGTTTGCTAACTGGTTTGGAGCAAACGCTAATAATGGAACTTGGTTTATTGGGGGTATTATTGCCGCTTGTGGTTTATGGGGCGGTTTTAGTGCTTTGATGATTGCCTCAATTATTTCATATCTGTTTCTAAGTTTAATTGGATATGAGGGGTATAAAACGGGGTTATCGACGACAACTTTGAGTCGGGCGACATTTGGAATCAGGGGAAGCATGATCCCATCGGTTGTCAATTTAGTGATGTTTATGGGTTGGACCGCGGTTAATACTTTTATTGCGGCAACTTCATTATCCTATATTTTTAATTCATTCTTTGGTTGGCCAATCTTTGGGAAGCCTGGTGGAACGTTCGGTTTAGTTGTCGGAATTCTGGTTATGAGTATTTTACATATTCTTAGTGTTATATCAGGACAACGATCCATTAGAATTATTGAAAGAGTTGGAATTATTCTAGTTATTGTTTTTGTAATATGGGAAGTCTTGGTAGTGTTTAGAGATGTTTCGTTTACCCAACTTGCTCATTATATGGTTCCCAAAAAGGATCGGATGCCGTTTGGAGCAGCAATTGATAGTCTGGCTGCGTTTAACTTGGCATGGGTTACCAGTGGAGCTGATTTTACTAGATTTACTAATAAAAAGCGTGTTTCAACAAGTGCACCATTTTTTGGAGCTTTACTAGGGGCAGTCAGTTTTGCATCCATCGGATTATGCACTACCATCAGTATTGCCATTACGTCTGGAGTTTATGATCCCAATAATTCTGATCCAAGTACAGTGGCCAATAAATTGGGTCTAGGAATGATTGCAATGATTGTGATTGTCTTAACCAGTATGACCGCTAATGCTGTTAATTTACAGGCGGCTGGATCAGCATTAACGAATATGTGTCATAAATTGACATTAAAACAGTCGTTGTTGATTGTCACCGTGGTGGCGATGATTTTAACCTTTACCCCACTTTTAAGTGGAAGCTTTCTTTCTGCTTTTACGGCCTTCCTTGATTATATTGGGATGTTTTTAGGCCCAATCATCTCCATCATGCTAGTAGATTACTTTCTTCTTAATGATCGTGACTACCGTTTGGAATCATTTGGAGATCCGAAAGGAGAGTTTTGGTATAGCCATGGAGTGAATTGGTTTGCGTTTGCACTTTGGATTTTAGGAATTTTGTTATACTTAATGTTGAAAAATGTTGCAATTGTTAAAAATACCATTGGGGCAACTTTTATTGTAATGGCAATTATTGCTGTTCTCTACTACGTTATCGGTCGGGCGTTAGAAAGACGGGACAAATAAAATGATTATTAAACAGGGATATATTGAGAATTCGACAAAAAAACAAGACATTTTAGTTAAAGATGGAAAGATTAAAGAGATTGGTGATCACATTGATGATCCTAAAGAAGAGGTGATTGATGCGAATGGTAAATTAATTATTCCACCATTTATTGATTCACATGTCCATTTAGATTCTACTCTGACAGCCGGTGAACCCCGGTTTAATGAAAGTGGAACTCTATTTGAGGGTATTTCAATTTGGTCTGAGCGAAAACAAAGCTTATCTGAAAAAGACGTTAAGGAGCGCGCCATTAAAACGCTCAAGAATCAGGCTGAACATGGAATTCAGTTCGTTAGAAGTCACGTTGATACTACTGATCCCAATCTTACCGCTCTTAAAGCACTTCTTGAGGTAAGGGAACGGGTATCTAGTTTTATTGATCTCCAATTAGTTGCTTTTCCACAGGAGGGGATTCTATCATTTCCACATGGCAAAGATTTACTAACAGAAGCTGTCAAAATGGGAGTTGACGCCGTGGGTGGAATTCCCCACTACGAATTTAATCAATATTATGGGCGTGATTCACTAACGTTTTTGATGAACTTAGCTGAAAAATATGGCAAACTTGTTGACGTTCACTGCGATGAAATTGATGATCCCAATTCCAGAAATTTGGAAGTTCTAGCTACTTTGGCGTATGAATCAGGACTAAGTGATCGGGTTACTGCAAGTCATACAACGGCTCTTGGATCGTATAACGATGCATATGCCGATAAGTTGATGAGAATTCTTAAGATGTCAAAGATTAACATGGTAGCCAATCCACTAGTTAATATGCATTTGGGTGGTCGATTTGATACTTACCCTAAACGACGTGGTCTAACGAGAGTCAAGGAACTTTTAAAGCATGGAATCAACGTCTCGTTTGGAGAGGACGATGTAAAAGATCCGTGGTATCCAATGGGGAACGGTAACATGCTGGATGCGCTTTACGTTGGTATTTTAGCGAGTCAATTGATGGGGTATCATCAGATTATGGATTCATATAAGTTGATTACTACCAACGCTGCTAAAACTTTACATGTTAGTGATCATTATGGAATTGAGAAGGGGAAACCCGCTAGTTTCTTAATCTTTGATACAGATAATTTTTATAATGAAATTAACGAAAGAAGAACGCTTTTATACTCGATTAGAAACGGGAAAGTTTTGGTTAAAAAACAACCAGAAGAAGTTCAAACTCATTTTGGTTAGGTTTTAGTCAGTGTACTTCACTTTCATTTTTCTTGTGATATGATGAACGTAAAGATTACATTGAGGAGGCAATTATAATGGTAGAAGAAGCTAATACCGAGATCCCTAAAACTATGAATGCTTGGGAAATTGTTAAACCTGGACCGATTAACGGAAGGAAATCTCCCTTAAAATATGTTAGAAAAGACGTTCCAGCACCTGGTGATGGTGAAGTCTTGGTTAAGGTGTTAACGTGTGGAGTTTGTCACACGGATTTACACGTTACCGAGGGTGATTTACCTGTCCATAAAAAAGATCTAACTCCTGGACATGAAATTATTGGTAAAGTAGTTAAAAATGGTCCTCATACTCGTCGATTTAAAATTGGTGATCGAATCGGAATCCCATGGTTACGGAAAACATGTGGTGTATGTAAGTATTGTCGTTCTGGCAGAGAAAATCTATGTCCATATTCTAAATATACGGGATGGGATCATGATGGTGGCTATGAGGAGTATACAACCGTTCCAGAGGGATTTGCTTATCGAATTCCAGAACGGTTTAATTCGCTTCAAGCAGCCCCACTGCTTTGTGCTGGAATCATTGGGTATCGGGCTTTTGAACGTGCTAACATTCCAGCTGGTGGTACCCTTGGAATTTATGGCTTTGGTGGGTCTGCTCACATCACCGCGCAATTGGCGATTGATCAGGGAATTGACGTTCACGTCTTTACACGAGGTGAAGATGCCAAACAATTTGCCTTGTCACTTGGGGCAAAATCAGTAAATAACACATATGATATGTCGCCCGTTCCTCTAGATTCATCGATTATTTTTGCACCAGTCGGTGAGGCTGTTCCTAACGCGTTGAAAAGTTTAGCTTCTGGAGGGACTTTAGCATTAGCCGGAATTCATATGACTGATATTTCTCAGATGAGTTACGAAGATCATATTTTTCACGAAAAGAACTTAACGAGCGTTGAAAGTAATACGAGAAGTGATGGCGAAGAGTTTTTGACCTTAGCTGATCGGCTACACATCGAACCTGACGTTACTGAGTTTCCACTTTCAAAGGCGGATGAAGCATTGAAAAGGGTCGCAAAAGGTGATTTGAAAGGTGCGTGCGTTTTAAACGTCGGGTTAGAGAGTGATTAGTTTCTAAATAAAATAAAAGGGATCTACCAATTATAAAATTTTTCGGTTGGAAATTTTATTGACAAACAATCATATAAAATATATCATTTTAACTAAATAAATCTTTAAGTGTGTCCAGTGAGGCAGCAAGATTTCGAATTTTAAAGTGATACTGTGAAACTTTATTTAATCGAAGACTGTTGTCCACTTGGACAGCAGTTTTTTTATTAAAGAAGGGGAGTCAGTATAAATGTCTCAGAAAAAGGACTATGTATTAGGAATTCATGATCGTCCATCACCGTTAAAGTGGGTCGGACTTTCCTTACAACACATGTTTTCAATGTTTGGTAGTACAGTAATTGTTCCATTGTTGGTAGGTTTAAGCCCAAGTATTGCGCTCTTTGCATCGGGAATTGGGACCTTACTCCATGTTCTAATTACTAAGGGGAAAATTCCGGCATATATGGGTTCGAGTTTTGCCTTTGTGACTCCCATGATGGCGTTAATGAAAACGACCGGAATTTCAGGAGTTTCACAAGGAGTAGTTGCCGTTGGTTTAGTTTATGTGGTGGTTGCCACGATTATTTCATTTATTGGATCCGATTGGATTGATAAGATTCTACCACCGGTGGTAGTGGGACCAATCGTAATGGTGATTGGACTATCACTTGCAGGGAGCGCTGCTCAAAATGCAATGATGGATCATGGAAAATATAGTTTGGTTTTCTTTAGCATCGCGATGGCCACCCTGTTTTTAGCAATTTTTTTCAACGTTAAATTAAAGGGATTCTTGGGATTAATTCCGATTTTATTGGCAATTGTCTGCGGGTATTTAATTTCGATGGCGTGTGGATTAGTTGATATTCACGCAATTGCCACTGCTTCATGGTTTAAAATGCCTCCGTTTCATATCATTGGCACCGAGCGAGGCTTCAAGTTTGACTGGAATGCCATCTTGATTATGGCTCCAATCGCTTTTGTTACGATGACCGAACACATGGGTCATTTGATGGTACTCGGCGAAATGACCCACAAGAATTTCTTTAAGAATCCAGGTTTAAATCGCACGCTTGCTGGGGATGGAGCCGCATCGCTTGCAGCTGGAATTCTTGGTGGGCCCGCGGTAACTAGTTATGGCGAAAATATTGGAGTCATGGCAATTACCAAAGTTTACAGTGTTTGGGTCATAATCGGAGCAGCGATTTTTGCCATGATCTTTGCGTTCGTGAATAAGTTAAATGTTTTAATCATGCAAATGCCGCTCCCAGTTATTGGTGGAATTAGTTTTCTCCTATTTGGGACAATTGCTGCTAATGGTGTCAAAGTGATGATTGACAATAAATTGGACATGGATAAGAAACGCAATTTAATGATTGCGTCGGTTATCTTGGTAATTGGAATTGGTAATGCATATATTCAAATTGGAAGTTTCCAGTTTACTGGAGTGGCTTTAGCAACCGTTATTGGAATTATTTTAAACTTACTTTTACCGAAAGATGAACATGATGATCCAGATCTTGAAGATCAATCTATTGACCCAGTAAAGAAATAGTAATATTATGATTTTATGTTAAAGAACACGAAGGGAGAAACTAATTATGTGTAAACCATGTTGTTGTAAAAAAGATTTGACAAAATCTGACAACACTTTTGGTATGCACTCAAAGGTTTCTCTATAAATGATATTAATTTATTATAATTATGAGAGGACTGGTGGATCCAGTCCTCTTTTTTGTGTTCTTTTGTGATTATTTAGGAGGTAGCATCATGAAAAAGTTACTTGTCTGTTTAAATTTTTAGAGTAAAATAAACATAGCGAGTTAGTTAATTTTGCACAATATATTTTAATGAATGGGGATTTTAATTATGAAGAAAAGATGGCCTTTACTTTTACTAACAGGAGTGGCCGCGTTGGCTCTTACCGTTACCGCATGTGGGAAACAATCTGAGACTAAAAAGCCTGGGACTTTGACGGTTGGTATGGAAGGAACTTATGCTCCGTATTCTTACAAGGATAAGAACGGTAAGTTAACCGGCTTTGAAGTTGATTTGGCTAATGATGTTGCTAAAAAGATGGGGATGAAGGTTCAATACAAGTTAACTGGATGGGATTCATTAATTCAGGGACTCAATTCTAATTCTTACGATGTTATTTTTAACAATATGGCAATTAATCCAGCTAGAAAAAAGCAGTATCGGTTTGCCACTCCATACATTTATTCAAAGGCAATCATGATTACTAAGAAAGATTCACCAATTAAAAATGCTCAAGACTTTAAGGGTAAAAAGGTCGCTGAAGGTACTGGGACTGATAACTGGAATAACGCCGAAAAGCTGCATGCTAAACCAGTTACTTCACCAGACTTTAATACTTCAATGCAAATGATTGATCAAGGTCGTGTTGTTGGTGCCTTAAATGCTCAACCAGCATGGCAAAGTTGGTATGCAAGTCATAAGAATACTGACCTTCAAGCTAAACTAGTTCCAACTAATGTTATTCCACAAAGTCAAATTGCTCCAATGATGAACAAGAAGTCTGCTAAGTTAAATAAACAGATGGACAAAGCAATTAATGAACTTCGAAAAGATGGTACCTTGAAACGATTATCAATGAAGTACTTCGGAGAGAATATTACCGATAAATAATATTAGTTAGGAGCTTAAAGAATTATGTGGGACATTATCATTTCATCATTACCGAGTCTCTTAGAGGCAATGATTAAATACACCATTCCACTAACAATTATTTCATTCTTTTTTGGTTTAATTCTTGCGATTGTTACCGCACTGATAAAGTTTTTAAAACCACATGGGAATGCATTTGTTAGAGTTATGTGGGGCATTTTTAGAGCCATTGCAGACGTATACGTGTGGGCTTTTCGTTCCACTCCATTGTTGGTTCAGTTGTTCATTATTTATTTTGGTTTACCGAATCTGCAAAATTTCATTCCCGGTTTTAATTTTGAAATTCCGGCCTTTACGGCAGCAATAATTGGGTTTTCGTTAAATACTGGTGCTTATGCCTCGGAAACCATTCGGTCAGCTCTGATGTCTGTTCCCCAAGATCAATGGGATGCTGCATATACTCTGGGTTTTAGCACCACTCAAACCCTGTGGTACATTGTTTTACCACAAGCAGCACGAATCGTACTTCCTCCACTATCTAATGAATTTATTGGATTAGTTAAGGATACCTCTCTTGCAAGTACGATTACCATCACAGAGATGTTTCAGGTTAGTCAACAAATTGCGGCGCACAACTATCAGCCACTACTTATGTACACAGAAGTAGCCGCTCTTTACGCTATTTTGTGCAGTATTTTAACGATCCTTCAACACTATCTCGAAAAGCGTTCTTCAAGATACTTAAAGGGGGATGAAGGCTAATGATTAAGATTGAAGACATTGTAAAAAAGTATGATGGGAAAACCGTTCTAGATAAAATTAGTACGGAATTTCCCGAGGGAAAAACAACCGTAATTGTTGGTCCTTCTGGTTCTGGAAAGTCAACCTTACTACGTTCACTGGATTTGTTGGTTCATCCCGATTCAGGTGTTATCAGTTTTCCTAATTTTTCCTTAAACTACGCGAATAAGATTACTAGTAAACAGAGTAAGAAATTACGAGCACAGACTAGCATGGTCTTTCAAAATTGGAATCTTTTTCCTAATTTACGGGTGATTGATAACATTACGGCTGCACCAATCCACGTTCATAAGATTGCGAAAAAAGATGCGGTAGCCCACGCAGAAAAACTATTGAAACGGGTTGGGCTTGAAAAATATGCTAATTTCTATCCCGATGAATTATCTGGTGGGATGCAGCAACGAATCTCGATCTGTCGGGCATTAGCGGTCAAACCTAAGTACATTTTATTAGATGAACCTACCAGTGCGCTTGATCCAGAGTTAGAGACGCAAGTTTTAGAAATGCTGGAAGAGCTAGCTGATCAGGGACAATCAATGATTATGATTACTCACAACATTGAGTTTGCTAAATTATCTGCTGATAAAATGTTATTCATCGAAAATGGGGAGAAGATTTTTGATGGATCAAAGGACGAATTTTTTAATAACCCATCTCCAAGAATCAAAGAATTTTTAGATGCAATTTCTTTACAGTAAATAAAAATGAGGACTTCATATTTTGAAGTCCTCATTTTTATATGAAAGCTGCTAATCCAATAATTATAAATGAAAGTAAACAATTTTCTGGGGTTTCTTTTTCGCTGAAAATTTGAATTCCGTATGAGATTAATACTAAAGCAATTAAAATCGCACATTTTAATAAGGAAAAATTTGCTAGCAGAAGCGCTGCAAAGATTAAAATGAAGATAAAGTTTAATTTAGTTTCAAGTCGGTGATTAAAGAACGGAACAAAGAACAAACAGTATAAGCAAAATAGAATTCCAACGTTTACGAGGACACTTGATTCTAGGTATTGGTTATCGAGATAACAAAAAGAAATGACCGGAGCAATTGAATTTAAAAAGGAAAAGCAAACCAGTCCATAGTAATTTTCGAGTTTAAATTTGGGCATCATTACAATGATGTTGGTGATTCCAAGGATGACAAACAGGATGATTAATAAGATGGGAAACAAGGAGACAATCGCTAATAACACTGGGATGACGTTGAGAAATAAATTGATCCTCGGATCATAACGAATGATGAAAAGTAGAAGGGAAGCCGACCAAAGAAACTCTGATAGGATTAGCACCACCAGTCTGGTATTCCATTGTACTGATAGTAAGTCTACTTGCGAAGCAAAGAGCCATATTAGTGTATTCAAGATGATGAATACCGTAAGAATTAGGGCATGTAAGGTCGTTTGATTTTTTTCAATAAAAGTTTTCATAATATTGTCCTTTTTGTATTAATAAATCCATGTTAATCAATTATGTAAATTTGTTCAATGGAGGTTTTGTGTGCTTTTTAATTACTTGCGAATATGTTATTATTATAAAGTTATGAGCAGATTCCCGATAGGATTCACGAAGAGTGAAGTTGCCTTGTAACCACAAACAATAGGGGGAATAAGAATGTCAGAAAAGCGTTTATTTACTTCTGAATCAGTTTCAGAAGGTCATCCGGATAAAGTTGCCGATCAAATTAGTGATGCAATCCTGGATGCAATTTTAAAAAAAGATCCAGATGCACGAGTTGCCTGTGAAACCTCAGTTACTACAGGGCTTGTATTGGTGTTTGGTGAAATCTCAACTAGTGCCTATGTTAACATTCAAAAAGTTGTTAGAGATACAATTCGTGAAATTGGTTATAATGATCCTAAATACGGATTTGATGCAGACAGTGTTGCTGTGTTAGTTTCACTTGATGAACAGTCACCAGATATTGCGCAGGGAGTTGATGAGTCGGTTGAGACTCGTGGTGGAGACGTCGATCCTCTTGATAAGATTGGTGCTGGGGACCAGGGAATTATGTTTGGTTATGCAGACAGTGAGACCCCTGAGTTAATGCCACTCCCAATCTCATTGAGTCATCATTTAATGCAGAAACTCTCTAAGCTTCGTAAAAATGATTCTATTCCTTATCTTAGACCGGATGCCAAAGCGGAAGTAACGGTTGAATACGATCAAAATGATGATCCTAAGCGTGTTGATACCGTGGTTTTAAGTACTCAGCATGATCCTGATGTTACTCAAGAACAGATTCGAAAAGATGTTATCGAGAAGGTTATCAAAACGACGATCCCGTCTAAGTATCTTGATGAGAACACTAAGTATTTAATCAATCCAACCGGAAAATTTGTGGTTGGTGGACCCGTTGGCGATGCCGGATTGACTGGAAGAAAAATCATTGTTGATACATATGGTGGGGCAGCTCATCATGGTGGCGGTGCTTTTTCTGGGAAAGATGCAACTAAGGTTGATCGTTCCGCAAGTTATGCAGCGCGGTATATCGCTAAAAACATTGTTGCGGCTGGACTTGCAAAAAAGATTGAAATTCAGTTGGCATATGCCATTGGGGTTGCTGAACCAGTTTCAATTTCAGTTAATACGTTTGGAACTTCAAAAGTTTCAGACGATAAGTTAGTCGCTGCCATTAGAAAAGTATTCGACTTGCGGCCAGCTGGAATTATTAAGATGCTTGATTTAAAGCGACCAATTTACAAACAAACGGCTGCTTATGGTCACTTTGGGAGAACGGATGTTGATCTTCCATGGGAGCATACCGATAAGGTAAAAGAGCTACAAAATTATTTTAAATAGGATTTAAATGACGACCTTCAATGGTCGTTTTTTATTGTATCAAATAGAAAGATGATGAAATATGAAGGGTAAAACAAACGTTAAAGTTGTGACAATTGCATTATTTGTTGCCACATTTATGAGCGCAGTTGAGGGAACCATTGTTTCGACGGCAATGCCCACGATTGTCGGTGATCTTCATGGGGTGTCGTTGATGAACTGGGTTTTCTCAATTTTTCTTTTGACAAATTCAATTGCCACCCCAATTTATGGGAAGTTAGCCGATCAATTAGGTCGTAAATCGGTTTTTATATTTGGTCTGGTGGTCTTTGTTATTGGCTCCATGTTGTCAGGAATGTCCAATAGTATGGGAACATTGATTTTATGGCGAGCAGTTCAAGGAGTCGGTGCAGGAGTAATTATGCCAGTATCCTTTACCATTATTGCTGACATGTATTCTTTTGAAAAACGAGCTCAAGTGGTTGGTTTAAATGGATCAGCGTGGGGAATCGCCTCGGTGGTTGCACCGTTACTAGGTGGATTTTTGGTTGACAATCTTTCTTGGCACTGGGTTTTCTTCATTAATGTTCCGATTGGGATACTGACGATTATTTTGATTGCATTATTTTTGCACGAACCAAAACGCAAGATTGAAAGTAAGATGGATTTACCTGGTGTCGTCTTGATTGCGGTTCTTTTGTTTTCGGTTATGTACATGTTTCAAGTCTTAAGTGAAGATCCGATCAATTGGATAATGGTGACTGGATGTTTGGTGGTAGCAGTTATTAGTGGAATTTTATTTTATCGACAGGAGAAAAAAGCGACTGATCCACTAATTCCAATCCAGATGTTTAAAAGTCGAACATTTGTCACCCAGAATTTAATTGCAGCTCTGATTAGTGGTTTTATTTTTGGATATGAGGTTTATTTGCCGGATTGGACCCAGGGTATTTTAGGATTAAAGGCCACCATGGCTGGTTTTGCGATCACACCAAGTTCCGTTCTATGGCTGGTTGGTTCTTTTATTTCGGGAAAAATGATTCTGAAGTACCGGCCACAACAAATTATGAACTTTAGTTTGGCATTTGTTTTGCTAGGAGCAATTTGTATGGTCCTACTTCCGATTACTACGCCATTTTGGGTTTTCTTTGTTCTTTCAGCCGTTTTAGGAACTGGCTTTGGAATTACCATTACTACTTCCACCGTTACGGTTCAAAACGAGGTCTCACCAGAACACGTTGGAGTAGCTTCTTCATTCAATACTCTGAGCCGAACTCTCGGTCAAACAATTATGATTTCTATTTTTGGAATTGTGATGAACACCTCGATGGCAAAAGGAGTTAGTGAACATCCAGGGACTAACTTAAAAATGATGAATACACTAATTAATCCCCAGACGGCGGTTAATTTATCCAAAAAAGTTCTGCCCGTACTGCATGAGATTCTTTACAGTGCCATTCATCATATCTTTATTTTGGCTTTATTATTAGTGATTTTATCGTATGTTGTGAACTGGTTTGACCATAAAAACACGCAAAAGAAAACGAACTAACATTACTTAGCTCGTTTTTGAATTGCCACTAGGATTGGTGGATCATTGATTTGATTGATAAATTGATATTTTAAAACGTGGTACCTATGCTGATTGAGACTACTAGCAAATTTTAAAACCTGCTCCTTTTCTTCTTTGCCGCCAGCGTGACCATAGTACAGTACTAAAATGATGATTCCGTTGGGAGTTAAACATTCAAGAATATCACTAATAGCTTTAATGGTGGTTTTGGGTTTTGTTATGATTCTTTTGTCACCAGTGGGAAGGTATCCTAAGTTGAAAATTGCGGCCGCAATTGGACTGTTCTGAACGTATTTCTTAACGTTTTCATGCCCATCAAGAATAACTTGACATTGTTTTTGCTCACCATATTTCGTTAAGCGTTGTTTGGTAGCTAAAACGGCATTCGGTTGAATATCAAAGCTAAAAACATGGCCGTTTTTACCAACGAGTTGAGCTAAATAAAGGGTATCGTGGCCTAGTCCGGCCGTTCCATCGATTACGGTTTCACCTGGTTTAACAATTTGTTTTAGTAGAGTATGGCTAAAATTTAATGCTGATTGTAGTTTCATTTGAAACACCTCACTGATTATTATATCAGTTGTTTGTGATTAACTTGTTTTTTTGGATAAAATTTGGTAGAGTTTATTTAATCATATAATATATCATGTAGGTGAAGTATTAGATTGTTTTATTTTTCAGAAACCAAGTGGGTGATGCAAACTTGGAAATAGAATGATTGAACTTATCATCGAAGTTTTAACCGAATTAAAAGTTAAACGTTTTTCCGCGTTATGGAATCAAGGGTCTCTTATGAGAAATTTAGGTGGTACCGCGGAACCTCGTCCTATAGAATTGTTTTTCTATAGGCTTTTTTTATGGTGATTTTTAATGAACTAATAAGGAGTGAATTTGATGGCTTACGATCATTCAAAAATTGAAAAGAAATGGCAAAAGTATTGGGATGATCACCAAACTTTTAAAACCAGTGATAAACAAGAGAAAGATAAATATTACGTGCTAGACATGTTTCCTTATCCATCAGGTCAGGGGCTTCATGTCGGTCATCCAGAAGGTTACACTGCCACTGATATCATGGCGCGCTTTAAGCGAATGCAGGGTAAAAATGTCCTTCATCCAATTGGATGGGATGCCTTTGGGCTGCCGGCAGAACAATATGCGTTAAAGACCGGTCACAACCCACGTGATTTTACGAAGAAAAACATTGACAATTTTAGACGTCAGATTAAATCGCTTGGGTTTTCCTATGATTGGGATCGTGAAGTCAATACTTCGGATCCTAGTTACTATAAATGGACCCAATGGATTTTTGAACAGTTGTACAAAATGGGATTAGCCTATGAAGATGAGATTGAGGTTAATTGGGCCCCCGATTTCATGGGTGGAACCGTTGTTTCAAACGAAGAGGTTGTTAATGGAAAAACTGAACGTGGTGGTTATGACGTTTACAGAAAACCTATGAAACAGTGGGTTTTGAAAATCACTGCCTACGCTGACCGTTTGTTAGATGATCTTGACGATTTAGACTGGCCTGAAAGCATTAAACAAATGCAACGAAATTGGATTGGCCGTTCCGTTGGGGCTAGTATCTCATTTGATGTAAATGAAGAAGATGAAAAGATCGAAGTCTTTACTACTCGTCCTGATACTATTTATGGGGTGTCTTACCTGGTGCTTTCACCAGAAAGTCCGATTGTAGATAAAATTATGACACCAGAACAAAAGGCCAATGTAGAAAACTACCGGGCTAAAATTGCCTCTAAATCAGATCTTGAAAGAACTGATTTAAACAAAGATAAATCGGGAGTATTTACTGGAGCTTATGCAATTAATCCTGTGAACCAAAAGAGAATTCCAATTTGGATTGGTGATTACGTTCTGCCAAGTTACGGAACCGGTGCAGTCATGGCCGTCCCCGCTCATGATCAACGAGATTTTGATTTTGCTAAGAAGTTTGATCTGCCTATCATTCCAGTGATTGAGGGTGGAGATGTTGATGAAGCACCATACACAGGCGATGGGGTTCACATTAATTCCGGTTTTCTAGACGGGTTGAATAAAAAACAAGCTATCGATAAAATTGTCGAATGGCTAAAAGATCATCATGCTGGTCATAAAAAGGTTAATTATCGATTACGTGATTGGATCTTTAGTCGTCAACGTTACTGGGGTGAACCCATCCCAGTAATTCACTGGGATGATGGCACAACTTCCTTAGTCCCAGAAGACCAGTTACCATTACGGCTTCCTAAAGCGGCTGACATTCAACCATCTGGAACCGGTGAGAGTCCGTTAGCCAATCTTACTGACTGGGTGAACGTGACAGATAAAAACGGTCGTCATGGTAAGCGTGAGACTAATACGATGCCACAGTGGGCCGGCAGTTCATGGTACTACTTGAGATACGTTGATCCTCATAATGATAAAATGATTGCTGATCTAGAAAAATTGAAGTACTGGCTTCCAATTGATTTGTACGTCGGTGGTGCTGAACATGCTGTTCTTCATTTGTTGTATGCGCGGTTTTGGCATAAGGTGCTCTATGATTTAGGGGTGGTTCCAACAAAAGAACCGTTCCAAAAATTAGTTAACCAAGGTATGATTCTTGGTACTAATCATGAAAAAATGTCCAAGTCTAAGGGAAATGTAGTTAATCCCGATGATATTGTTAAACAGTACGGTGCTGATACGTTGCGCTTGTACGAGATGTTTATGGGACCACTATCTGAATCTAAACCGTGGAATACAGATGGAATTGTTGGTGCTAATCGTTGGATTAAACGAGTTTGGCGCTTGTACATGAATGATGATGACACGGTAAGTGATGTGATCGTTGATGACAATGACGGAAAGCTTGATAAGGTTTATAACCAAACCGTTAAAAAGGTGACTGATGACTTTGAAAATATGCGTTTTAACGTTGCCATTTCTCAAATGATGGTATTTATTAATGAAGCCTATAAAGCTGAAAAGTTACCTAAGAAGTATGCGGAAGGCTTCATTAAACTTCTTTCACCAATTACGCCACATGTTGCCGAAGAATTATGGCAAAAGTTAGGTCATGATCATTCCATTGAACTTGCCAAATGGCCAGAAGCTGACGAAAGTAAATTAAAAGAAGACCAAGTTGAGCTGGTGGTTCAGGTTAATGGAAAAGTGAGAGGTCACATTAAAGTTGGCGTGGATGCTGGGAAGGACGAGTCTGAAAAAGTTGCTTTAAATGATGAAAATGTTAAATCATTCCTTGATGGAAAGACTGTTAGAAAGGTAATCGTCGTTCCAAAGAAAATTGTTAATATTGTTGCAAATTAAGCTTGAATAAATTTGAAATTATTTTTCGAAATGGTTAAAATTTATATTTGTAACGTGAAAGTAGGGGAAATTTGTGAACAACGATTTCGAACAAGATGAATTAGAAAAAGAAGAAATTGAAGATAGTGAAAGATCACAAGGTAAGATGGTTAAAGGATCAGCCTGGATGACCATTGGAAGCATCCTCTCACGAATTCTTGGTGCCATTTACATCATTCCTTGGCGATTGATTTTTGGAGCGTCATTGTTTCCGCTTGCCAACACGTTGTATACCATGGGTTACAACATTTATAGTGAGTTTTTGACAATTGCCATTGCGGGGATTCCGTCGGCGGTTGCAAAAGAAGTGGCCCATTATAATGCGTTAAATGAGTATGGGGTAAGTGCGCGACTTTATAAGAAGGGAATTACCCTTTCGGTTATTACCGGAGTCGTTTGTGCACTTTTAATCTATTTTTTTGCTCCAATCTTAGCTGGTAGTGGGGGTAAAAATGCGGTTCCGGTGATTCGTTCGTTAGCATGGGCCGTCCTAATTATTCCTGCGATGAGTTTAACTCGTGGATATTTTCAAGGCTTCCAACAGATGGCTCCGTCAGCAATGTCACAATTTGTTGAGCAACTCGCGCGTGTCATTTACATGTTGGCTTCAGCCTTCTTCATTATGATCGTGATCCACGGAAGTTGGGTAACCGCCGTTACCCAGTCAACTTTTGCCGCCTTCATCGGTGCTATTTTTGGCTTTTTAGCACTAGGATGGTATTACTGGCGACGACGTGATCATTTTCAGGGGCTTATTGCTTCAAGTGATAACGCTATTAACGTTAAGACTAACGATCTTTATAAAGAAATTATTAGTCAAGCGGTTCCGTTTATTATTCTTGGTTCTGGCATTACCATTTTTCAATTAATTGACCAATATTCCTTTTTTAGTATTATGCGTTGGGCAACTAATTATACTAATACTAATTTACAGTATATTTATGCTATTTTTGCGGCTAATGCGAATAAATTGATTATGATTGTGGTTTCGTTAGCTTCCGCCTTGGCAATTACCGTAGTTCCGTTGCTTTCTGAAGCCCGAACCAAAGGTGATATTCATTCAATTAGTAAGCAACTTAGTAATGCGTTAATTTTATTTGAATTCGTCATGCTTCCTGCAGCTTTAGGGATGGCAGCTATTGCTGGTCCGATCAATCGAACCTTTTATGGAACTGCCAATATGGATTTAGGAGCGGACATTTTAACGTTTTCTGCTATCATTTCAATTAGTCTAGGCTTGTTTACGGTGGTTACCGCATTAATGCAAGGAATTTCTGAAAATAGACGAGCAGTTAAATACTTTGTGGTTGGAATTGTAATTAAGTTAGTGGCGCAAGTTCCTTTAGTTTACTTCTTTGGAGCTTTTGGAGCCTTAATGGCAACCGCAGTTGGATTTACAGTTGCTAACTATCTGATTGTGCATTCCTTAAGACATGAGTTTGGATTGGAAATGAGTAGTATTAAATCTAATTCTGTTAAAATTTTAGCGTTTGCTTTGATCACATACTTTGTGGCCTTAATTGTAGTTTATGGAGCTAACTTCTTGTTTGGGATGGTAGTTAATTATAATAGTTCACTAATCAGTTTGTTTGTTTCGATTTTGGCTACGTTAGCTGGTGGATTTGTGTACCTATTCTTGGTACTTAAAAGTCGGGTAGCTGATAAGGTCTTAGGAAATAAGATGCAAAGTGTAAGGAAGTTTTTACACATTCGATAAAAAAAGAAGATCCAGTCAGGATCTTCTTTTTTATCAGTTAAATTCATGCTTCGTGTTCATGCATGAAGCATGGAAGCCGTTGTGAGATTTGATGAGGGAGAACTACATATTGAGTGGCTGCTAGTTCATCGGCAATTGCACTGTGGGAATAAACGGCTGCTAAAACAGCATCAACTTCGTCGTCAAATTGGGCAACAAATCCACCGATAATTCCAGCAAGAGTGTCCCCCATTCCCCCAGTTGCTTGAGCAGGCGTCCCAGTCGTGTTTTGGTATACTTCATCTGGGGTATAAACCTGAGTACGATCAGATTTAAGAACGACAATCCCACCAATTTTGTCGCGGGCTTCTCGGTTACGTGTCTCAGTTTGATCGGCCATTTTAATTCCGGATAAACGTTGCCACTCCATTTGATGCGGGGTAAAAATTAATTTGGCTTGTGGTAATTTTAACCCACGTTCAGCGATCATCGTGATGGACGAACCATCAATTAAGAGGATTTGATCGGGGGTGACATTATCAAATACGGTTTCCATAATTTCACAACTATGATCATCGGTCCCAAGCCCAGAGCCAATGGTAATAACTTTCATAGCTTTAATGAGTTGAACCATTTGATCAGTGTCGTTATAGTCTGCAAACATTGCTTCGGGTAGCCAAGAGTGGAGCGCACTTTGATTCGTTGGATCCGTGATAGTAGTTGTGAGTCCAACGCCAGAGTAAACTGCTCCAAGCGAACTCATTATGATTGCACCACCAAAGTTTTCGTTTCCACCAACTAAAGCGATTTTACCGTAAGTTCCTTTAAAACTATTTTTGGGTCGAATGCGGATGGTTTTAGTTAGAATTGATTTATCAATTTTCTTCATTTTGTTCACCTCGGTTGCATTATATCATGCGTTGGTTGAATGTTGTCCAAATGAGTTGTTACTTTCTTGATTATGTTAGAATAAGGAATAACTAAGTAGGAGGGTATAACATGGCAATTGACTGGAAAGATAAAGCACAAAATTACAAAGATGATTACTTAAATGACTTAAAAAAATTGATTTCAATTGATAGTTCGAGGGACTTGGAGCACGCAACGGACGAATACCCATTGGGCCCAGGTCCAGCTCATGCATTACAACAGTTTCTCTCTTTTGGTGATCGTGATGGGTTTACCACCAAAAACATTGATAACGTAGTGGGATACATTGAGTATGGTTCAGGCGATGAAACCATGGCAATTTTGTCACATGCTGATGAGATGCCCGGTGGCGCAGGTTGGGATTCCAATCCATTCGAACTAAAGCTTGAGGGTGACAATGCAATTGGTCGAGGAGTTTCTGATGACAAAGGACCAGGACTTGCCGCCTATTATGGATTAAGAATGCTTAAAGATGCAGGGATTCAGCCGAAGGTCAAAATTCGCTTGATAATTGGAACGGACGAAGAGTGTGACTGGACTGGAATGAAACGCTATTTTGAGGTTGAACCAGATCCTTCATTTGGATTTTCGCCAGACGCCGAATTTCCCTTGATCAATGGGGAAAAGGGTAATGTGACGCTTGAAACGCATTTTGCTTCCAATAAAAGTGATGGTGAGAACACCCTGATGCATTTTAATGCCGGATTGCGTGAAAATATGGTACCACGTGATGCAGAAGCTGACGTTGTTGCTGCGGATGTCTCCAAAATGGCCGATGAATTTGAAAAATATTTAGATAGGGTTCCCGTAACTGGAAGCTATGAAATCGAAGGGAACAATATTAAAATCAGTGTAGTCGGGAAAGCAGCCCATGGAATGGAACCTAAGAACGGTATCAATGCTGGAACCTATTTAGCTGACTTTTTGGTTGATTATAGTTTTGATACTAGTGGTGCTAATATCCTGAACTTCATCGACGAAAAACTGCATGATGATTCTCGTGCTCATAAATTGGGGCTTAATTTTACTGATGATGTGATGGGAGAACTAACCATGAACGTCGGTCTAATGAATTTTGATCATGAAAATGGTGGGATGGTCAACACTAACTTTAGGTATCCCAAGGGGATTACGACTGATAAAATTTTAGCTAAAGTTCAAGATGCCGCTGATCGGTTTAACGGGTCAACCAAACAAATTTCGCAAATGGTGCCCCACTTTGTTGATGCAGACGATCCCATTGTAAAAACCTTAATGGGTGTTTATCGCGATCAAACTGATCAGGATGACGCTCAACCAGAAGTTGTTGGTGGTGGTACGTATGCGCGAATGATGAAACGTGGGGTTGCCTTTGGAGCACTTTTCCCAGGAACAGAGGACACGATGCACCAAGCTAACGAATACACACCTGTTAATGATTTGATTTTGGCAATGTCGATTTACGGTCAGTCAATTTATGAATTGTCTAAGTAGAGATAAAAAAACTTTGAACATCGTGTTCAAAGTTTTTTTATCGGATCGTTTTTAATTTTTTATCAATTTTTGCCAATACCTTAGAAACGTTTTGGGGATCTTCTAGATCGTACTTTTGAAGATTAATTTTCATCTTAGGACTGACGTTGTATTCGTCATACCATTTTTGGTAAGCTTTCCACATTTTGTAATAATATTCTTCCAGTCCTGGATCGTTGTCCCATTGTTCATAATCACGACCACGCTTTTGGATTCGGTATAAGATGGTGTCGAAATCGCTGTAGGCATAGACTAAAAGGTCGGGACTTGTTTTTGGAAGCTCTTTAAGTTCATCCATCATATTGTCAAGTAGTTTTAAATAAACTTCCAATTCAACGTCAGAAATATTTCCCTCAGCATTATTTTCTCTGGTGAAAAGCGCGTCTTCGTAAATAGATCGATCCAACACGTTGTTGTCTTGTTTTAACGCCTTTTTAATCATCGAAAAGCGTTTATTTAAAAAGTATATTTGGAGTAAGAAGCCATACTGTTTTGGATCTTTATAATAAAGTGGCAAAACAGGATTGTCTCCCACTGGCTCGTAGAAGGGCTCTGTTCCATAATGTGCGGCAATTTTTCCCGTTAAGGTTGTTTTACCGACACCAATCATTCCAGCTGTAATAATCACCATGCTTAGCTCCTCTTTTAGTTTAATAACGTCTTTTAGTATATCATTTCGAATCAGTTAGGTTAACGATAGATTTGAACACTAATTTTCCTTCTTTGTTTCAGACCTTATTATTATGGTATTCTATGTTAGTGGAAAAATTTGGAGATGAATTGGATTAATGAAGTGGGAAATGAGTTTAATTAAATTTTTGAAAAGAGCCGTTGTATTTATTGGACTAATTTTTTTGATTTTTGCGGTTCAAGTACCAGTTCAAATGATTGGAATTCACGATTATCATGGATTCAAGGCTTTTCTTTATGGATCCTCTTACATTGTTATTTTTCTTGTCGTAATTAGTTTAGCGCTATGGGCTTATCGAAGTGTGTACAGGCAACGAAGTCATCGGCTTACTGGTCACGATTTAAAGATTATTTTATTGTCAATCTTTAGCTTTTTTGTTATTGAGATTGTGCTTCAAGTTTTAAATAAATTGATTTTTAACCAACTGGGAACAAAGAATAATAATGCCATTTTAAGTCTTTTTCAAAGTAACATGACGGTGTTGGTCTTGATGAGCTTTTCGGCGATTTTTTTATCCCCAGTGTTAGAGGAA
This sequence comes from Fructilactobacillus sp. X7R4C1, assembly GCF_059901115.1. Lineage (NCBI taxonomy): Bacteria > Bacillati > Bacillota > Bacilli > Lactobacillales > Lactobacillaceae > Fructilactobacillus > Fructilactobacillus sp. X7R4C1. Next base: position 22,475 of record NZ_JBWXVD010000002.1, read on the forward strand.
TTGGTGTTTAGAGGATTTTTTATTAATGCCTTTTTTAATCAAAATGCGTTTTGGCTGCCAATTGTTTTTAGTGGGTTACTTTTTTCTTGTGGTCATATGAGTTCTAACGTGATTAGTTTCATGATTTATGCTATTTTGGGAATGATTTTAGCGTATGTATACAAGAAAACGGGGAAAATTGAAGTTTCGATTGGGGTCCACTTTTTAAATAACCTAATTGCAACCGGATTTATGCTAATGGCAGTCTTATAGTGGTGGAGTGAAAAATGGACGTAGTTGAATTTAATTATTTTAATCAATTAAAGAATCAATTAATGGTGGCTGATGAAGAGTTGGAGCAGCTTAAAAAGCAGTATTTACACTGGATCATGAATCTTGATCAACTCAAAAATGATTATGACGTGAACACAATTGATGAATTAGCTAGTGTTTTAAACGATGGGGATGACGATCAAAAGTCAGCGGATTTAAAAAATGCCCTACTCAATAATGATAAGGATTATTTGTTGAATGGGATGAAAGAGTTGAATAATACTGACTTTCAGAAGTGTAACGTAATTAATCAACGAATTCATAATTTAACTCAAAAATTACGTGAAGTTGAAATATTTTATAAGAATGTCGTTATTCCGATAGTTAACGAGATGAAGAAGAGTAAAATAATAAAGGTTATTGGCGTTTTAAGTTCTAGAAATAGTAGTGACGTGGTTTTGAACTTTAGATTTTTATCGAGTTTTGCCGAATTTCAAAGAGATTTTCATAAAGAGATGTACGTTGATGCAATTATAAAGGGTCATCTTAAGGATAAAAGTGTAATGACAATGATGATTACTCAAGATAATTATCCAAACGAATATGATATGACCCTGATGAAAGATATGGAGGAAGATTAACTAATGGTAGATCGAGGAGACTATAAATATCCTGACACTCAGGCGTATAATTTTGTGCTTAAGCGACTGAATGAACATGGAGTAACGATTAAAGATATTGCACAGATTGCAATTGATTTACAGAAAAAATATTCAAATGTTCCTGATTTAGACTATGTTTGTGGGATTGTTAATGATATTTTGCATAAAAGGGAAGTATTGAATAACGCAATGGTAGGGCTTGAACTGGATCGTTTAGCACAAGATGGCGAGTTAGAAGAGCCACTTGAAAGCATTGTCTCTCATGATTTAGGGGTGTTTGGCGTTGATGAAACGTTGGCACTTGGAATTGCTTCAATCTATGGGACGATTGGGGTTACTAATTATGGTGAAATTGACACTAATAAAAATGGAATTGTAAAAGAACTCGATACAAACGGTCAAATTGTCAATACTTTTATTGATGATATTGTTGGAGCTATTGCTGGCGCTACTGCCGCTAAAATTGCACATGATAATGCTTAAAAAAAGGTCCTCACTTTTGTGAGGACCTTTTTTTAGTTTGACTTCTTTACTGCTTTGATGCATTTTGAATTAAACCTGAATTCATCATGAATACTGGTTGATTCACCAACGTCATGTCTCACGACTTTTAACCAATCGTCTTGGTTATCACCTAAGCCAGTTGGGTTAACAAATGTAACTTCGACTAAATCGCCAACTTCATAAGGAAGATTTTTATCGTATTCAACTAAATTATAAGTTTCATAAGCTTTTGTTTTCATATTATTTCCTCCATTGGTTAATTATATCAAATTATGTTTTAATCGCTAAAATTATGCAGTAAATTTTTGTCAATAAAGCGACTGATTGGTTATATTATATAATAATAATTATTATATTATGAGACAAAAGTGAATTAATAATTAGGGTAAATACTGATGTCAAGGTATTATAATTATGTTTTGTGAAATTTAAGACTCTATTGTCGTTGTTTTTAATAAAGTTTATAATCTAAATTGTGAAGTAAGCAGTAAGAGATTCATAATGAAATATTGAATGTTGAGATTAAAAATAACTAGATAATTTTGTGAATGCTAATGTAGGAAATAGTGTTCACGTGGTGTTAGAAAGTGTGAGAAGCTTTTAACACCGTAATTAATACTGTCATAAATGATAAGTTGGTGGAAGATAAGTGTTATTGAGTACGTGAAAAATCATTTAATGATAGCCTATGTCTTGTTATAAGATTTGAAATTAAAACAACTATGCGAATTTATTCGTATTTCAATATGATGAATACTCTGAAATACCATTTAGGTCATGCTACTTCGTAGTATGACCTTTTTTGATGGGAAAGGAGGTGAGTCATAATGAAGGAGTTTAAACTAGTAGTTCCAAGTACAGATCGAAGCGTTCGGCTTAGTGGTAGAACTATTTACTATTACAGTATTGGAAATAAAAACAATTACTCCGTTGTTTTTCCATATGATGCCGAATATTTGAACTTACCGAACGGGAAAATGGTTTTTCGCTCGATTACAGACGATTATTTTGGCAAGGCCACAGATGGTAGTTCTTATCACGCTACTATTCGTCTAAACGACTAGTTATTGTAGAGCCAGAAGCTAATACTTCTGGTTCTTACATAGACTCCAATGATTTTTATTGGCATGGTGATAGTTTAATCAATGTTTTTATGGATAGATTATAACTATATAAATCCAATGATATAGATTTATAGAAACTAAAAGAGGGAATAATAACGCACATTATTATTCTCTTTTTACATAATTAATGTAATTATTATGGTATTTTTTTCACATGATAAAGCATAAATGTTGACATGACGGCATTTATGGCCTACTTTAGAAGTGTAAGGAAATATAAGAGAGTGAGATGATCTAATGAAAAAGGTAATTAAGGGAGCATTAATCGCAGGTGTGACCGTTGGTTTATTCTTTGGCTTGCAGATGAATAGTTCAGCAAATCACACTAAAAATACATATGCAGCAGCAACGGATACTAAGGAAATGACCTCACAAGCTAGACCTAGGATTTCTAAATTAAGATATGATAGTGGTACGTGGGGACAGGTCAACTGGAACTATAATGAGATCAATCGGACTTTAACGTTGAGCGGTAAAGATAAAACCTTGGGAACCTATGCATATTCACAACTTGGAGATTTACGTCAGGCTTTAAATGACGCGCAAGTTATTAATATCCAAGATAAGATGTATGCCCCATCAAATTCTGATTATCTTTTTTCTCAATCGGCAGATGATGATCCACTCCACCAGGGCAATCAGGGTTTAAAAAACCTGCAAACTATTAATGGTCTCGATAAATTGGATACATCAAAAGTATCTGGTATGGATTATATGTTTAATGGTGATACAGCACTAAAAAGTGTTGATGTCACTCACTTTGACACCTCAAATGTTAATCGTATGAGACTGATGTTTGGTGCCGATATTCTTCTTAAAGACATCGACGTCAGTCATTTTGACACTTCTAAAGTTATTGATATGAGTTCAATGTTTGTTTATGACTATGCTGTTAAAAACATTGCCGGTTTAACGAGTTTTAAAATTAATCCTAATAATCGTAGTTTGAGTAATATGTTTCAGGATGACCATCAGTTACAAAGCCTAGATTTAACTAGCTTCGATACTCAGGCAGCTTCTAAGGGTAAATATAATGGATTGTCCGCTTTCATGAAGGGTGATAATAATCTTCACCAAATTAAGTTAGGTGATAAGACAATCTTAAAGGCTCCTGATGCACCTGGTGCAGGTCCAATTATTCCAGAACCGGTAGTAGGTACCCAGTTTGTATTTGACGGAAAAGATTACACTGTTAAATCACCCAATTGGATGAACATTGATAATAACAATCAATTGCAGAATAATTTAAGTCTTGCAGATGGACAATCACATCCCGGTAATTGGATTTGGGCAACCAATTACAATGTCCCTTCGATTTCCATAACTGAACAAGTTAATTTTGTAAATAAAAAGGGGCAGTACGTGAATGCAACTTCAGTTACTGGTATCCCAGGTGAAAAGCAAACTTTAATTGCTCCAACTGGATATCGATTTGAGAATAATAACGCTACCATTACCATTGGAAGTAAAAATGCGACGGTAAACGTTGTTGTTGTTCGAAATAGATAGGTCATAAAGTGGTCCACTTTTATAAATATCGCTACGAAAATTAGTGATACTTATTTTTACAAGTGGCCAAATAGTTTCAAATATTTTTGAAGGGGATAATGTGTATGATTACAATTGCATCTACTACTGATAACAATATGGCGATACCGCTGGCAGTCAACTATTCGTCAATATTGAACCATAATAAGAATTCAAGCTTCACGTTTTACGTTGTTAATGATCGTTTGAGTTCCAACAGTGCTGATTTGTTAAAGGCCCTGGAAAAAGTCTACGACAACTGTAAGGCAATTAACTTTTTGCAGCCCAACACCGCTGCATATAAGGATGCTAATGTAAAATCTCCGGATAGTGCAATTAAGGAAAACACTTACTATCGAATTGAGATTCCTGAAGAAGTTCATGAACCTAAGATCCTTTATTTGGATGCTGACATGGTATGTGTGGGTGATATTTCAAATCTTTTTAATACCGATCTTGATGGCAATATTGTCGGTGCCGTTGAGGACTCTGGCTACGTTGATCGGTTAAAAAGGATGCATATTAGTGATGCGCCGGGTCAATATTTTAACGCTGGTCTATTGCTGATTGATACGAAAGCTTGGAATGATAATGATACTTCTGAAAAGGTTAGAAAGTTAGCAATTGATAAACCTGATATGCTGAAGTATCAAGACCAAGATGCTCTAAACGCCATTTTTAATGGACACTGGAAGAAACTTGACCCTAAGTATAATTTGCAAAGTCATTTAGTTAAGGGTGAGAGTGGATTAAATCCTATCCCAGAACGTCGAGCAGCTGAGGCAGACGCACTTAAGCATCCTGTGATTATTCATTACACTAATTTTGATAAGCCATGGATAGTTAAAAATAACCATCTTCATCCATTACGCAATTATTATTACCAAGCTAAGAACCAATTAATTTACGATCTAGGCGATTATATTAGATAAAAAGTAGTGAGAGAGTGGACAATTGTCCACTCTTTTTGTTTACATAATTTAATTACTATTAATGAAAAAAGACGATATCAATAAGCTTGATAACGTCTTGTTAGTAACGAATGCCAGAGATGAGATTCGAACTCATACTCAGTAAACTGAACAGCGACCTGAACGCTGCGCGTCTGCCAATTCCGCCACTCTGGCAATTACTACCCTTCAATCATACAATAAAAATGTCGTAAAATAAACACTCAATTTTGTGGTATCCTTGTATTTATTATTTAATTGTGTAAAATATAAGATAGTACAAGAGTTTTTAGAAAGAAGAGATTATAATGGTTGAACCACGTAAGATTGAAAGCCAATTGTGCTTTGGAATCTATAATACAAGTAAAAAGTTTAGTCGGTACTACCAAATCGTTTTATCTCCATTTAATTTAACTTATCCACAATACATTACCATGTTGGTGTTATGGGAACATGCCCCAATGACCGTTCGTGAGCTTGGATCCTACTTAGACTTAGATAGTGGGACTTTAACCCCGTTGTTGAAACGGCTTGAAAAGCAGGGATGGGTGACAAGAACACGTAGTCATAAAGATGAACGAGTTGTCATCGTTGACACTACAGAATACGCTAAGGAACGTCGTGATAAAGTATATGAACACGTTAATCAATGTTTTTCTGTTTTGGATATGAGCCAGGATGATATTGAAAAATGTTTGAAGATGGTGAATGCAGTTGGTGACCGATTGGATAATGTTAGTGAGCAAAAGTTAAAAGATGTTAAGTAGTAAAAAGACATTCTGTGTGAACTGGAATTAATTTAGTTTACGCAGAATGTTTTTTATTATATTAATTTATGTTTTCATTATTGGTTTTGAGTTAGTCATTATCTCTTTCTTTTGGTAGAATTGTCTAGGAGTAAATTAAAAACAAAATTAAAGTCCGAATGATTTATTTGGATTTCCATTACAAAAATTAGCGGAATGGAGCTGAATTTTTTGTCACTAAGTATTCAAGAAATTAAAAATATTCTTCGTGAACATGACTTATTAAAATCAGTTAATCAGACTAATGATAATGATTTTAACTACGTTAGTTATGATTCACGAGACATAAAACCGAAAACCTTATTCTTTGGGAAGGGAAACTTTAAACCTGAATTTGTTACGTTAGCAAAAAAGGCTGGAGCAACTGGAATCGTGTGTGAAGATCATTTATCTGAAAGTGACGGAATGAATGAGATTTTGGTTACTAATATTCAAAAAGCAATGTCCTTGATCTCTGCTGCATTTTTCAATTATCCACAAGACGATTTGTTCATCATTGCCTTTACGGGTACTAAGGGGAAAACGACTTCTTCATATTTCACTCGGGATGCAATTAGGAGGGCGAGTGGGAATAAAACCGCCTTATTTTCAACTATCAATACCGTGGTTGGTAATGAACCAAATCAAACATTTAAGTCACATCTAACTACTCCAGAATCACTAGATATTTTTAAGAATATGAGAGCCGCTGTCGATAATGGGATGAAATATCTCATTATGGAAGTTTCGTCTCAGGCATACTTAAAAAATCGGGTTTTTGGATTAAAGTATAACGTAGGTAATTTTTTAAATATTTCTCCCGATCACATTGGGGAAAACGAGCATCCGACTTTTGCAAACTATTTGCACTGTAAAGAACAACTCTTGGTTAATTCAAATAAGTGCATTTTGAATGCCGATTCAGACCACCTGATTGATATTTATTATGCTGCCAAAACCACAACTGATCCCCAAAATATTTATTTGTTTGGTAAAAAGGGGACGACTCCACAACTTGAAATCGACCTTGATTTCACGTACGAGCCAGTTTCAGATAGCTTGACTGATAACGATATTCAATTAAGTTCCATTTCTGATAAAGCTAAAAAGTTAGGCTTAGACGGAAATTATCGCATTGGTATTCCAGGTGATTACAATGAATCAAATGCAACCGCTTCGATCATATCGGCTGGACTTGCTGGCTTTAAACGTGGTGATATGTTAGATGGTTTGGCAGGAGCAAAAATTCCTGGAAGAATGGAAATCTTTAAGTCTAAAAACCATGGGAACGTTCATGTGGATTATGCCCATAATTATGCTAGTATGAATGCATTACTAGGATTTTTAAAACGACAAGACCCCAGTGGAAAAGTTATTGTAGTGGTTGGTAGCCCAGGCAATAAGGGAATCGACCGTCGAGAGGGATTTGGCAAAGCGTTGACTCAGAATGCCGATGTAGCGTTTTTAACTACTGACGACCCCGCTTATGAGGATCCCATGAAGATTGCAAAGGAAATTGATAGTCATATCGATCATGATAAGGTTGACGTTCATTTCGAAATGGACCGTGAAAAAGCCATTAAAAAGGCCATTAATTTTGGCAAACGTGGAGATATCATTGTAGTAGCGGGTAAAGGACGCGATCCTTATCAAAAGATTAATGGTGTTGATACACCTTATCCAACCGATTCGGTTATCGTGGAAGATTACTTGGAGGATTTAAATAGTAATGACAAATGAGAAAGTTCCAGACTTCACTCCAATCTTACTTGGAAGTGATTTTAATGTGTACGGGATGGCGCGTTCTTTCTACGAGTTGTATGGTAAGCGTGTCAAGGCTTATGCCCAGGAACGATTAGCCCCCACAAGATTTACCAAAATTGTGGATCTGACGTTTATTCCCGGCTTTAGTGAGGATCCCGTATGGTTTAAAGAGATGAAAAAGTTAAAAAAGAAGTATGCCAACCACAAAGAACCGGTCATTTTAATTGGGTGTGGGGATGGTTATGCTGAATTAATTTCTAAACATAAGAAAGATTTAGAAGATGTCTTTGTCTGTCCATACGTTGATTATTCGTTAATAAAACAACTTAATAGTAAAGAAAATTTTTATAAAATGTGTGATAAATATGGAATGCCATATCCCGGCACCAAGATTATTTCCAAAAGCAATTTTGAAGATAATGACTTTGATCAACCATTTGATTATCCAATTGCACTTAAACCAACCAATAGCGTGGAATGGTTGGATATCCGTTTTGAGGGAAGAAAGAAAGCTTTTACCATTAAAAGTGATGCCGAGTATCGTGACATTGTTTCAAAAATTTATAATAATGGTTATACTTCCGACTTGATCGTCCAAGATTTCATCCCAGGTGATGACAGCAACATGCGGGTCTTAAATGCTTATGTTGACAAGAATCATCATGTTAAGATGATGTGTTTAGGCCATCCACTTTTGGAAGATCCGGCACCGTCTGCAATTGGTAACTACGTCACGATTATTCCTGACTTTGATCAACGGATTTATGATCAGATTCAACAGTTTTTAGAGTCGATTGAATTTATTGGGTATGCTAATTTTGACATGAAGTATGATGTTAGAGACGATACGTACAAGTTGTTTGAAATCAATTTGAGACAGGGACGCAGCAGTTTCTTTGTCACCCTAAATGGATATAACCTTGCTCAATGGGTGGTTCGTGATTACGTTCAAGATGACCTAGCGGACCAAAAGACAGTGTATGCCAATCAAGATCCTAAGAAATATTATTTATGGTTAGGGGTGCCCAATCGTGTTTTTCGTAAGTATGCCAAAGATAATGAAGATAAAAAGAAGGCAGAAGAGCTGATCAAAAAAGGTCAGTGGGGAACGACTTTTTGGTATAAAAAAGATGAAAACTTCATGCGTTGGCTACTTATGAAATGGATGGACCATAATTACGCAAAAAACTTCAAAAAATATTTTCATATGAATAAGGAATAAGATAATGAAAAAGTTTTTCACAATTATTGGTGGGATGGGGACCCAAGCGACTGAGAGTTATGTTCATTTACTAAATCAACGGACCCCAGCTCACTGTGATCAAGATTATTTAAATTATATATTAGTTAATCATGCGACGGTTCCGGACCGGACGGATTATATTACTGACCCAAAAAATAATCCGAGCCCACTAGTTCCACTTGAAGAAGATATTAAACAACAGAGCAAACTGGGACCAGAATTTTTTGCGTTACCATGTAATACTGCCCATTATTTTTATGATCAGTTACAGAGTATGACGGATGTTCCAATTTTGCATATGCCTAGGTTAGCGGTAGCCGCAATTGCCAAGAAGTTTCCACACGCTAAAAGAGTGGGACTAATTGCCACTAAGGGAACTCTAAAGGACAAGGTATATGATAAAGAAATTACTAAAGCTGGATATGAAGTTGTGCACCCTACCGCTGAAATTGCGGACGAGACGATGGATTTAATTTATAAAGGTGTTAAGGAGCACGATTATGTCGATCCAAAATTATACCATCATATTTTAAATCAAATGGTTAATGAATTGGATAGCGATGTAGTGATTTTAGGTTGTACTGAGATTTCGGTAGCAGAAGAGCGAGCTGGTAATCATGACTACCCTGTGATTGATGCGCAAGCGGAGCTAGTTGATGAATCAATTCGGTTAGCTGAAAAAATGCAAAAAAATAAATCATCCAAGTGATTGGATGATTTTTTAGTAGTAATTATTGAATGAAAAACAAAAGCCCAATTGAGATTAAAATCGAAATCAGTGTCAATAAAATTACGTAGGGTTTTAAATTACCTTGGATTTTTCTCTGGTAACAAATATCAATGAAAGAAATCGCGACGATTGTCATTATAAAACTTAAAGAGACCAAATAGCGATGATCGCTAAAGTGATTCAGGGTAAAAACCACTTCACTAATCAACAAAAGAATGTAAAACGCGCGCGTATAGACGACACCCTTAATAATCTTTTTGTCTTGTTTCCGCGTGATTCCGATTGTTAGTGAGATTAATAAAAGAATCCATAGTAAAGTAATTATGTAGATTAACATGATGTTTAGCCTCCAATCAAATTTTATCATACGGCTCTGTAGAAGTCTTGATGACAAGGGGTATAATTCATGATATAATTATACACGTATTGCGGGTGTAGTTTAGTGGTAAAATTTAAGCTTCCCAAGCTTACGTCGCGGGTTCGATTCCCGTCACCCGCTTTGGGAAGCTACCAACGATGAGAGTGTAGTACTAATTATAATTTCAAAGCAAATCTAAGTTGATGTGAGTTAGATAAATTGTGATTGGGAAGGCGTCCTTTCTAGGTATACAAATTTAATAATGAGTGGGTATTTCCAAATAGAGTGGTACCGCGGGTGATCTCGTCTCTTGCATTGATTTAATTAATGTAAGAGGCTTTTTATTTATGAGGAGGATATTATGGATTACAGACAACAAGTTGCAGACGTAGTTGCTGATGCAACTAACAACCAAATTTCAACGAGTGATATTTACGGAAAAATTGAGAAACCGAAAACTTCAGATAACGGGGACTTAGCATTTCCAACTTTCATTCTAGCTAAGGAGTTACATAAAGCTCCTCAACAGATCGCAAAGGATATCGTCAATAATGTTGATGGAAGTCAGTTTGATAAAGTCGTTGCCGTTGGTCCTTACGTTAACTTCTTCTTGGATAAAGGAAAAGTTAGTAAGCAAGTCATGTCAGAGGTTTTGACGGATAAAGAGCACTATGGTGATAATTACGATGGCAAGGATCAGACCGTGACCATTGATATGTCTTCTCCAAATATTGCTAAGCCAATGTCAATGGGACACCTTCGTTCCACTGTGATTGGAAATTCAATTTCCGAAATTTTAAGAAAAAATGGATATAAAACAATTAAAGATAATCATTTAGGTGATTGGGGAACCCAATTTGGTAAGTTAATTACGGCTTACTTAAAGTGGGGAAATGAAGAGGACGTAAAGCGTCATCCAATTCATTACTTAGTTCAGTATTACGTCAAATTTCATAAGGAAGATCAGAAAAATCCTGAACTAGACGAAGAAGCACGCGAATGGTTTAAAAAACTCGAAGATGGTGATCCCGAAGCTACCAAACTATGGAAGTGGTTTAGGGATGTGTCGTTAGAGGCTTTTAATAATACCTATAAAAAACTGGGCGTTAAATTTGATACCTATAATGGTGAGTCATTTTACAATGACAAAATGGATGAAGTGGTTGACATTCTAAAAAAAGATGGATTGCTTCAGGAATCTCAAGGAGCTCAAGTGGTCGATTTAAGTAACGCTAACCTAAATCCAGCACTTATCTTAAAGAGCGATGGGGCTTCTCTTTACATTACTAGAGACATTGCAACGGCGTTATACCGTGAACGGACGTATCATCCAGTCATGAATCTCTACGTGGTAGGATCCGAACAAACTAATTATTTCCATCAACTAAAAGCTGTCTTAAAAAAGATGGGCATAAAGAATGCGGACGGTGTTCATCATATCCCGTTTGGCTTAATTACGGTTAATGGAAAAAAGCTTTCAACTAGACGTGGGAATATTATCTTATTAAACAAGGTTTTAGATGATTCAATTACCATGGCAAAACAACAAATTGCTGAGAAGAATCCTGATTTACCAAATAAAGATGAAGTGGCTACACAAGTTGGGGTTGGTGCAATTATCTTTGGTGATCTTAAGAGTGAGCGAATCAATAGCATTGATTTCGTACTTAAAGACCAATTAAAATTTGAAGGTGAGACTGGCCCATACGTTCAGTATGCCCATGCTCGTGCTGAGAGTATTTTGCGGAAGTCTGGTAAAAAAGAATTTGATGAATCAGCAAATGAATTGACTGATGCAGGTGCTTTTGAAGTCATTAAGTTACTTCAGGCCTTTCCAGAAGTTGTAAAACAAGCTCGAAATGAATTTGAGCCTTCCGATATTGCTAAATATTCGCTAAGACTAGCTAAGTCATTCAACAAATATTATGCTCATTCTAAGATTTTAGCGGACGATGATGAGCAAGACGCCCGTCTCGACCTTGTCAAAAGTGTTGCGATTGTATTAAAAGAGTCGTTAAGATTGTTGGGAATTAAAGCACCCGATCAAATGTAGAATAAAGTGGATGTCAATTGACATCCACTTTATCTTTTAAAATCCATTAATGTCCATGTGTTACAATAGCATTTAATGATAAAAGGAGATTTGGACTTTTATGGATAACAACAGCAAAAGTAAGTCAATATTTAAAAGAATTTGGGGTTACTTCAGAAAATTCTGGCGTAGATTTCAAATTACGAGATGGATTATTGTAGTTGTTTTATTCGTTATCTTGGTTTTAAGTAGTTATTTGACGATTGTGGCAAAGACTTCGCACGTTCGTGATCTTCAGTCTAATTTATCAAAATCGACTGTGATTTATGATTCACATCACCAAGAAGCTGGCAAATTGTACGCACAAAAGGGTACTTACGTTCAGATGAATAAGATTTCAAAAAATATTCCTAATGCGATTCTTTCGACGGAAGATCGTAATTTCTATAAGGAACATGGCTATTCGGTTAGTGGTTACGGGAGAGCCATTTTACTTGCAATTAAGAATAGGGTACTGGGTCGTGACTACATTAGTGGTGGAGGAAGTACAATTTCGCAGCAGTTAGCCAAGAACACTTTTCTTTCCCAGCAACAAACTTTAACCAGAAAACTTAAAGAATTATTCATTTCAATTGAGATTGAGAACGTTTATTCAAAGAACCAAATTTTGACGATGTATATGAACAACGCTTACTTTGGTAATGGCGTGTATGGGGTCGAAGATGCCTCGAAGCGATACTTTGGGCAGTCTGCGGAAAATTTACCGGTCCAGGATGCAGCTGTGTTAGCAGGGATGCTATCGAATCCTAGTAATAATCCGATTGATCATCCGGAGGCGGCACGTCAGAGGAGAAATGTGGTTCTTGATTTAATGGCAAAGAACCATAAGATCACTAATTCAGAGGCAAAAAAATACCAAGCCATGCCGTTGAACACTAAAAATTCCTATCGTTCTACTAATGGGTATAAATATCCCTATTATTTTGATGCTGTTATTAATGAGGCTATCTCAAAATATGGATTAACTGAATCTGACATCATGAATCACGGGTATAAAATTTATACGAATCTAAATCAGCAACAGCAGCAAAGCTTTCAGACTGATTTTAAAAATCCTAATTTGTTTCCTAATGATGCTTCGGATGGGACCAAGGTCCAAGCTGCATCGGTTGCTTTGAATCCAAAAAATGGTGGGGTTCAAGCGGTTGTTGGTGGACGTGGTAAGACGGTTTTCCGTGGTTATAATCGTGCGACCGATATTAAACGTCAGCCTGGTTCGACGATGAAACCACTTGCGGTCTATACGCCAGCTCTTGAAAACGGGTATTATTATGATTCTGAACTTGAAAACCAGAAGAAATCGTATGGATCAAATCACTATACTCCGCATAATTACAATGATGTTTATACAGGAAAAGTTCCGATGTACCAAGCTCTAGCACAGAGTATGAACGCGCCCGCAGTTTGGTTATTAAATAAGATCGGAGTGAACAAGGGATACGATTCGGTTAAAAAATTCAACTTACCGGTCACGGATAAGGATAAGAATCTAGCATTGGCCCTTGGGGGTTTGTCCAACGGAGTTTCCCCACAACAAATGGCTGGTGCCTATACTGCTTTTGCTAATAAAGGGAAAATTTCACAGCCGTTCTATATTACTAAGATCGTTGATTCGACAGGGAAGACGGTCGTTGATAATGAACATCCAAGTTCAAAACAAATCATGTCTCCTTCAACGGCACGACAGATGACAAGTATGATGCTTGGTGTCTTTGATAATGGAACTGGTGTTGATGCTAAACCGAGCGGGTATCAAGTTGCCGGAAAAACTGGAAGTACTGAGGCTGATAATACTCCAGATTCCGATGCTACCAAAGATAAATGGATCATCGGATACACTCCTAACGTTGTGGTAGCAACTTGGGAAGGCTTTGATAGTACCAACTCTACGCATCATTTAGAGAATTTGACTGGGACCGACGTTGGTCCGTTGTACAAGACACAAATGCAACAAATTCTTCCGTACACCAAGGGAACCCAATTTGGTGTCCAAGACGCACAAACGGTGGCACGTGATGGTGATGAAGATAATGATACGCAGAATTCTAAACTATTTAAGGGTATTACTAATGATACTGGTAAAGTCGTTAAGGGAATCGTTAAAGAAGGTGCCAGTGGAATTAAAAAGGGTGCCTCAGAAGTTATTAGCGGTGCGAAAGCTTTACTAGGCCGATAGCTTTACGTATGTTAAAATATACACTGTAACAATATTTAAGGAGGGAAATAATTATGGCAGAAAATGATGTAATGAAAGACGCACAAACTTTACAGGATGCACTAGTAAAGACTGATGAATTTAAAGAACTCCAAGCCACATACGATGAGTTAAAGAAGGACAAAGATGCTTTTAAGACATTTAAGGACTTTCAAACTAATCAAAATGAATTAAGACAAAAGCAAATGGCTGGTCAACAAATTTCGCAAGATGATATGAAAAAAGCTCAAGATCTTGCCAATAAAATGAACAGTCTTGATATCATCAAAAAATTGATGGGTAAAGAAAAAGCAATGGGCAAAGTCATTGATGATGCTAATATGTTAATTACTAAGCCTTTACGTGATATGTATGAAGCTTAATTGATCGTTAATCGGAGCGCCCATTGGTGCTCCGATTTTTTTGTATGGGAGAAATTATAATGAAGTTTATTCATGCGGCAGATTTACATTTGGATAGTCCGTTTTTAGGAATCAGAGAGGATGCTACCACTCCGAGTAAGCTGTGGGACATTTTGCACGAGGCTCCATTCAATTCATTAAAGAAGATTATTGATGATGCCATTTTAGATGATGTTGATTTTGTTTTGCTAGTGGGAGATTTGTTTGACAGTAGTCACCAAAGTGTCAAAGCCATTAGTTTTTTGATTAAACAGTTAGAACGATTGGATGAACATGATATTCCTGTACTTCTTTCGTTTGGTAATCATGATTATCAAAGTGAAGGTGCCAAAAATTTCAATTTTCCGGCTAATGTTTACGTATTTCCCAAAGAAGTGACGACGCACACATTGACTCTTAAAGACGGAAGAACAGTTGCTATTACAGGTTTTAGTTACGCTACTAGGAATATTTCAGATGATATTATCTCTGGATTTCCAGAACGTTCAAACGCTGACTACCAAATTGGGATGGTTCACGGTGCTATTAAGGGTGGCAACGACTCACAGTATGCACCGTTTACCATTAACGAAATGGAAAATTTGGGATATGATTATTGGGCATTAGGGCATATTCATAAGCGTCAGCAGTTAGGTCATCATCCTTTAATTGAATATCCGGGAAATATCCAGGGCCGTCATAAAAATGAAATGGGTGAAAAGGGGTACTTATTAGTCAGTGATGAGACTAATGGAGGTTTAAACGTTCAGTTTGAACCCACCTGTCCGCTCATTTGGTCAAATCTTTCAATGAATTTACGGGGAGCTGACTCAGAAGAAGCGGTCGTTAATCAAATTATGGAAAAAATTGAGTCGAGTGATTTTTCTAAGCTTAATTTGTTGAGCGTGAAGTTAAATATGAATGAAGAAGCCAATTTTTCATCAGAAGAATTGCTCGACCGGGTTAAGGAAAAGTTACAATATGATTTTGAACGATTTAATGCTTGGGTTTATGAAATTGACGTTGTTGATAATTCTGGGATGAAATTTAATGATCTAGATCAGAAATTCTGGGATGACACTAAGCATGAAGTTTATAATGAAGAAAACCTTAAAAATTTGGCGAAGAAGCTTTTTAAGCACTCTTACATTCGTGACAACTTTTTAAGTGATGAAGCCATCTCTAAATTACTTGATGAAAGTATGAATTTAATTACTAGTAAAACGAAAGGGAACGTGAAGGATGAGGATTAAAAAAGTTGAAGTATTCGGCTTTGGAAAACTTCATAATTTAACACTGAACTTTAGTGGGTTCCAGGTTATTTATGGAAGAAACGAGGCTGGAAAAACAACCCTCTTAAATTTCATTAAAGATGTTTTATTTGGCTTTCGGGACAGTCGGAGTAAGCGAGACTTCACTCCCAAAGATGACTATAAAATGGGTGGTCGTTTAACGGTTGAACAAAATGGAACTACTTATCTTGTTCAAAGAAATGAAGGTAAAAATGGTGGGTTATTAACCGTTTTTGATCAAAATAAAAATGAATTACCTGCTGGAATTTTGGATAAAATTTTAGGTCCAATCAATCGGGAATCATATGATAACCTGTTTTATTTTGGCAACGTTGATTTAAATGATATTTCGAGATTAAATCGTGAAGAATTGTCAAAACGAATACAGCGTGTTGGGGTCGTAGGGATTGATAACTGGATTGAACTAGAGGACGAAAATCAGGAAAATGGTGGTAAGATCTATAAGCCGACTGGTAAAAAGCCTGAGTTAAACCGACTTTTAGTTGATCGAGAAAGATTGAACGCGAAAGTACATGAAGCCAGTAATGAATATCCCAAGTACCATGAATTGACCATTCAAGCTAAAAAAGAACAAGAAAAAAAGACTCAGAATCGCAATAAAAGAAATAAATTTTCTGAGCGATTAAATCAGGTTAATCAAGATTTAGCGAACTGGGATAAATATGCTCAATTAAGACAATTACAAGACGATAAATTAGCGGTTAAACACGGCTTTTCTGAGCATGACTTTGAAACATTTCAAGACATCCAAAATAAGATTAGTAATATTCAATTAGATATTAAGAATGATGAACAAAACATTATTGATTTTAAGAATACGCATCAGGAATCCAATTCTGATTTGAAATTTTACAATGATAATGCTGATTTAATTCGTAATTTATATTTAGAACTGGACGGCCAAATCCAACAGGTCAGACGGATTGAACAGCTTGATCATGATATCAAAACATATCAGACTCGTTTGGCTAATGATGAATTTGATGCTGGTGGAAGTGAAAGTATTCCGTTTAATGATGATGAGATTGACAAAATATCGACCTTAATAGATGAGTATCAAAATGTAAAAGCACAAATAAACTATCAGGTTCATGCGATGCCCACAAATGAGAGCGGAGATAATTCGTTATCATTAATTGCTGATGCGGTTGGTCTAATAATTATTGGAATTGGAATTTTTATGGGTGGAGTAACTCTTCCTATTTTGGTGGTCATTGGGTTATTGTGTATTGGTTTTGGCATTTATCGTTATGTGCAAAAATCGAACCAACCAGTTAAAGAGGAGAATGATACTGACCATTTAAAGCGAAAATTGACTCAGATTGAGCAAGAGTTGGGTCAAATGGGAAACGAGCATCACATCCAGAGTATTCCATTTAACCAATGGACAAGTGCTTTACAAAACTCCATTAAACGACGTGACTTAGATCGTGATAGTTTACAGAATTTCATTGGAAACCAAAAGACAATGAATGAGAAGGTTGAGAGTTACCTCGATCGTTGGAATTTTGCTTCCAGTAAAATTGGTTTAAGTGATTCCGATAATGAAATGGTAGCATTAAGTAAAATTAAACAGTTCATCTCAAATGTAAATGATCAAAAGCGAAATGCAGAACAGGTGAGCCATGAATTGAGTAGTTTAACTTCAATGGTTGATCGCCATCGTGAGCAGTTGAAAGAAGTAAGTGATCGGCTTGACCATTTCCTAAGGGAACGAAACGTTGCAAGTAGTAGTGATTTTAAAAAATTATACGATGAGCAGCGGATCGCTACGGATAAAAACAAACGTAAAATGGAGTTAGAAAACTCACTTGATCAAACAATTGTTGAAAGATTACAAAAATACGATAATGTTAATCAGTTAAAAAACTTGATTAATGATCTTCAGAAACAAATTGGACAGTTGGACGCAGATTTTTCCGATCAATCTGATCGGTTGGCGCAACTTAACGTGCAAATTAATCACATGGAAAAAGATGGGACGCTTGATTCATTGACCCAGGAATTGGCCAGTATGGATACTAAAGTTAACGAATTGGTTCAAAAGTGGTTGGTTTACCAGTTAACTAATCAGTGGATTGAAAAAGTACTCGATGCCGCTAGTAGTGGAAGAATTCCTAAAGTTAGAAAGGATGCAGCTAAATTCTTTGAAACACTAACGGATGGTCATTATAGTAAAATTGATTATAATAAGAGAAGTATTACGGTTGTTAACTCTGATGGGGTTAAGTTCAAGGTTGAGGAACTTTCAAAAGGAACCATGCAGCAGTTATACTTATCGTTGGTTTTTGCGTTAACGTTGGCTTTTAGTGATGAATATCCGATGCCAATTATGATTGATGATGGTTTTGCTGACTTTGATCACTTTAGAACTGATAAGGCAATTGAATTAATGAAAGCTTTGGCTAAAAGCACGCAGGTGATTTATTTTACGGCTGATGATCGAATTAGACATGATGTAAGTGGCGATCATTTAATTGAATTAAAGTAATGGAGGTGGAGTCAAATGAGCAAAAAATTGAAAGAATATCAAATGGATGAAGAAATCGATGCGTTTGTATTGGTTAAGTCGGCCGATACTAGAATTGCTAATAACGGAAAACAATTCATTTCGTTTGTTTTTGAAGATAATTCCGGAGAGATCGGTGGAAAACTTTGGGGTGCCAGTAATGAGGATGTAAAGACTTTTAAAGCTGGGCAGGTCGTTCACATTAATGGCAAACGGGAAGCTTACCAGGGAAGTCCACAAATTAAGATTAATCATCTTCGACAAACAGAATCTGGTGAACCCAGTGATCCATCTAAGTTTATGCAACATGCTCAAATGACTCGTTCCGAGATGGAAGAATATATTGGTCAGACAATTTTCGAAATTATTAATCCAACGTGGAATCGAATTGTTCGGGTACTTCTTAAAAAGCACCAGGATGAATTCTTTACTTTTCCGGCAGCTAAATCGAATCATCATGCTTATGCAGGCGGATTAGCATTTCACACCATTTCGATTTTGAAGCTGGCCAAGGAAGTCGCTAAGCTCTATCCACAAGTTAATTCTTCACTTCTGTATGCAGGTGCCATCCTTCATGATTTAGGCAAGACTACTGAGCTGTCAGGACCTGTTTCGACATCTTATACTAGTGAAGGTGATCTGTTAGGACATATCAGTATTATTGATGGGGAAATTGTTGAAGCTGCTGACCAACTAAAAATCGATCAGCATTCTGAAGATTTATTACTTTTAAGACATATGGTGCTCTCACATCATGGGATTAAGGAGTATGGATCCACGGTTACGCCTGAATTGCTGGAAGCACAGATTCTCCATGATTTAGATGAACTTGATGCTTCAATTAACATGATTACTGGGGCTTTAAATGATACGGAAGCAGGATCATTTAGTAAACGAATTTTTGGAATGGATCGAAATAAGTTTTATAAACCTGATAAAAAAGAAAATGGTCAGTAACTTTTAAGTTACTGACCATTTTCTTTTTGTGATTGATTATTTCATTGGTTTTGGAGTTGATGTGTAATCAGCCAAGATGTTTTGTAAGTCTTTGTCTTGGATCTTTACATCTCCATCTTTAAGAACTTTTGAAACGACAGCGTGTAAGACATTACTATCGCTCATGCGTTCAGTTGCCAACTGGTCTTTTAATTCAGCTTTGTGATCCTGATATTTACCCTTGGAAGGGTGGTTGACCATTTGGATTACTTGGTATCCAGCTTTAGTTTTGACAGGTTCTTTGGTGTATTCACCATTTTTGAGTTTAAAGGCAGCATTTTTGAAGTTATTGTCAAGACTTGGATCCATATTATCGAATGGAGCCATCTTGCCGCCGTCTTTCTTGTTAGCATCAGTTGAGTACTTCTTGGCTAAGTCAGAGAATTTTTGACCGTTTTCTAAGCCAGAAATTACTTTTTCAGCGTCACCTTGATTTTTGGTGGTAATCTCATTAACGGTTACTTTAGGTTGATATTTCTTGAATTGGTTTTGCAAATCTTTGTCAGAGAAACTTGTGTTAGCAATCACAGCTTGCTTTAACAGAAGATTATCTTTGATTTGTTCTTTTAAACTTTTCTCAGTTAAACCTTGTTGACTGAGAAGGGTTTTAAATTGAGAACCATATTGTGACTTGTATTGGTTAAATTGGTCATCAACTTGAGATGATTTGACTTTATTACCATATTCTTTGTTAAGAACTTTGTTCAAAATCATAGTTTGGAGAACTGTTTTACCCTGTGGGGTCTTCTTCATACTATTGTAATATTGACTTTCTGTAATTTTACCACCACTAGTAGTAGCAACTGTTTTACTACCACAGGCAACTAGTGAAACACTTAAAAGTAATCCTGCAACTCCAACGAGCCATTTTTTCTTCATATATTAGCACATCCATTTCTTCAAAATATTAAAGTACTCAAGACATTCAGTACTCCATTTATTTTTAATATAACATATATTTGATGCAAATTAATATTTGGTCGAATAATTTAATTGAAATTAAATGTTATTTATTTCGTTAGATAAAAGATCAATTCTAGGCTTTAGCTGAAATTGGGCTTCCTGTACGTCACGATTAAGACCATCTATTATTGGTTTTGCATCATTTAAAGCTTTTGTGAATTGGTTTAAATTTTGTTTAACTGAACTAGCTGAATGAAAAATGTTTTTAAGGTCGGCAGTGGTTACGTTATCTGTGGGATTAGACTTCCTTTTTAAAAGTAGTAGACCCGTAACAGAAACACCAACTATTATTCCGGCACTAACTAAGCAAGCGGTCTTTTTTTTCATGAGTTAATCCCCCAATTGTTTGGTAATTGAATCGGCAACTTCTTGGTATTTAGTTTCGTCATATTCTTTAGAATTATCAGAAAAGTTAATTGAAAAAGTATCATCCACACTGTAGCGGGGAATTAAATGAAAGTGAGCATGTGGAACAGATTGATAGGCAATTTTCCCGTTATCATTGACAATATTCATTCCCTTGATGTTTGGGTTAGAATTTTTGACCGCACGTGCAATTTCTGGTACTTTCGCAAATACTTTACTAGCTGTAGCTGAGTCAAAATGAAAAATATCCTGAATATGTTTTTTAGGAATCACCAGAGTGTGGCCTGGAGTTGTTTGGGAAATATCTAAAAATGCAAGAATTTCGTCATCTTCATAAACTTTATAACTAGGGATTTCACCCTTGACAATTTTACAAAAAACGCAATTTGGATCGTAATCAGTCATATAAATCTCTCCCTTCAAGTTAATCCAATTATACACTAACATTACCTGCATAATAAGTGATAGCAAGCAATTATGGTATACTGATTATAATAATGAAAAGAAATGAAGGGTAAATATGAGTTTGCAAGTAGAAGACTTGACTGGTGGCTACTCTAGTGTGCCAGTCTTAAAAAATGAGACTTTTGATGTTAATGATGGCGAATTAGTTTCTTTAATTGGTTTAAATGGTGCTGGGAAGTCAACTACCATTAATCATATTATTGGACTCATGAAGCCATTTACTGGAACCGTTAAAGTCAATGGTTTGCAGATTGGTCAAAACATTGAAAAATACAAACAACAAATTGCATATATTCCGGAAATGCCAGTATTATACAAAGAATTAACTTTAAAAGAACACATTGATACTACTATCATGGCTTATAATTTGGATAAACAAGTAGCGTGGGAGAAAGCTAATCATTTACTTAAGACTTTTCGGTTGGATAAACGACTTGATTGGTTTCCTGCCAACTTTTCAAAGGGAATGCGTCAGAAAGTGATGATTGTTTGTGCGTTCATTACTAATGCGTCGCTTTATGTAATTGATGAACCATTTTTAGGTCTCGATCCGCTCGCGGTCGATGATCTTTTGCAGTTGATTGAAGAAAAGAAGAGTAAGGGTGCCAGTATTTTAATGTCGACTCATGTTCTTGATACCGCAGAAAAGTATTGTGATCGTTTTGTGTTAATTAACAAAGGTGAGATTCAAACGGAAGGAACGATGGAACAGATTAGAAAAGAGTATCCAAATGATGGGAAGTCACTTTCAGATATTTATCTGTCTTTAGCAAGGGATGATAAAAATGAATAGGATTTTCCAAAAAAGGTTAAGCAATCATTTAATCGAAATGACTAAATACCTTAAATATGTTTTTAACGATTTTTTTGTGATTGCGATTATGTTCTTTGTGGGTGGCCTTGGCTACGCTTACTCTGGATTTTTAAAGCAATTATCAGGCAATTTATGGTGGGAGCGCCCGATTGCGATTTTGATTTTACTAGTGGTGCTTCAACTTGGTGGATTGGCAACTTTAATCAAGTCCGCTGATAAGGTTTTTATGGCCCCTAAGGAATACCAATTTGCTGGTTACTTTAAGGGAGCATTTCTCTATAGTTTGTTTATGGCATTGCTGATTGATTTAGTAACGTGGTTTGTACTAATGCCATTTTTAAGTGTTTCGATTGGATGGACAATTTCAGAGTTAATCGGGTTGTTAATCGTAATTTTGCTTTTGAAAACCGGTTGGATGTCATATCAAGTAATCAAACTCTATTTTCAGTTAAATCGACATGTAGTATTAGCCGGTGTAACTGAGTGGGTTATCCCCCTTATTATTCTGGTATTAGCATTGTACTTTAATGTTTTTATAGCTGCACTATTAGCATTAGTTGTGGCTGCATTGTTAATGTATGTCGCTATTCTAACCAAAAATAAGATCTTAAACTGGAATTATGCAATTGAACATGAAGATTCTCGTATGAATCGGATTTATCACTTTTATAGTTTATTCACCGAAGTCCCTGAACTTTCAGGTCGGATTCACCGCAGAAAATACTTGGATCCAATTTTTAAGTTGTTAAAAAAAGATCAAGGTCACGTCTATTCGAATTTGTATCTTCGATCATTATTAAGAGATAGTGGACCAGGTTCACTATACTTTCGCTTAATAATTATTGCCGTTATTTTGGTATTGATTATTCCTAATCAAATTATTGTTTCGTTAATGACAATTATTTTTGTTTATTTAGTCGGATTTCAGTTAATCCCATTTTATGAGCATTTTGAAAGTAATGTGTTTACCCATATTTATCCGGTTAGTCAGAAGATCCAGCTGACGGATTTTCGACAGATCGTTCAAATTTTACTTTTGTTTGAATGCTTTATCCTCCTGATTGCAATGTTAATCGCCCGGATGTCGGTTCCTGTAATCTTAATAACGATGGTAATTTGGATTGTTGAGGGATATGTCTTAACGATTCCCTATTTAAATAAAAAAGTTAAACAAATTAGAAACTGAGGTTAAATGATGAGAGTTAGAAATAAGCCCTGGGCAAATCAATTTATTTTAGATCATCCTGAATTAATTGTTGATGATCCAGAAAAATACATGGGAAAGTGGGAAACACGTTTTTCTAGAGACGCCCCAATTTATGTCGAAATTGGTTGTGGTAAAGGAAAATTTATTACTGAAATGGCAGAAAAAAATCCCAATATTAATTTTATTGGGATTGAAATTCAAAAGTCAGTAATTGCAATGGCACTAAAAAAAGTCGTAAATAGTCGTTTAGATAACGTTCAATTGATTCATACTGATGGCGGTCTTGTGAACACCATTTTTAAAAAGTGTGAGGTTTCAAAAATTTTTCTAAACTTTTCTGATCCCTGGCCAAAGAAACGACATACAAAACGGCGACTTACCTCGCCGCGTTTTCTTAAGAGTTATCAAGACGTGCTACCTGACCAAGCTAAACTGGAGTTTAAAACTGATAATCGTGGATTATTTGAGTATTCGTTGGTTAGTTTAAATAATTTTGGGATGAAGTTTGAATCCGTTAATCTTGACTTGCATGCTAGCGATGCTGCTAAAGATAATGTAGAAACTGAATATGAAGAGAAATTTAAAGAAAAGGGCCCAATCTATAAGATTGTAGCCCAATTTGTTGATTAACTAATCGACTTTGTGTTTAAAAGTTGAACGTTATCGAGGTTATTTGTGGTCAAATCGAATGTAAATCCATATGATTTAATGTCATGGTTATCATCGTCTAAAATGTTGATTCCGCCAAGGAACTGGCCATCTTCGTTTTGGTTAAAGTCGATCCAGTAACCATACAACTCACTATTATCAAACTTTTTGCTTAATGTATCGGACAAGTGACGTCTAACCCGATCTTGGTCGCGTTCTTGCTTGAATTTAATAAGTGAATACAGCGAAACTCCCGCAATTACGGATCCAGTAATAAAAGCTAGTTTGTGTTTTATGATAATAAAAAGCATCCCTTCGATTGAATTTGTTGAATTTATTATATAACATTTTTAATACGAGTGGGTTATAATATTAATGTTTAGGAGGGATACGATGGAACAATTACCAGTAATGAATCTTAACGAATTAAAGCAAAAAATTAAGCATGGAAAGTACATCCTATTTTTCTCTGCCACATGGTGTCCAGATTGTGCGTTTATCAAGCCTGTTATGCCAGAAATTGTAAAAGATTTTCCAAACTATGACTTTATTGCAGTTGATCGGGATGAAAATATCGATTTAGCTAAGGAAATGAACATTTTTGGAATTCCAAGCTTCGTTGCCTTTGATAATGGGATTGAGACTGGTCGTTTGGTTAATAAAGATCGAAAAACCAAGGAACAAGTAGAAGATTTTATTAAATCTCTTCCACAATAAATTCGGAGGTGAGCTAAATTTGATGATCGCAAGTTATAATCCAAGCCAAATGGGTGATGTTTTGGTTGTCATTCTTGGAGAAGGATCGGAACCACAGAAAATATCAAAATCAAATGATATTGTTCAGATTAAAGATAAGAAGGGACACGTAGTTGGCTATAATTTTTTCAATGCCAGTGAGATTTTAGGGAACTTAAAATCAGAGAATGGAAAAGTTGATCTTTCAAGTAACGATGTTGAAGTTTTAAATGATGCGTTGAAAGAGGCTGGGTTTAAAACTTTCTTACCTACTAGTACCGAACCAAAGTTTGTGGTTGGCTACGTTGAAAAAATGGAAGATCATCCGAAGTCTGATCATCTTCACATAACTCAAACAAAAGTCCAGAATGGGGAAATGCTGCAACTTGTTAGTGGGTCTCCCAATATGAGACCGGGAATCAAAGTTGTCGTAGCGGAAGTTGGAGCCATGATGCCAAATGGACAGATTATTTGGCCAGGAGAGCTTCGTGGGGTAAAAAGTGATGGAATGATTTGTTCTGGGAGAGAATTAGACATTCCTAATGCACCCGATAAACCAGGAGCTTTAGTTTTACCCGATTCTTATGAAGTTGGGCAACCATTTGATTTTGATAAAGCAAAAAATCTTTTTGACGAATAGTTTCTATTCGTTTTTTTATACATAATTCTTTAAGGGTGATTAAATTGGAACATTATGATGGACCGGCATTTTATCGTAAATACTTTAATGGGAAAGTTCCCTTTAAGAGTAGCGATAAAAAAATCAATGATTTTCATAGAACAACAAAAAAATCAAATCAAGAAATTATCCGTAGTGACGATTCTAATGTTAAACAATCAGTCTATCAGTCTCGTTATCAACCAAAGTATCAGAGCGGATTTCAGTTGCGATTTAAAGATGATAAAAAGCACTATGTTGAGTCCCGAAATTCCTTAGTGGAAAGAACAAAAGAATTTACTCCGCGTTCCCGTAACCAAAATAGTAATTTCTATTCCGTTCATCAGTCAGTCGGAAAACCATATCAAGATGCAGCCGTTGAATTGGAGAAGAATGATGATGATTTTATTCTTTATCTAAATCCTAAAGATCCAACTGCCGTTCCAGCTGATGATCTAGATTTATGGGAAAATGACGTTCAACCAATTGTTAAAGAAAATGTAAATAAGAATGAAAACATTGTGGATAACTCTAAGCCTGTGGATAACTCTGAAGATGATAAAGAATCTTCAGCCAGTAAACGTGAATTAGGCCACTCGCTCGCAGATATCTTTAAAGAGGAGAGTGGCTTAGCGGCTAATCTAGCTTTGTTTAGTGATGATAGAGAAGATAATGATGATCAAAACGCATCAGGTACGGTATCAAGTAATCCCACTTTAAGTGAATCGGATCCACAAGATAAGTTAAAAGAACCTGATGAAAGAAGCGATAACGAGAAGACGTCTTCTCCAATTGATAGTACTGATAAGTGTCAAGATGAGGGAAAAGCACTTCTTCAACCTGCTAACGAGCTTACTGATTCAAAAAGTGAAACCACAACGAATCATAGGCATTTGGCTGACACTTCAAGCAATCAGGAGGGTCAGACTAATTATCAATTTCCTCGTCGTGACCTGCTTAATCCACCAATTTCGACTTCTGATGATGGTTTGAGTGAATGGATTGAAAAGCAAGTTAAAACACTTGATGATACATTAAGGGCGTTTGGGGTTCATGGTCACGTAGTCGATTGGACCGATGGACCGACCGTTACTCAATTTCAAGTTAAGTTGGAACTTGGTGTTAAAGTAAGCAAAATCACTAACCTAACTGATGATTTAAAGATGGCCCTAGCAGCCAAAGATATTAGAATCGAGGCTCCAATTCCTGGTAAGTCGACGGTTGGAATCGAGATTCCTAATCCAAAGCCTAGACCAGTGATGCTTTCAGAGATTCTAGATTCAAATGAATTTGAATCTAGTCATTCACCGTTAGAAGTAGCATTAGGGATGAGTATTGGTGGCGCTTCTAAGACTGCCGATATTCAAAAAATGCCACATGCTTTGATTGCTGGTGCAACGGGATCTGGAAAGAGTGTGTTCATAAACAGTTTGCTTGTTTCATTGTTGTATCGCAATTCGCCTCGTGATTTAAGGATGATTTTAATTGATCCTAAGGCGGTTGAATTAGCGCCATATAATGGGATTCCACATTTGTTAACTCCGGTTGTTTCAGATCCGAAAGAGGCTTCCGCTGCTTTAAAATGGGTTACTGAGGAAATGGACAACCGTTATGAGCGATTAGCTGCTGCTGGGGTAAGAAACTTAACTCAGTATAATCAAGCGGCACATAAAAATGGCCGTGATGCGGATAAGTTGCCTCAAATCCTAGTTGTGATTGATGAACTTGCTGATCTGATGATGGTTGCATCAACAGAAGTCCAAGATTATATTGTTAGGATTACACAAAAAGCTCGGGCAGCTGGGATTCACTTGATTGTTGCTACTCAAAGACCGAGCGTTGATATTGTAACTGGGACCATTAAGAATAATATTCCAACACGAATTGCCTTTATGGTGTCAAGCCAGATTGATTCAAGAACAATCATTGATCAAAGCGGAGCTGAACGACTACTTGGTAAGGGAGATATGCTTTATCTGGGTAGTGGTGCCAGTCAACCAGTGCGACTTCAGAGTGCTTTTGTTACTAACCAAGAAGTTGAGCGAGTTTGTGATCAAGTTCGAAGTCAGGAAACACCAAAGTACGAGTTTCAGCCCAAATCATTGCTTAAAAGTGCAGAACAAGCTCAACAACATGATGACTTGTGGAAATCAGTTTTGAGTTATATTGCAGACGAAGATGGAATTTCAACTTCAAAATTGCAACGAGTGTTTTCCATTGGATACAATCGTGCTGCAAGTATTATTGATGATTTGGAGCAAAATAATTTTATTTCAGGTGAGCATGGATCTAAACCGCGAGATGTTTATTTGACGAAAAATGAACTTGCTAAATTGAATATTTAAATTTTTAGATTTTCATTACTTTAATTGGTATTATTAAACCAGACAATAAAAAGGGGAATTCCAACTAAATGACTAACATAAATAAAGACACTACTTATTTTTTTGTAGGAATTAAGGGTACTGGGATGAGTGCGATGGCACTTATTCTCCATGATCGCGGTTGTAAGGTCATGGGTTCTGACATTGAAAAATACACCTTTACTCAGCAAGGATTAGAAAATGCTGGAATTAAGATTGAACCATTCAATCCTGATAATATTAAAAAGGGAATGACGATTATTAAAGGGAATTCTTTCCCTGATACGCATCCGGAGATTGAAAGAGCCGAAGAGTTAGGACTAAAAATTTATAGTTATCCTGATTTCTTGGAAGAATTAATTGAGGGATACACGAGCATCGGAGTATGTGGTGCTCACGGAAAAACCAGTACCACTGGACTACTTTCTCACGTATTAGGCGGGATCGCACCAACTGATTATCTGATTGGTGATGGATCTGGGAAAGGAACCACTGATGCGCGTTTCTTTGTCTATGAGGCCGACGAGTATCGCCGCCATTTTCTGGCAACTTATCCGGATTATGCCATTATGACTAACATTGATTTTGATCATCCGGATTACTATACCGGAATTGAGGACGTTTTTGACGCTTTTCAAACCTTTGCAAACCAGGTTAAAAAGGCTATTTTTGCTTGGGGCGATGATCAGAATTTACGGAAGTTAAAAGCTTCAGTTCCAATTTATTACTATGGAACTAGTGATGATGACGATTTTCAGGCGGTGGATATTAAGCGAACAACTGCTGGATCGACTTTTCACGTTAAATATGACGGAAAGGACCTAGGGGAATTCAGTATTCCTTTGTATGGAGAACACAATGTCTTAAATTCTTTGGCGGTAATTGCCGTTGCATATTTTGAAGACGTTAATTTGGACGAAATCAGACGTGAACTTCAAACTTTCAAGGGGGTTAAGCGTCGTTTTTCTCAAGTTAAAGTTGGCGATATGACAATTATTGATGATTACGCACATCATCCCTCTGAGATTAAGGCCACTTTAGATGCCGCTAGACAAGAATATCCCAATAAGGAGATCATTGCTGTTTTTCAACCCCATACTTTTAGTCGAACGATTGCCTATCTTGATGACTTTGCTAAAACGTTAAGCAAAGCAGATAAGGTATACGTTACTAAAATTTATAGTTCTCCAAGAGAAAAGTCGGGACACGTTAAGAGCGAGGATTTGGTTAATAAAATTACCAAAGATGGTGGCTTAATTGAGGAAGAAAACATGTCTCCACTGTTGCAATATCACGATGCCGTGGTAATATTTATGGGTGCTGGAGATATTCAAAAGTACGAAAGAGCCTACGAGGAATTGTTAAGTCATTTAAGTAAGAAGGTTAATTAAAGGAGAATAAAAATGAATAATTTTGATGGAGAAAGTGGTCGTCGGGTAGTTGGCGATAATGCTGGACTCAACGCGTTTTTTACCAAAGTATATGGGATTATGGGAATTGCGGTTTTAATTTCTGCTATTTCTGCGTATTTAAGTAGTGTTTTTATGCCAAACATCAGTAGTGGAGCCTCAGGATTAGTAATTTTAATCGTTTGGTTCATAATTTCCTTTGTGATTTCGGGATTTGCACAAAGTAATCCGACGTTAAGCTTTATCGGATTATTGGTTTTCTCGGTTTTAACAGGGCTTTCACTTAGTTACATTTTCATTGCCTTTAATCTTGGTACCATTGGAGCAGCGCTAGTATCCAGTGCTAGTATTTTCTTGGTAATGAGTGCGATTGGTTTCACTACTCACAGAGATTTAACCAAGTTAAGCACGCAATTGTTTGCAGCATTAATTGCTTTAATTATTGCGATGGTAATTAACTTATTCTTGAGAAATCCATGGATTGAGTTATTTATTTCAGCCGTTGGGATCATTATTTTTACTGCGTTGAGTGCTACTGATACACAAAACTTAAAGAAAATGTACATGCAGTACTCTGGTAACATTAATGTAAACGGACTTGCAATTTCTGGTGCACTTCAGTTGTATCTTGATTTTCTAAACCTATTTACATTTCTTCTTGAGGTCTTTGGTATTTTTGGAAATAATCGAGATTAATAAAAAAACATGGTCGATTGACCATGTTTTTTTTCGCAATTGAACTGATTATAAGTGTTAAAATAATAGTAATTAATTCTAAAGGAGAATTTTATGGCAGACAAGAAATTATTATTAATTGACGGAAATTCTTTAACGTATAAAGCATTCTTTGCGTTATTTACTTCCTTGGAACGTTTTACCAATGAAGACGGATTGCACACCAGTGCGATCTATGGTTTTAATCGAATGCTAGATGACATTTTAAAGGATGTTCAGCCAACGTCAGCTCTTGCCGCTTTTGATGCAGGTAAAACAACCTTTAGAACCAAAATGTACGAAGATTATAAAGCCGGACGGGCAAAAATGCCCAACGAATTACGTGAACAATTCCCGTTTGTAATGGATTTGCTCCATGATCGGGGAATTAAAACCTATGAATTAAAAAACTATGAAGCTGACGATATTATTGGGACGCTTTCAAAGAAAGCGGCTGATGACGGCTATCAAGTTACTATCATAACGGGAGACCGTGATCTTACCCAACTTTGTTCGGATAAAGTTACCGTTGCGATTTCGAAGAAGGGTGTGAGTGAAATTGAGAAATACACGCCAGACTTTGTAAAAGAGACGATGGGAATTACTCCTAGACAGATTATTGACGTAAAGGGTCTTCAGGGAGACAACTCGGATAACTATCCGGGTGTTGAAAAAGTTGGTCCAAAGACCGCGATCAAGTTAATTCAAAAATTTGATAGTATTGATAATCTTTATAATCATATCGATGAAGTTTCTGGTAAAAAATTGAAAGAGCATTTGATTAAGGATAAAGACCAGGCATTTTTGTCTAAAAAATTAGCCACCATTGACTGCAATGCTCCCCTCACAATTTCATTATCAGATTTAAAGTATGATGGTCCCGATAATGATAAGTTAGTTGATTTTTATAAGAAAATGAACATGAAATCCTTTTTAAAGGAAATGGAAGGATCAGAGAGTCAGTCGGCTGAGAAACTTCCAGATGTTAAATATACGATTTTAAATAAAGACAATTTAGCCGAGTTAGATCACTTGTCAGAAGATGTTGTCTTTAACATTGAAATGTTGGATGAAAATTACCATACTGCTCCATTTGTTGGTTTTGTTATTGGGGATAAGGATCATTGGTTTGTAAGTAAGGATATTGATCTTTTAGATGATCCGAAAATAAAAGGCATTTTAGAAAATCACGATATTAAAAAAAATGTTTTCGATGCTAAAGCGCAAATTGTGGCTGCCAATCGCGAACATATTCAGTTAAATAACGTTGATTTTGACATGTTATTAGCTTCATATTTACTGAATACCCTTGATAATAGTAATGACTTGGCCAAAGTGGCTAATCGGCACGGATATTATGGGGTTAAACCGGATAGTGAGGTTTATGGAACTGGAAAGAAAAAACAGTTGCCAGAAAATGATGAGACTTTTTTTGCTCACATTGTCAGGAAAGCATTGGCAATTAATGATTTAAAAGATAAAATGATTGATGATTTAAAGAAACACAATCAATTAGATTTGTACCGTAACATAGAAGTTCCATTGTCTTATGTGCTAAGTGCAATGGAGATTGAGGGAATTACGGTGGACG
Organism: Fructilactobacillus sp. X7R4C1; assembly: GCF_059901115.1. NCBI lineage: Bacteria > Bacillati > Bacillota > Bacilli > Lactobacillales > Lactobacillaceae > Fructilactobacillus > Fructilactobacillus sp. X7R4C1. Next base: position 53,812 of record NZ_JBWXVD010000002.1, read on the forward strand.
TAGATACCCTCGAAGCATTGAAGAGTAAATTTACTGAGCATTTATCAGAAATTGAGCAGTCGATTTATCAGGAGGCTGGAGAAGAATTCAACATCGGGTCACCAAAGCAGTTAGGTGAAATCCTGTTTGATAAGTTGAAATTACCAGTTGTGAAAAAAACCAAAACAGGGTACTCTACGTCGGTTGATGTGTTAGAAAAAATTGCGGGTCTGAATCCGATTGTCGATAATGTCCTGGCGTACAGGCAACTGTCAAAATTGATTTCAACTTATATTGATGGAATCAAAAAAGACATTTATTCTCGTGATCATAAAGTTCATACCCGTTATCTGCAGACCTTAACTCAAACTGGAAGATTGTCCTCGGTTGACCCAAACCTTCAAAATATTCCAGTTCGAACTGAAGAAGGTCGCAAAATTCGTGAAGCGTTTGTTCCTCGTCATAAGGGATGGCAATTATTTTCATCGGATTATTCTCAAGTTGAATTACGTGTCTTAGCTGCCATTTCTGGAGATAAGAACATGCAGGAAGCTTTTAAAAATGGGGAAGATATTCATGCAGCGACCGCACGACGGATATTTGAACTTCCAAGCAACGAGGATGTTACTCCCGAGTTGAGAAGACAAGCAAAAGCTGTCAATTTTGGGATTGTCTATGGAATTAGTGCTTATGGACTTGCTAAAAATACTGGCATATCACGAAAACGGGCTCAAGCATTTATTGATAAATATTTTAAGGAATATCCAGGGGTCAAAAAATACACCCAAGATAGCGTTAAGTTCGCCGAAGATCATGGGTATGCTGAAACCATCATGAAACGTCGACGCTACCTGCCGGATATTAATTCTAAGCAATTTCAGAAACGTTCGTTTGCCGAAAGAACGGCAATGAACTCACCCATTCAGGGAAGTGCTGCCGATATTGTTAAAGTTGCAATGATCAGAATGCAAAAAGAACTTAAGAAACACGGTTTAAAGGCCACAATGTTACTGCAAATTCATGATGAACTAATCTTTGAAGCACCAAAAGAAGAGATTCCAATTTTAGAAAAATTAGTTCCAAGTGTTATGGATTCTGCGGTTGATCTAGATGTACCGCTAAAAGTTGAAAGTCATTACGGACCAAATTGGTATGATATAAAAAAATAATGGGGTGTAGGAATGCCTGAGTTACCTGAAGTTGAAACGATAAGAAGAGGGTTAACCAATCTTGTACAGGGTAAAAAGATTGTTTCCGTGGATGCTTTGTATCCAAAAATGTTGAATTTACCAGTAAAAGAATTTGAAGATTTGTTAGCTGGTAAGGATATTTTACAAATTGATCGGAGGGGTAAATACCTCTTAATCCGGCTAAGTGACGATTATACTTTAGTTTCTCACTTACGAATGGAAGGTAAATATGATGTGGTACCTGAGGGTACTGAGAATCAAAAACATACTTACGTTGTTTTTCATTTAAGCGATGGTCGAAAGCTTCGTTACAATGACACAAGAAAATTTGGAAAGATGAATTTAGTTAAGGATTCTCAGGTTTATGATTTGTCAGGATTGAACAAAATTGGACCGGAGCCAACTGAGAAAGATTTAACGTTTGATTATTTAAAGAAGCAATTGCATAAGTCTCACCGAAAAATTAAGGCATTTTTATTAGATCAATCTAACATTGCTGGGATTGGGAATATTTATGCTGATGAAAGTTTGTGGTTGTCTAAAATTCATCCGGAACAGGCTACTAACTATTTAAGTGATCAGGAAATTGAGACTTTAAGGGAAAACATCATTAAAGAAATTCAGTTAGCTATCAAGGGTCATGGAACAACGGTGTTTACTTATAAAAATGCCTTTGGTGAAGAGGGCAGCTTTCAAAATCATCTTCATGTTTATGGTAAAAAGGGACAACCGTGTGAGCGTTGTGGAACTACTATTGAAAAAATCAAGGTTGCACAAAGAGGTACTAGTTTCTGTCCTCATTGTCAAAAAGTTCATGGTGATCTAAGTGAGTAAAGTTATTGGATTAACCGGTGGAATTGCAACCGGCAAATCAGCTGCAAGTGATTATTTAGTTACTTTAGGGGTTTCTACATTAGACTTAGATGCCATAACACACGAGTTAGAACAGGATAATCAAGAGTTAATTCATCAAATTAGTGAGCAGTTTGGCAGTTTAGTGATTAAAAGTAACGGGCAAATTGATCGAGGTGTTTTGGGTAAGATTGTTTTTTCAAATCGTGATGGTATGAAAAAGTTAGTCCAAATTGTTAACCCATACCTTTTTCGTGAAGTTAATACTCGGCTAAACAAGTTACACGATCAACGTTTAGTGATTTTAAATGCTCCCACCCTTTTTGAAAATGGATTTCAGATTTTAACCGATGCTAATTTGATGATTACGTGTGATCCAGTTGTTCAACTGCAACGGTTAGTTAGAAGAAATGATATTTCAATGAGTCGTGCTAGTAAAATGATTGGTGCTCAATGGGCACAACCAGTAAAAGCACGACTGTCTGATTGGTGTATTGATAACTCTGGCACTTTCGATCAATTGAAGTCGTCGGTTAAAGATTGGTATGATTTAGTAAGTGTTATGTAATTAGTGAAGGTGAAAAAATGCAATGTCCACGGTGTCATCATATCGGTTCAAAGGTTTTAGAAAGTCGTCGGGTCAAAGATGGTGAAAGTATTCGTCGAAGACGGGAATGTGAAGAGTGTGGATTTCGGTTTACGACGTTTGAAGTGATTGAATCAAGCCCCTTGTTAGTTGTAAAAAAGAACGGTGATCGAGAAGAATTTAATCGTTCTAAGATTTTGCGTGGAATTGTCAGATCATCTGAAAAGCGTCCAGTTTCGATGGAACAGATGAACCATATTGTTGATAAGGTTGAAAAAATAGCTTATGACGCTGATGATGGCAGCCATGAAGTGGCTAGCCAAACTATTGGTGAGGGTGTTATGAAGGGACTAAAAGAAGTTGACGAAATTGCTTACATTCGGTTTGCAAGTGTTTACCGCCAATTTAAGGATATGTCAGTCTTTTATAATAAACTCAAAGAATTAATGGATGATGAAGACGAAAATAATGAGGATAAGAATAAAGAATGATCAACGGAATTAATCCTAAAACTGATTTTAAAGTTTATCGATCACAGCCCATTAGTGATGTTGAACGTCATTATGTCGATTTGTTGTACATGCCCGTCATTGGTAAAAATGCATATGCCTTATACAATTGTTTATGGTTAATTGATGATGAGAAACACGTTAATTTTGAATTAATGTCTGATCTTAGCATTGATGCCAAAGAACTAGATGATTCACTTATGAAACTTGAAGGATCCGGTTTGCTTAAGACGTATGTTGATCATTCTTTTGAAATCGACTTGTATGAGTATCAACTTTTACTGCCACTTAATCCTGACCAATTCTTTAGTGATAGTCTTTTGAGTCTGTTATTACTTGAAATGGTTGGTGAAGATCGCTATTTACAACTTTCAGATGAACTCTTACCAGAACATTTTGATTTTAGTGGGTTAGATGATCAAACTCGTAATTTCCTGCAAGTATTTTCAGTTAATAATGAGAAAGTAAATGACCAACCAAGTGTAATCAAGGCAGTTCGAGACAAGACTAATGTAAAAAAAGATTCCTTTGATGATAAGCTTTCAAACGATCAGTTTGACTTTAAGCTATTGATGAATATTTTGGATAAGTCCTTTGTTGAAAATGAAAGTGTTAAAAAGTATGAGACACTCTTTAGTAACACCAACCGATTATATGGAATTGGTGAACTTGAGATGGCACAATACATTGAGAAGGCCAGTAACTTGGTTAACAATCGTTTTGACCCTAAAAAGTTTAAGATATTAATTTCTAGACGAAATCAAATAAAGGCTCCAGCAGAAAATCAATCCAATCAAAACCATGTCCATGAGGCAGACAAGTTACAAAGTAAGCTAACGGCCAAGGAACAGCAATTGGCCCAAATTGCTGATTCTTCCGCTCCAGTAGAATTTCTTGATTCTTTAAAGAGTGAAAAAGGTGGTTTTACTACTTCCGCTGAAGAAAGGATTCTATCTGAACTTATTAATCGCAACACTTTGAGTAATGGAGTGATCAATATCCTTGTTTATCACATCTTGATTGACGAGTGGAAACCTACCATTAATAAAAATTTAATTGACACCATTGCAAATGATTGGGCGCAAAGAAAAATTAATAGTGCATCGAAAGCGATTGACGATATTAAGCACCGTCAGGAACAGGTTACTGAAAGTAAAAACAATCGACAAAGAAGATACCGAAGGCGTACAAATGTCAAAGAAACATTGCCTGACTGGGCTAAGGAAAATAAAAGTCGGGGTAATGAAAAAATTTCGACTACTCAGCGAAAACGAATTGCTGAGAAATTAAATTCATTAAATAAAAAGTCTGGGGATGAGTAATCATGAAGAATGTTAGTGATGAGATGAGCCAATTGATGAAAAAGAAAAATTTGAATCATAATTACCAACAGTTAATGAATTCGGTTTATTCTGATCCAGACGTTAAACAATTTTTAAGTGACAATGAGAGTGAGTTAAGTGATGATGTTGTGAAACGGTCAGCATCAAAACTGTATGAGTTTGTCAATGAAAAGAAAAAGTTGGAAGAGGGAAACGCTAACTTTGCTAAGGGATACCAACCAACCTTGGTTTTAAGTGACCATTTGATTGACGTTTCGTACGAACCTACGCAAGCGTTGTTAAACAAGCAGAAGCGAGAACAATTTGCGTTACGCATTAAGTCCATTTCAATGCCCAAAGAAATTAAATCGGCAAATTTAAGTGACTATGAACAGACAGCTGAACGAGCTCAAGCTTTGGAAGGAGCACTTGATTTTATTGGTTCATATGAAAATAATCCTCAGCATTTTCAGAAGGGGTTGTACCTATACGGTCCCTTTGGCGTAGGTAAAACTTATTTACTTGGAGCAATTGCCAATCGTTTGGCCTCTGACGGTTATAGTTCGGTTTTGATTCATTTTCCAAGTTTTGCCGTTGAAATTAAAAATGCAATTGGAAACAATCAAGTTGGCGGTAAGCTGGATGAAATTAAAACTGCTCCAATTTTGATGATTGACGATATTGGAGCAGACTCAATGTCATCTTGGATCAGAGACGACATTCTTGGGGTTATTTTAGAGTATCGAATGCAAAATGAGCTTCCCACCTTTTTTAGTTCTAACTTTTCCATGGATCAATTGGAACAAGAGCATTTAAAGGTTAATGCTCAGGGAGATGTGGAACCACTTAAAGCTAAGCGATTGATGGAACGAATTAAATTTTTAGCAAAGCCCATTGAACTTGATGGTACGAATCGCAGGAATAAATAATGATTATTCTTGACATGTGACAGGTCGTTGTTTAGACTGTTAGTTGTTAAGGACATGAGTGATTACGAATTTCACAGAGAGGATAGGTTTTCTGGAAACTATCTGTTTGGAGTAACTTACTTACCACCTTTATTAAATGACATTAATAAATAGGTTTTAAACGAGATGTCCAGATAAATGGACGAATTTGGGTGGAACCGCGCTAATGGCGTCCCTAGTATTGATTTACTAGGGACTTTTTTTATGAAAGGAATGAGTAAAATGGCTAAATTATCATTTGAGTTTCCAGATGGTAACAAGAAAGAATTTGATTCGGGGGTTACTGCGGCAGATATTGCCAAGTCAATTTCAGTTAGTCTAGCCAAAAAGGCAGTTGCGGCTAAGATTGATGGAAAAGTTGTTGATTTGATGCAACCACTAAAAGATGGTGGCAAGATTGACATCATTACTTCCGGTTCTGATGAGAGTCTTAAAATCCTACGACAGGGTGCTGCTCAGTTACTGGAAACGGCGGTCAAAGAAAAGTATCATGATATTCGCATTGGTGAAATTGCCGCGGATGAAGATGGTTTTTTTGTTGATACTGACAAAGAAGATCGTCAAGTTAGTTCAGATGAACTTGATGAATTAGCTGATAAAATGAAAAAGATCATTAAAAATAATGCTACGGTCGAAAGGGTTTATCTAAGTAAAGATGACGCTTTAAAAGAAGTTGATGGTGATCCTTATCAAGCACAACTAATTGCCAACATTGATTCTGATAATATTCTTTTTTACAGTATCGATGGTGTTAAAACGCTAGCTCAAGGGGTAGTAGCTCCAAGTTTGAAAGATCTAAAACACTTTAAGCTCCTGTCTGTTGCTGGTGCTTATTGGGAAGGTAAGTCATCCAATCCAATGCTTCAAAGAATTTATGGCACGGCCTTCTTTAAAGCAGATGACCTAGATGAAGATTTGAAGAAGCGTAAAGAGGCTAAAGAGCGTGACCATCGTGTTATTGGGAATAACCTCGACTTATTCTTTGTCGATCCAAAGGTTGGGGCTGGTCTTCCTTACTGGATGCCAAAAGGTGCAACGATTCGTCGTACAATTGAGCGTTATATCACTGATAAAGAGATTGCTCATGGTTACCAACATGTTTATACCCCAGTATTAGCTAATTTGGATTTGTATAAGCAATCTGGTCACTGGGATCACTATCGAAACGACATGTTTCCACCAATGAAGATGGATGATGACGAAATGTTGGAATTACGTCCAATGAACTGTCCATCTCATATTCAGATCTACAATCACCATATTCGTTCTTACAAAGAGCTTCCTCTACGAATTGCTGAACTAGGAATGATGCATCGATACGAAAAGTCTGGTGCACTTAGTGGTCTTCAACGAGTTCGTGAAATGACTTTAAATGATGGTCATACGTTTGTTGCACCCGATCAAATTCAAGAAGAATTCAAAAAAATCTTGAATTTGATGATGGAAGTTTATCATGATTTTGACATTAATAACTATACGTTCAGATTAAGTTATCGTGATCCCAAGAATACCGAAAAGTACTTTGACGATGATGAAATGTGGAACAAAGCGCAAACGATGTTAAAGGGCGCTATGGATGACTTGGGCCTTGATTACGTTGAAGCCGAGGGTGAAGCTGCATTTTACGGTCCTAAGCTTGATGTTCAAACTAAGACGGCTCTAGGAAATGAAGAGACGTTATCTACCATTCAACTTGACTTTATGTTACCGGAACGATTTGATCTTCATTATGTTGGTGAAGATGGTAAGGAACACCGTCCGGTTATGATTCATAGAGGAATTGTTTCTACCATGGAACGATTTACCGCTTACTTAATTGAAATGTATAAAGGTGCTTTTCCGACATGGCTTGCACCCGATCAAATTCAAATCATCCCGGTTAGTGATGAAAAACACGGTGACTATGCTCGTAAATTAAACGAAAAGTTTCGTGCATTAAACTTACGTTCCAATGTCGACGAACGTGGTGAAAAGATGGGATACTTGATTCGTGATGCACAAACCAAGAAGATTCCATATACACTAGTTGTTGGTGATGATGAGATTAAGAATAATACGGTTTCTGTTCGTAAGTATGGTGAAGACGATAGTAAAGATATGTCAATTGATGACTTTATTTCAGAAGTTCTTCATGATATTGCTACTTACTCACGTAATGATGATGAAGAGTCTAAGTCAGTTGACAAAATTAAATAAAATTGGTACTATTATGTAGTCAAAAGCAGAAGCTTCCCGCTTCTCGCCTGAGTGATTTTGATCGCTGGGCAATCTACGAATGAAAGTCCTAATGTTTTTAGGTGTAGCGGGTGCTCTGTAGCATCCGCTATTTTTCTGCTTAAAATTACCTGGAGGTGAATTACCATAGCAAGAGATAAGATGGTTAACGAGGGTATCCATGCTCGTGAGTTGAGATTAATCGGTGCTAATGGAGATCAATTAGGAATCAAATCTACTAAAGAAGCTTTGTCAATTGCTGAAGAAGCTAATTTGGATTTAGTTGTTGTTGCTCCCAAAGCAAAACCACCTGTAGCCAAGATTATTGATTACGGGAAATATCGGTTTGATCGCCAAAAGAAAGAGCGTGAAGCTCGAAAGCGTCAAAAAACTGTTAGTGTTAAAGAAATTAGGTTAAGTCCTACGATTGATAGTAATGACTTCAACACCAAACTTAAAAATGCCAAAAAGTTTTTGACAAAGGGTGAACGTGTTCGAGTTTCTATTAGATTTAAGGGACGTGCCATTACCCATAAAAGTATTGGAAGAGATGTCTTAAATAAAATGGCGGAAGCTACTTCTGACGTTGCCGATGTAACTCAACGAGCAAAGATGGATGGCCGAAGTATGTTCTTAATGCTTGCACCAAGTAAGAATGAAAAGAAATAACTCATTTAATTGGGTTATGAATCGATGAGGAGGAATATAATATGCCAAAATTGAAATCAAATCGTGCTGCCGCAAAGCGTTTTAGAAAAACTGCTAATGGTGGTTTAAAGAGTGGTCATGCCTACACTAGTCACCGTTTTCACGGTAAAACTAAGAAACAACGTAGACATTTACGTGGAACACGTATGATGGCTAAGTCAAACTTGAAGACTTACAAAGAATTACTACAAAAATAAGCGAATAATATAGTTTGTATAGGGGGATTTTAATATGCCACGAGTAAAAGGTGGAACTACCACACGTAATCGTCGTAAGCGTGTTCTTAAATTAGCTAAGGGATACCGCGGTGCTAAGCATCGTTTATTCAAAACTGCTAAAGATCAAGTAATGAAGTCACAGGAATATGCCTTTCGTGACCGTCGTGCCAATAAAGGTAATTTCAGAAAGATTTGGATTGCAAGAATTAACGCAGCCACTAGAAATAATGGATTGAGTTACAGTAAATTCATGCATGGTTTGAAACTTGCTAACATCGATATGAACAGAAAAATGTTAGCTGACTTAGCAGTTAACGATGCTGATGCCTTTTCTGCATTAGCGGAAAAAGCCAAAGCAGCATTAAAATAAGCCTAAAAAACTTTCACCGCTCTTGTTTGGTGGAAGTTTTTTTATCGGATTGGGATGCTCCCAATCTATACATAAATGATTTAAAATAGAAACATCAATTCTTATTTACAGAGAGGTCTATATGCTATCATTATTCAAACCGACTTGGATGGTTAACAATATTTATCAAATTTCCCCAGAAAAACTTGAAAGTTACGGGATTAATGTAATTCTGACCGATTTAGATAATACCCTAATTCCGTGGAATAATCCTGAGGGAACCGTAGAACTGCACGATTGGCTCAAAAGAGTTCGAGATCATGGAATCAGGGTGATTGTGGTTTCAAATAATAATCGGGAAAGACTAGAGAAAGCTCTTACTAGTCTTGAGTTACCATTTATTGCCCGGGCTTTAAAACCACTTACTTTTGGGATTTTAAGGGCTCTTAAAACGTATCGTTTAAAACGAAGCCAAGTGGTAATGGTGGGAGATCAAATTTTAACGGATATATGGGCCGCTAATAATACTCGAATTAGAAGTATTTTGGTAAAGCCATTGGTTACTTCAGATGCGTGGAACACACGGATTAATCGTTTCTTTGAAACGTTTGTATATGCACAATTGATGCGAAAGTACAGTGATTTAAAGTGGAAGGATGATATTGATTAATGGATAATGATGAAAATAATGAGCCCTTATATTGCATTGGGTGTGGGGCACAAATTCAAGATACCGATCCGAAACAGGCTGGTTACACGCCTAAATCAGCAATCAAGAAGGGAATTGATTCTGGAAAATTATACTGTCAGCGTTGTTTTAAGCTTCGTCATTATAATCAAATTGAACCAATTAGCATCTCAAATGATGAGTTTGTAAAGTTATTGAGTGAAATTAGCGACACTGATTCGTTAGTAGTATACGTCGTGGATGTATTTGATGTAGATGGAAGTATGATTCCTGGGATTCAGCGCTTTGTTGGTAACAATCCGATTATTTTAGTTGGTAACAAATCAGACTTGTTGCCATCGTCGTTCAACCAGAACAAAGTTAAAGATTGGTTACGTCAAATGGCAAATAAGAATGGAATTAGACCCATTGATATTGAATTAGTATCTGCCAAGACGAATCAATCAGTCGACGATCTGTTAAAAGCCATTTCAAAAAATCAGAAGGGCCGAGATGTCTATGTGGTTGGAGTAACTAACGTTGGCAAATCTACCTTAATTAATCAAATTATCCAACAAAGCACTGGTGAGAAGCAGGTTATTACTACCTCTAAGTTTCCTGGTACTACCCTCGATTTGATCAAAATACCGTTGGAAGATGGAAAAGAGTTGATCGATACACCTGGTGTCGTTCATGAAGATCAGATGGCTCACTATTTAAGTTCTAAAGACTTGAAGTATGTTTCTCCGCAAAAGCGGATTAAACCCAGGACTTATCAGTTGGATCCAGGGCAGACGTTATTCTTAGGTGCAATTGGCCGGTTTGATTTTATCTCAGGGGAACGTCATGGCTTTACCGTTTATGCTGACAATAATCTGATGATTCATCGAACCAAATTAACAAATGCTGATGAATTTTTTGAGAAACATGCCGGTGAATTATTGACCCCACCAACTGGTAAGGACAACGTCGTTGAGTTAAAACGACATGAATTTAAAATTACTGACAGAAGTGATTTAGTGATTGAAGGACTGGGATGGATTACCGTTCCGAAAGGTTCCACGGTTGCTGGATATGCTCCTAAGGGTGTGTCAGTGTTAGTTAGAAAAGCAATGTTTTAGGAGTATTTAATAATGAATTTAAAGGGAAAACAAAAACGATTTTTAAGAGCAAAAGCGAATCATATGCGGCCCATTTTCTCAGTTGGAAAGAATGGGTTAGATGAGACTTGGATGAATGAAGTTAAAAATGCTGTTGATCACCGTGAATTAATTAAAATTAATCTTCAACAGTCTGCCGATGTGGATGTGAGTGACGTTAAACAATTTATTGAGAATAACTCGGACATCCAAGTTGTCCAAACGATTGGTAAGACACTTTTATTGTTTAAGGAATCGAGTAAGGACAATTATCGTAAATTATCGATTGAAGTGGCAAATTTGTAGGAGATTGATTGATGCGCAAAAAGGTTGGAATTTTAGGTGGAACTTTTAACCCCATTCACTATGGTCATTTAATTATGGCTGAACAAGCTTTAACCCAATTAAACCTCGATTTAGTTCTATTTATGCCCGATTATTTGCCACCACATGTTGATCATAAGTCCGCAATTGATGCTTCTGATCGGGTTAACATGATTAATTTAGCCATTAGGGATAACGCTAATTTTAAAATTGAAATGATTGAAGTAAATCGCAAGGGGAAAAGTTATAGCTATGATACGATTAAGGAATTAACTAAAATTCATCCCGATGTTGATTATTACTTTATCATTGGTGGCGATATGGTCGAATATCTGCCAAAATGGTATCGAATTGATGATCTTATTAAAATGGTTAAATTTGTTGGCGTTAATCGTCCGGGTAATTCTGAGTCTTCTAAGTACCCAGTAAGTTTTGTTGACTCACCTGAGATAGCTATTTCATCGTCTTTAATTAGATCACATCTTGAAAAGGGTGAAAGTGTCAGATATTTGTTGCCAGATGCGGTGTTACGGTACATTAAGGAGCATGATTTATATGGATAAAGAGAAAATTAATTATCAAAAATATTCTAAGTATGATCGTGATCAAATTGTTGCCAAACTAAAAGCGACGTTAAAAGAGAAAAGGTTTCAACATTGCTTGCGAGTTGAAGAGACCGCCATTACCTTAGCACGAGAGTTTAATGTGGACGAAACTTTAGCTGGACTTAGTGGTCTGGTTCATGATTATGCCAAACAACGGCCGGATTCGGAATTTATTGACATTATTAAGTCCCATCATTTGAATCCAGAACTACTTAATTATGGAAATGCTATTTGGCATGGCTACGTGGGTTATCTGATTGTGGAATCAGAACTTGGGATTCATGATAGTCGAATTCTAAACGCGATTAAATATCATACGATCGCATCGCCTGACATGGACAAAGTTGCACAGATTACTTATATGGCTGACTACATTGAGCCGGCCCGTGATTTTGATGGGGTTGAAAAAGCTCGTAAGATTACCAATCAAAATTTATGGGATGGTGTTAAATATCAAACTAAAAGTACCATTTCATATTTGGCGAATAGTGGAAAAGCAATTTATCCCGGTGCGATTACAGCTTTTAATGTAATTGTTGCTGGTAAAAAGTAGGGGATTATATGGATAATAATAAGATTTTACAAAATATTGTTGAAACTGCTGATAGTAAACGCGCCCACGATATTGTGGTTTTAGACATTGAAGAATTGTCGTTGGTCGGTCGTTATTTTGTCATTATGGATGCTCCTAGTGTTCGTCAGGTGAAGGCAATCGCAAATGATATTATTGATCGATTGAGTGAGGAGCACGTTGAAGTTTTACGGGTCGAAGGGCTAAATACAGGATCTTGGGTATTAATTGACCTCGGTGATATTATTATTCACGTCTTTAAGAGTGAACAACGGTCCTTTTACAACTTAGAGAAGCTTTGGTCTGACGCTCCTGATCTTGATATAACTGATTGGGTCAGTGAAGACTGATATGATTTATTCTGAGTTTGCGTCATTTTATGATAAATTATTTGACAATCATCTATATCAAAAGTGGTATGAGTTTGTAGCTGATAATGTCCCTAAAGAAAAGCATATTTTAGATTTAGCCTGCGGGACTGGTCGCCTTTTGGTTACTTTAAAAAAAGCAGGTTATGTCGTATCTGGAGCTGATTTATCGGATGATATGCTGGCCATCGCGAATGATCATTTAAATGAAAGCCATGTGTTTGACGTGGCGTTAATTAATGCCAATATGTTAGATTTGGATGGTGTACCCAATTATGGTGTCATTACGTGTTTTGACGATTCGATTTGTTATTTAGAAAATATTGAGCAAGTTAAAACAATGTTTGCTCAGGTTAAAGGACATCTTGTTAAGAATGGCAAATTCTTATTTGATGTGATCACCCCTTATCAGACCGATGTTGTTTATCCAGGCTATATGTTTAACACCAACGATGGTGACCATGCTTTTATGTGGAATACCTTTGTTGGTGATTTTCCTCATTCAGTGGAACATGATCTATCTTTTTTTGATTACAATCGGAATATTAACGGTTTTGATGAGTATAATGAAACCCATAAAGAACGAACCTACCCCTTGGTAGAATACACTCAGGCACTGAATGAAGTCGGATTTAATAACGTTAAGGTGACGAGTAACTTTGGAAAAGATAAGGTTAAAGATGATACTACCCGTTGGTTCTTTGTATGTAGTGAGGAATAATCCAAATGAAAGCTGTTGGAATAATAACCGAATATGATCCTTTCCATAATGGTCATCTTTATCAATTACAGGAAGCTAAAAGACGAACTGAAGCGGATGTAACGGTAATATTTATGAGTGGTAATTGGACTCAGAGAGGTGAGCCAGCTATCTATGATAAATGGATCCGAACGCAGATGGCTTTAGATAACGGGGTTGATTTAGTAATTGAACTTCCAATATCGAATGCGGTTCAACCTGCCAGTATTTTTGCAGAGCGGTCGATGAAACTTGTAGAAGCTTTGGGCTGTTCATACTTATCGTTTGGTAGTGAGCACAGTGACTGGAATTTTACGAAGTTGGCATCTATTGACGTTCATCCGTCTGATAATTTTCATAATTATAATTTTTCCTATCCAAAATTATTTCAACGAACAATTAAAGAACAGAGTGGAATTGATTTAATTAAGCCAAATGATACACTTGCGTATTGGTATGCAAAGGCCAATCAGAAGTTGGGTTCCTCTTTAAAACTAGTTCCGGTTAAACGGTACAGTAGTGAGCATAATAGTGGAGAGTTGAGGGGAAAAATTGCGAGTGGCAAAGCTATTCGCGCTTCAATTAAATCACATGATCGTCGTTACCAAAAGTTTATTCCCAATTCTTCTGTCGTCTTAGACAACGAAAAACCAGTTTTCTGGTCAGATTTTTGGCCCTTTTTACGTTATGAATTGACTCAGAGTTCGATAGCTGATTTAAATCAAATTTATCAGATGACTGAGGGATTAGAGAATCGTCTAAAGCAAATGGCGGTCAAAGACACAACCTATCAGGCGTTTATTAAAGATGTTAAGACAAAACGGTATACCTACACTAGGATTCAAAGACTGCTGGTCTATACGTTATTTAAAATAAAGAAAACACAAATGATTAGTTATAATCCAGTTGTCCGAGTTTTGGGAATGAACGATACCGGGAAAAGTTATCTGAATCAAGTTAAAAAAGCAATCCCATATCCGATCGTTGATCGAATTGGAAAAGAAGAATTTAATAATACGTTGGAACTAGAATGCCGTTCTGGAATTCTTTATGGAATGATCAATGGTCGAATGCAAGATAAATTTACTTATCCCATTGTTATATAGAAGACCGTGCTATCAAGGATAGGACCTTGACAATGAATTTTATGGTATGTATAATTAGTCGTGTTGCATTGGAGGTTAAATTATGAAGTGGTCATTTGAAAAACTACTAGGATATAAGAAAGAGCCGTTTACAACCCATGAGACAGTGGATTTAAAAGACGATTTAATGAATCGATATCCGAAAAGTATTCTTGATGCCACTTCCTTTGATGTTGATGTATCTGCTACTCCTGACAAGGGAGATGTGATTATAGATGCTCACGTCAAGGGTAGTGTAACAGTTCCTTCTTCACGATCGTTAACCCCAGTTAAGTTACCCATGGATTTTAACATTAGTGAGATTTATGTGTTAACTGAAACTGCGCTAAATCGATATGATAATGAAGAAGTAGTGTTAGTTGTTGGTGATGACTTGATGATTGATTTTGATAAAGCAGTTGCTGATAACATAATTGTCAACATTCCGATGCAAGTTCTTTCACCAGAAGAGCAAAAAGGCAAAGCAATGCCTGAAGGAAATGACTGGGAAGTTATTTCTGAAGATGATTTTAATCGACAGGTGGAAGAAGATAAAAATGTTGATCCACGTCTTGCAAAATTAAAGGATTTCAAACCTTCAGACGATGACAAGACTTAAAAATTCACTAGTGGAAATCAAATTAAGAGGAGGTTGTGAATAATGGCTGTACCAAAGAGAAAAACTTCTAAAGCAAGAAGAAACATGCGTCGTTCGCATGACAGTTTATCAGTTCCTGGCATGAGCCCATGTCCTAACTGTGGCGAACTACGTAAGTCACATTTTGTATGTCCTAACTGTGGTTACTATGACGGTAAAGAAGTAGTTGCCAAAAAGGGTTAATTTAAAATAAAGAACTTCAAAAACACCATGGGTTTTTGAAGTTCTTTTTTTGTAATAAAAAACCGACAATTTAATTGTCGGTTTTATTTACTCGTTATGATTATGATGCTGTTGTTTTCCCGCATTACGTTTTCGGTTGTTTTCGTGTTCAATCTCAGTTTCGGATTCTCCAGATTTAGAAACTGTATTTTTGGAGCTGGTTGTTGAACTTGGTTCGGCCCCTGTCTCAATCTCTTCTTCTAATTCCTTTGGAATGACAACTTTGGGAGGATTCTTTTGGGCTTTTTCATTAATTTGTTTTCTAATTCGTGGACGGGACAAATTGATGATAAAGGTCTGAACGCAGGCAAATAATCCGCCAATAAAGAAGTAAATTCCTAATCCAGCTGGGGATGAAAGAGTAACAAATAGAATCATGATCGGACTAATTAACATCATAATCGCCATTTGCTTTTTCTGTTCTTTAGGGATCCCAACGGTTGAAAGGTATCCCTGAAGTGCATAAGCCAGAAACGACAAGACGGCTAATAAGATGCTGGATTGGCCTAGTTTAATGCCCATAAAGACGGTATGAGAAACTTCAGGTGAGTAACGAATAGCTGCATACAGAGCAGCAAACACTGGCAACTGGATCAATAATGGCAAGCATCCAATCCCACCTGTCATACTGATTCCGTTGTCTTTATAGAGTTGCATCATCTGCTGATTTAAGGCAACCTGCTGTTCTTTGGTCGTTGCTTTTTTTAGGAGTTGTTGAATCTTGGTCATTTGTGGTTTAACCAAATTCATTTTTTCCTGTTGAATAGTAGATTTTTTCATCTGACTAATCATCATTGGTAAAAGCAAGGTTCTAACAATTACGGTAATTGCAATTAAAGCCCATCCATAGCCACCAACGTATTGTGCTAGCCAATCCATAACGTGTTGCCCGGGAACGGCTAAATAATGATAAACGAATCCAAAGGGACGTCCCTTTGAATCGGTTCTTACACATCCAGTTAAAAAAATGCCAACCATGGCAATAAAACCGAATAAACCTAGTTTCTTAATTTTTTTCATTTAGTTAACTCCTAACTTTTAAGTAACATGTTACATACTAACCTAATAAGAATATTTCAGCAATTTCAAGTTAGATTTTAATTGAAAATGAATTTGGAACTTTTGGAAGTTTAATTGACTGTGTTTTAATGTTTTGGATCTTAGCAAAACTATTAGGTGCAGTTTTAATTGAATGAATAAAATCGTCTAACTCCGATTTAGTCCCATTTGCGATGATTAAAACGGTTCCGTTGGGCATGTTTTGGACACTTCCAGTAATCGAATATTGATCTGCGATTTTTTTAGTACTATATCGAAATCCAACGCCTTGGACAAGTCCTGAAACGATTATTTTGACTGACTGATTGTTTGACAAAATGATTCTCCTTAAAAGCGTTTACCGTAACTGTGATATTATAATAATAACAATATCAATTCTAATTCATTTTAAGGGGAATATAAATGGAAAGAATTAATTCTAAACAAAACCAAACCATTAAAGATATTAAAAAGTTACATACCAGTAAGGGAAGAAAAAAGAGTGGGGAGTATTTAATTGAAAGTTGGCATCTGGTATCCGAAGCAAGGAATTATCTTAAAGCAGATCAGTTGGTAACCATCTTAGCAACCGAAGATCAATATTTGGCTCATGGAGATGACCTTTCTGGTGAAAATATCATTGTTATATCAGATGAAGTTGCTACTGAATTAAGTGATACTTCGACAACTCAAGGAATTTTTGCCGTGTGTAAGATTGAAGAACCAAAGATTGATGTTGCTAAAGTTAGCGGAGCTTGGCTTCTGCTTGATAACGTTCAAGATCCCGGTAATATCGGAACGATGGTAAGGACAGCGGATGCCGCAGGTTTTTCTGGAGTGATCTTTGGTGACGGAACTTCTAGTGAATATAACGGGAAGGTTTTACGTGCCATGCAGGGAAGCCAGTTTCATCTTCCGATTATTAAAATGAATCTAGAACATGCCGTTGAGATGTTTAAGAAGCTAAAAATTAAGGTATATGGGACAGAGCTTAATTCCAGTGCCATTAACTATCGAGATGTCCCTTCTAAAAATGATTTCGCTTTAATTATGGGTAATGAGGGGAATGGAATGAGCCCTGGCTTACTAAAATTAACTGATGATAATTTGTATATTCCCATTGAGGGGAAGGCTGAATCTTTAAATGTGGCAATTGCGGCTGCTGTTATCATGTTTCGAATCAAAAATTAAATTGTTTCTTAAAGTGAGTCCTTATGATTGAATGGAACTTATCTAATTGGGTAGAATTAACCCAGAGACGGATTGGAGTAATGTAGTATGGAAACAGAATCGTGGAAAGATGACCCTGAATATGTTTCAATCATTTCTGATTTGTTAGAAAGTCCGCAAATTCAAAAATTAGGTGATTACACCCAACATCACCATTCGACTAGATTGAAGCATTCAATTGCAGTGTCTTATGAGAGTTATAAAATTGCTAAAAAGATGAATTTAGATTATCGAGCGGCTGCCCGTGGCGGATTATTGCATGATCTATTCTATTATGATTGGCGAACCACTAAGTTTGATTTAGGTTCACATGCATATATTCATCCACGTGTTGCCCTAAGAAACGCCAAAAAGATCACTGATATCACTCCGAAGGAACAAGATATTATTCTAAAACATATGTGGGGGTTAACCCTTGCAAGACCCAAGTACATGGAAAGTGTGATTGTTTCACTTGTTGATGATTATTCGGCAGTTGATGAATTTTTCTCACCGATGAAGAAAAAAGTTAAAGGATTATTAAAAAGATAAGTTAGGAGGATATGAGAATGGATTTAACTGATAAAGAAATCATTCATTTGTGTCCTAAATTTCAAGTGGCGTTTCAAATTCTAGGGAAAAAATGGAACGGTTTAATCATTGAATCATTTTTATTAGCCGGACCACTTCGATTTCGCGAATTAGCCAATAAAGTTGAGGAATGTAGTGATCGTGTATTGACCGAACGCTTAAAAGAGTTGGCTAAAGTGGGAATCGTAAAAAGACAAGCTGATAAGAACTCTGGAGTGGTTTATTATCAGTTAACTTCTAAGGGTGAAGAGCTTCGTCCGATTATGAAGGCGGTTCATGGATGGTCTGACAAGTGGTGTGATCCTGATCATGCTTGACCAGTGATAAAAATTGCTATAATATTTATTTAAATACAATGATAAAAGAAGTAGTAGACCGACGAACACAGAGAGTTCATGTTAGCTGAAATTGGACGTTACGGTTGAATTCGCTTTTTGATGTTAGCATTGAATATTAAAATGTTCGGTCGATGTCGTTATTCATCATTATAAGTGCGCACTTTGGTGTGAATTTGGGTGGTAACGCGATGCTTCGTCCCTTTTTTGGGATGGAGCTTTTTTTATGGAATTGGAGGTTAGTATGGCTTTAAAAGAAGATTTAGAACAAATTAAATCCAGTGGGTTGCAGGATATTGAGGCTACTAGTGATAGTAAAGCTTTAAATGATTTAAAGGTGAAACTTTTAGGAAAAAAGGGCTCAATTACAAAAGCCCTTCATGGAATATCATCACTTCCAGTCGAAGAAAGACCAAAGATTGGTAGCTTGGCGAATAAAGTTAGAGACGAACTTTCAAAAAAGATTGATTCCAAAAGATTGGAATTAGATCAAGCCGCTCTAAACCAAAAGTTAAAGGATGAAAAGATTGATGTCACCCTGCCAGGTGACGCGGTTCCAAAGGGGCATCCTCATGTTATCCAACAAATTATTGATGAAATTGATGATATTTTTATTGGAATGGGCTACCAGGTTCTTTCGGGTCCTGAAGTAGAAGAGGAAGTTTATAATTTTGAAATGATGAATCTGCCGAAGAACCATCCCGCAAGAGACATGCAGGATACTTTTTATATTACCAAGGATATTTTAATGAGAACTCATACCTCACCGATGCAGGCACGAGCACTTCAAAAACATGATTTTTCTAAAGGCCCCTTAAAGATGGTTTCCCCGGGCGTAGTTTATAGACGTGATACTGATGATCCAACTCATTCTCACCAATTTCATCAGGTAGAGGGAATTGTGATTGATAAGCACATTACGATGGCCGATTTAAAGGGAACTCTTGAGGTAATGACACACAAATTGTTTGGGGATAAATTTAAAGTCCGTCTCAGACCAAGTTACTTTCCGTTTACCGAGCCATCAGTTGAAGCAGACATTACCTGTTTTAATTGTAATGGAAAGGGTTGCGATGTATGTAAAAATACTGGTTGGATTGAGGTCCTTGGGGCAGGAATGGTTCATCCTAACGTTTTAAAAATGGCTGGAGTAGACAGTAGTGTATATGGTGGATTTGCCTTTGGGGTGGGTCCCGACCGATTTGCCATGCTGAAATACGGAGTAGACGATATTCGAGACTTTTATCTTAATGATCTACGTTTCTTGTCACAATTTGATTAAGGGAGGAAATAAATTTGCTGATATCTTATGAATGGTTGAAAGACTACGTTCAAATTAAGCTTTCTCCAAAAGAACTAGCTAACAAAATTGAAAAAACGTCAGTTGAAGTTGACTCCGTTTTTAAGCGGAGTGATGGACTAAAGAAAATCGTGGTTGGAAAAATCTTGTCCATTAAGGATCACCCCGATGCAGATCACCTTCACATTACGCAGGTCGATGTCGGCGAACAGGAACCGATTCAGATTGTTTGTGGTGCGCCAAACGTTCAGGTAGGCAAAAAGGTTATTGTTGCTTTATCTGGAGCGCGAATTGCCAATAACGTTAAAATTAAGAAGTCCAAGATGCGTGGAGTTGAATCAAACGGTATGCTCTGTGCCTTAGATGAGATCGGGTTTGATAAGTCATTGGTACCTGATGAATGGAAAGACGGAATCTATTTCTTACCAGATAATGCCCGAATTGGTGACGAGGTTTATAACTATTTGGGAATGAATGAATCGTTAATTGATTTGGACGTCACTCCTAATCGTGGAGACATGTTAAGTGTTCGTGGAACTGCTTATGATTTGGGGGCGGTATTTAATGAGTCGGTTGACTTCATCGAACATGCTAGTGCTCCAACTGGAACGCACGATAGCGAGAAATTTGTTTCAGCAAAGGCTGATACTAATTTAGCGCCAATTTATAAGCTTAAAGTTGTTAAGGGCGTAAACGTGAAGCCTAGTCCACTTTGGCTTCAAATTAAATTATGGAATTCGGGCATTAAACCAATCAATAATGTCGTTGATATTACTAATTTTGTTATGACTAAGGTTGGACAGCCAATGCATGCCTATGATCTTGACAAATTAAAAACTAATAAGGTTGAGGTTAGAAATGCTAAAGATGGTGAGTCAATTACGACTCTAGATGGCAATGACCGTAAATTAACCGACACGGATGTTGTTGTTGCGGCTGACCAGCCAATTGCTTTAGCAGGACTAATGGGTGGAAAAAATTCGGAAGTTACTTCTGACACTAAAAATATTTTATTGGAGGCAGGAGTTTTTGATCCAGTTAAAACCAGGAAGATGGCACAAAAACAGCTCTTACACACGGATGCCTCACAACGCTTTGAACGGGGAATTGACCATGGAAACGTTGAACAAGCACTTGAGTATGCTTCGGGAATGACCCAAGATTTAGCTCTTGGTCAATCTCAACAAGGGGTTGTTAGTGGGAGTGATGTTGAGGTTAAGCCACGAGTGATTTCAATTTCAACTTCTCACATTAATCACGTTCTTGGGACTAATCTTAGTGACGAGGAAATCATTTCAATCTTTAAACGTCTAGGTTTCTCAGTTGAGGCATCTGGAGACGATCTGACGGTCACGGTTCCTACTAGATGCTGGGACATTCAAATTGATGCTGACTTAATTGAAGAGGTTGCCAGAATCTATGGATATGACAATATTCCGTCAACATTACCAATCACTCAAACGACTGAAGGTGGACTAACACCAAAGCAATTAATGATTCGAAAATCTAGAGAAACACTTGAGGGACTTGGATTAACGCATGCTATGTCATATTCGTTAACTACAAAAGCCAAGGCAAAGATGTTTATGATAAATGGTAGTCATGAAACTAATTTGCAGTGGCCAATGACAGAGGATCATGCCGTTTTACGTATGAATTTAATTTCAGGATTATTGGATGATGTGGCATATAACCAGGCTCGAAACGTGCTTAATGTGCCACTTTATGAGCAAGGTCGTGTTTTTTATAAGCAAACTCCTGATCAGATAAGACCAGACGAAGTGGAACATATTGCTGGTGCCATTTCTGGATCGTTAGTTGCTCCAAGCTGGGACCAGAAAGCTAAGTCAGTTGATTTTTATCAAATTAAGGGAATTCTTAAAAAATACTTAGAAAGTCTTTCCTTAAAGGGTGACGTTACTTATGTTGCGACTGATAAAATTCTCGAAATGCATCCAGGTAGAACAGCGCTTGTTAAACTAGATGATCACATCATCGGTTTTTTGGGAGAAGTTCATCCAGAAGTCGCTAAACAATTTAAGATTAAAGAAACCTATGTTTTTGAACTTGACCTTGATTATTTAAATGCGGCTCCTAAGTCTGGACAACAATACCAAAAGGTTGGTCAGTACCCTGCTATTCATCGTGATATTGCTATGTTAGTGGATCGTACCATTACTAATGAGGACATATATAATGTAATTATTAGAAGAGGTGGGGCCTACTTACAAAATGCTACTGTGTTTGACGTATATCAGGGGCAAAATGTGCCTGAAGGCAAAAAATCAATTGCCTATTCATTGATTTTTGAAGATTCTAACGCCACTTTGAAAGACGAGACTGTTGATAAAGCGGTCGATAAAATACAAAAACGTTTGACCACTGAATTAAGCGCTGAGATTAGATAAGGGTGGATTCATAATGAGTGAGAGAAAAAGTCATTTGGGTGGTTTTATTTCCAAAATTAAAACTAGTTCATTTGGGAAGAAAATTATTTATTCCGTGATTGCAATTATTGTAATTTTAGTAATTGCAATTGCGTTATTTGGACATCACTATTTTAAAACTTCACTTCAACCATTGGATCCTCATGATAATGAAGTGACTCAAGTTGACATTCCAAGAGGTGCTTCCACCAAAAAAATTGGGGCAATCTTACAGAAGTCAGAGGTAGTTAAAAGTGGGATGGTATTTAATTACTATGTAAAATCACACAACATTACTAATTTTAAGTCAGGATATTATCAATTAAGGCCGTCGATGTCCCTAGATACAATTGCTAGGAGTTTACAAAAGGGGGGAAGTTTTGAACCCATTCAAAGTAATGATAGTAAAGTTACCGTTCCAGAAGGAGCTAACATCGACCAAATTGCGGATATTGTGGCTAAAAATACCGATTTTTCTAGGGCAGAATTTATTTCCCTGATGAAGAATCGTAATTTCTTTGATGAAATGACCAAGGATTATCCAGAATTACTGGGGTCCGCTAAAGATGCCAAGGGGACCCGCTATCTTTTTGAAGGATACCTTTATCCAGCGACATATCCCGTCCCTAAACATTCGTCGTTGAAGATGATGGTCAGTTTAATGCTCGCTAAAAGCAATCAAATGTATGGTCCATATTATCAAAGAATGAAAGAGCAAAAGCTGACGGTTCAGCAAACTTTAACGTTAGCATCTTTGATTGAACGTGAAGGTGTAGGTCAAAATGATCGTAATAAGATGGCTGGTGTGTTAAGAAATCGCATTGATAAAAAGATGCCACTTCAATCGGATGTGGCTGTTTTGTATGCACTTCATAAAAACTCAAAGACACTTTCAAAACGTGATTTAATGGTTAATTCCAAATATAATCTTTATGTTAATAAAGGGTTTGGTCCTGGACCATTTGATAACCCTTCGGTAAGCTCAGTCCAAGCTGTGCTATATCCAACTGATATGTCTAAAGGATATTTATATTTCTTGGCCGATCCGAAAACTAAAAAGATTTATTACGCTAAAACCTTAAAAGAACAGCAAAATAACATTAAAACTCATATGGATCGATAGTGGAGGATTAAAATAGTGAAAAGCAAAAAAAGACCCGTAGTTATTGGAGTTACCGGAGGCTCTAGTAGTGGTAAAACAACGGTAAGTAGGTCAATCTTGAATCGTTTGCTGGGACATTCAATTGCAATCTTGCAGCAAGATTCTTACTATAAGGATCAATCCAATATGACGATGGACGAAAGAAGACAGGTTAACTACGATCATCCGCTTGCTTTTGACACTGATTTAATGGTTAAGCAATTGAAGCAGCTGTTAAACTATGAATCAATTGAGAAACCGGTTTATGATTATTCCAAATTCACCCGGAGTGGTGAAACTGTCACTCAAGAACCACGTGATGTAATTATTGTTGAAGGGATTCTAATCCTTGATGATAAAAGGCTCCGGGACATAATGGATATTAAAGTTTATGTAGATACTGATGCTGATATTCGCGTCATTAGGCGGATTGAGCGGGATACCAAAGAACGTGGTCGAACGCTTGATTCGGTAATTCAACAATATTTAGCAACCGTTCGCCCCATGCATCTCCAATTTGTTGAACCCACGAAACGATATGCTGATATAATTATTCCTGAAGGTGGCAAAAATCAAGTAGCAATTGACTTACTAGTTACTAAAATTCAGTCAATTTTAAATGACGTTGGTGACGATCCGATTAGTAATGCAATTGATACGACAATATAATTAAGTTGCCAAACTTTAATTTAAATGGTATTTTAATTTTGAATAAAATAGTGAGGTGTAAGAATGGCTGAAGATGAAATGTACCCGATGACTGAAGAGGGGAAAGAAAAGCTCGAAACTGAATTAAAAGATTTAAAGGTCAATCAAAGACCAAAGATTGTTGATCGAATCAAAGTCGCTAGAAGTTACGGCGATTTATCTGAAAACTCTGAATACGAATCTGCCAAAAACGAACAAAGTATGTTAGAGAGCAGAATTGCTACGGTAGAGCACATGCTACAATATGCTCAAGTGGTTGATAAAGAAGAGACCGACGAAGACGAAGTGACCGTTGGAAAAGAAATTCAGTTTAAGGAACTACCTGATGAAGAGCCAGAGACATTTACAATTGTCGGAGCTGCTGAAGCTGACCCGATGAGTGGAAAAATCTCGAATGATTCTCCAATTGCACAGGCTTTGCTTGGCCATAAAGTAGGGGAAAACGTTGATATTGATATTCCTGCTGGCGTAATGCATGTCAAGATATTATCAGTTAAATAATAATTTTAATTTAAAATAGGGCAATCGTCTCAAGTGACGATTGCCCTATTTAGTATATCTTTTTTTAAACCAACTTCTTAAAATTAAGTTGAGAAGTGTCAAAGCACTAATGATTATTCCCATATTTAAGAATGGTGGCCAATATGAAAGCTGAATGTGCTTCATTCCTTTTCCAGTTTTAAGTGCAATGAAGTAATGATCCCATTTCGTGATTGAATGTTTCTTTCCGTTTATTTGGGCACTCCAGCCTTTCGAGTACGGGATACTTGAAGCAATTACTGAATTAGAACTGTTTGTCTTTATATCAGCCTTTACCGTTCGTGCGTTTGGGCTGGATATTTTTTTGGTTCCCGATTGAAGTTTTCGATCGGTTTGCTTAAATAAAGAATTATTTAGCTGGTATAAAGTAAAGTTTTCTAACCAAAGTGATGACTTTTTCAAGCTGATTTTTACTTTAATCTTTTTATTTTTTGCGTTATTGGCAATGTTAATGATCTTAATCGAATTAGATTCAGGACTAAGTGACAGTTGGTTACCATCAACTGATAAATCACAGTTACCGTTATTTAACGCTGTTCCCATCGTCAAATAATAAGAGTCGTTAGTTTTGGGCTTAAACGTGAGATCAAGCGAGGCCGGCTGTAAGACGTTGACTTTGTTGAAGATGGTGCCAGTAAGTTGATTGTGTTTGGTAACGTTATTGTATTTAACGTGATCGAAGTTACTGCTCGAAAAGAGGTGACTTTGGACATGGTTGTCCCCAGTTAGACTTGACCATAACTGTGCTTGGTATTGGATGGGATCTGGACTAGCAGCATTTTTGTGGATTGATTGGCTACTGGCTCTAAACATCATTGGTAACGCATACTGGTTTTCGTATATTGAGAATCCCTCAGATGATCCCATGTTTTTGTATGAGTTTTGGTCATATCGTTCTGGGAACTCTCTAATACCGGGAACGTCAACTGAAGCTGTGTAGGAACGAGCCAAATGGTATTTCATTGAAAGCATTGCATCTGAAACCATGGTCCCACTGGAATATTCAATTACATCATCGCCATTTGGCTGGCCAATCTTTCCAATTAGATCAGACATTTTAGGATTCATGACGGATGAAAATAGGGAGGCACCATAAAAATTAAAGTTAAAGGGGTCGTTTTTAGTTCGGGAAAAGTCCTTGCTGATTCGATATGGGCCATCTAAGGAATGACGTTTCAGGTAAGTTGTGACATGATCTAATTTATTTACGTAACCACGGTATTCTGAGTTACTTAAGTATGAGATGTTGTTTAAAGAGAGAATAAGATTAATGGTAATGCCAAAGACAATTAGTGAAAAAATACCAGCATTAAACCATTTCTCTTTTCTAAAGTTGGTTAATAAAACGATGATGGCGGCTAAAATCATAAGTCCCTCAATCACAATTGTGAACCATTTGAGGTAGTTATATTGAGGCATTCTAATGGTGGTGTAAGCGACCATTAGTGCAAGCAATAAAATTATGAGCCACGTTCCAATTTGCTTAAAACTAATTGCCTGAATGTGAGATAAGCTAACTAGCGCGACCATGATGAACCAAAAACATATTACAAACGAAAAACGGTAGGGGTACCAGATTGGAAACTGAAATGCATGCCAAAATAAGTCGAGTGGCTGAAAACACGTTGAAAACAGTAAAAAGATGGTCATTACCAAAGTTAAAACTCGAGTTCTTTTGGAAAAGGTTTTATTAACAAAAAAGAACAAAAATAGTACCAAAATCGTTTCTGAAATAAAAAGGTTTGGTAAGCCCTTAGGCATTTGGTCAAAATTAAAAGCACCAGGAGCAAATTTAGTTACTAAGTCAAGCATTGGATATTCAAATTTAAAGTTCAATTTATCAGAAAATCCCTGGCCCTTGGAGTTAATCAGTGAATAAATGGTTGGCAGAAGAATGAAAGCAGCTAATCCCACCGAAATTAATCCATTTGCGACTAGTCGCAAAAATTCAACAAACATATCTTTGATATTTGAAACATGGACGGCTAAATAGTAGATAGTTAGTGCTACGATAAAAATCGTAATCATGTATGCCATATAATAGTTAATGATCAACATAGCGGTATATGATGTAATGAAAAGTAGTTTTTGGTTGTTTTTTAAGAGTTTAACTAAACCAAGCACAATTAAAGGAAGTAAAATCATGGCATCGAGCCAAATGATATTTAGGTTATTTGCAATCATCCAACCATTTAATGCATATGCAGTTGCAAATGATGACAGTATGAGTGAAGAATTAGTAAGATGAAGTTTGCGAACTAGAATGGTAAAGGTCAAACCAGATAAGCCAATCTTTAAAAGTAATAGGATGAGAATCCCTGATGGGAGGGATGCATTATTAAAAAAGAGTAAGATAAGGTTTAATGGACTCATTAGATAGTAAGCCCAAGTCCCGATCATTTCATTCCCTAGTCCGTTAGAAAACGAATAAAGAATTGATGAAGGATGGTGCAAGATGGCTCTTCTAAAATATGCAAAAAAATCAATGTACTGTTGTCCTAAATCAACCGTTAGAATCGTATTATTTCCGAAGGGTGCCATATTGCGATATGCTGCGTATAATGCCATAATAACTAGTGGTATTAAAAAGCTTAGGATCAATGCGAAGTTTTTAGATAGGCTCTTTTTTATTTTTTGGTTAAGCATTTAATTACCTCATTAATTTATAAAGTAATGAATTATAATAAGATTAGGTTTGTCGTTTTTCTAATAAATAGAGTATCATATATAAATTAAGAAAAGCGCCATAAGTGATGAATTCGAGTTATTAATTAGTTAAGGAGCGTTAGCATCGTGAGAAACTTTTTTGATCGGTTATTTAGAAGAAGGAGTCGGGATTCGAGCCGGCGAAACGGTAATTCCAAAATTCCATTTCGACTGAATTTTATCTTCGCAATTGTTGGAATATTGTTTGCAGTTTTAGTATTTCGACTAGCATACATGCAGATTTTTCAAGGATCAGTTTATAAATCTGATGTTAATCAGAGCGATAATTCAGTTAAGTATGGTAATGTTCCGCGAGGGATGATCTATGACTCAACCGGGAAAGTTTTAGTTGGTAACAAAACTCATCGGGCCATCACCTATACTAAAGGATTAAGCGTAATGCCTCAGGAGATTTATAATGATGCCAATAAACTTGGGAGTTACATCACCCTCCCAACTAAAGGGCTTACTAAAAAGCAAATTGGTGAATATTACTTGGCCGATAAGACTAACCTTACAAACGCTACTAAGGAAGTTCCTAATGGAACAAAGTTAGCGCCACAAGCAGCCTACAATAAAGCTTTAGATATGATCCAGAATGGGAAAATTGTAAAGGTTACTCCTCGAATGAAGAACGCAGCTGCTATTTTTACGGAAATGAGTGGGGCTTATCAATTATCAACTACCAACATTAAAACGGATGGTGTAAGTAACAAAGAAATTGCTGAAGTTGGTGAACATGCTTCTGAAATGCCTGGAGTTCAGGTTGGAACAAGTTGGTCTCGTGATTATCCATCTGGAAACGAGATTCAAAGTATTGTTGGAAATGTTTCATCTAGTAAAACTGGGTTACCTTCTGATCGGGTTAATGAACTTTTAGCTGAAGGGTATTCAAGAAATGATTCAGTTGGACAAAGTAATTTGGAACAACAATATGAACCAATTTTACGTGGCTCTAAGTCTCAGACCGAGGTTAAAGTTGGAGGGGATAACAAGATTGTTAAGGAAGTTAAGAAGTATCCAGGCCAACGGGGCCAGAATCTTCAGTTGTCCATTAACTCTAAGTTTCAAAATAAACTCCAAGATTTAGTTAAAGGTGCAGAGTCTGGGGGCGTTGGTGATTCAACGGGGGCTTATGCCGTTGTTATGAACCCAAAGACCGGTGCGGTAATTGGAATGGCTGGTGTTAACCGTGATCCTAAGACTGGTAAAGTTACACCAAACGAATTAGGAACCATCAACAGTGCCATTGTAATGGGATCGGTTGTTAAGGGTGCAATGGTTTCAGGTGCCCTAATGGATAAGGTTATTACACCGAATAACAGTACAATGGAAGATATGCCAATTGATATTGGTGGAGCTAAGAAGAGTTCTTGGTTTAACAAAAATGGTGAGGCCAACATGCCGGTTAACGCCCAGGGTGCTCTAGAGGTTTCCTCTAACTCTTACATGATGCAACTTGCTATGAAAGAAGGGGGCTTCAGGTATAAAGCAGGAGGATCACTTAACATGAGTCCCAACATTTTTAACATCGAACGAAACTACTTCAATCAATTTGGTTTAGGTGTTAAGACTGGGATTGATCTACCGGGTGAAACTGCCGGCATTCAAGGACCATCAACGTTTGCTAATATTGGGAAATCTTTGGATGAATCATTTGGTAACTATGATTCGTACACTACGATTCAATTAGCCCAATACATGTCCACCATTGCTAATGGCGGATATCGTTTGAAGCCACATGTGGTTCAAAATGTAAGATCAACCAATACCAAGAACGGACAACTTGGAGCTGTTCAAAATACGACGATGCCAACGGTGTTAAATGAAATTCCAATGACACAACAAGAACGAAACGTTGTTACCCAGGGATTGTATCAAGTAGTTCATGGTACCAATAAATATAAAACCGGTGGAGATTTGTCAAGCCTATCTCCCGAAGTATCTGCTAAGACGGGTACTGCCCAAACATTTTACAATGGTAAACCAACTGTTACTCTGAGTTTGGCCTCCTATGCACCATCAAAGGATCCACAGGTAGTGGTCGCGTTAGCCATTCCTAATCTTCCGGTTGACGCTGAAAGTAATAACTTGAATCTTGCTAAACAAATTTATCAAGCATACTGGGATGATGTTCAGAATAAGCCATAAAATACTGTTAAGTAAAATTACTTAACGTTCTTTAAATGAGACTGGATATATAGTGCTAAAGATGTTAATATTATGATTGTTGAATTAGTTATAAAAAACGAATATGTTTGGAGGTATTTGACATGCGTGTTCATATCACTTTGGAATGTACTGAATGCCACGAACGCAATTACTTATCAACTAAGAGTCGTAGAAATAATCCCGATCGCTTAGAATTAGAAAAGTATTGCCCACGTGATAGAAAAGTTACTTTACATCGCGAAACAAAATAAGATTTTGGGTTTTTACCCAAAATCTTTTTTATTATAAAATTAATGGGTGATGTAAATGAATAAAAATAAAGTTAGAAAATTGGTTTTAAAAAGAATGAAAAATGCTAAGCCATCGGATCAATTCTTTTATGGGTTG
Source organism: Fructilactobacillus sp. X7R4C1 (assembly GCF_059901115.1). NCBI lineage: Bacteria > Bacillati > Bacillota > Bacilli > Lactobacillales > Lactobacillaceae > Fructilactobacillus > Fructilactobacillus sp. X7R4C1. The sequence goes on from NZ_JBWXVD010000002.1 coordinate 83,677, forward strand.
TATGAAGCGCTCTTTGACCTTCAAGAATGGCAGAACGCCAAGGTGGTTGCCACAACCATGAATACCTCCATTGAGATTCCCACAGCTCCCATCATTTTTGCGGCTTTAAATGATGGGAAAAAGGTGGTGGTTCCTCATACACTTCCTAAGCATCAGATGGAGTTTGTTGAGCTTAGCCACACTTTAAAGTTTCAAAAGACTAAGTTTGGGATCTGGGAGCCCGTTAATGGAAAGACGATCATCAGTAATTTGATTGATTTGATGGTGGTTCCAGGAGTTGCTTTTAATCCTGATAGTAATCAGAGAATTGGTTATGGTGCGGGATTTTATGATCGTTATTTATCTCGATTTGACGGCTATAAGGTTTCACTGGCCCAAAAAGCACAAATCGTTTCTGAGCTAAATTGGAAGCCAGATCCATTTGACGTTAGATTGGATCGGATTATTTTTTAGAGGATTTAAGATGATCAAACAAAAACTTAAAAGAGTCAATAATTATCCCTGGGTAACGTACTTATTACTGTTCATCATGGTAGTTGTATATTTAATGATGACTTTAAGTGGTGGCTCAGAGAACACCGTTAATCTACTAAAGTTTGGTGCACAATATACCCCCTTAGTAAAAGATGGTCAGTGGTGGCGTCTAATTACTCCCATTTTTGTTCATATTGGTTTTCAACATATTTTAATTAATGGAATCACCTTATATTATTTGGGAAAATTAATTGAACCAATCGTTGGTCATTTAAGATATTTTGTCATTTTTATGGTTGCAGGATTTTGTGGAAATTTAATGAGCTTCGCGTTTGGAAGTGGAATTTCAGCAGGATCCAGTACCGCTATTTTTGGATTATTCGGTGCCTTTTTGATGATTGCTTTTCAGTATCGTGGTGATTCATTTGTCAGAAGTACTGCAAAGACGTTTATTCTTTTTGTAGTAATTAACCTTGTATTTGATATCTTTACGCCTGGTATTGATATTTTTGGTCATATTGGCGGATTCATTGGTGGTTACCTGATTAGTTTTGTTGTAGGATTAAAGCACAATATCAATTTAAATAAAATTATGAGATTATTTTATGCAACCGCTTTAATTATTGGTATAATAATAATGTACTATTTAGGTTCTGTTCGTTGACACGTTGTACATAGTTAATTTAGGATGATGATTAAAATGACAACTCTATATGATGTTCAACAACTGTTAAAAAAATTTGGAATATATGTATATGTCGGTAAACGACTTTGGGATATTGAAGTAATGGCCTTAGAACTCGACCATCTTCATGATGCTCATGTAGTTAGTGATCGAGAGTTTACATCCGCAAAACTAGTATTAACACGTGAACACAGGATTGAAGAAAAAAACTTAAAATCTAAAAATGAGACGGGAGGTCTATAGAATGGCAAAGAATTTGATTGGGATTGACTTAGGTGGTACCACTACTAAAATGGCTTTTTTGGACGAAAATGGTGAGGTTCTTGATAAATGGAGAGTACTCACTGATACTAGTGATAAGGGCGCTCACATCGTTGAGAACATTGTTAAGTCAATCAACAAACATATCGAGGATTCTGACAAAACCATTAATGATTTTGTTGGAATTGGAATGGGAACACCAGGAACTGTAAACCGTGAAAAAGGGACAGTTTCCGAAGCTTTTAACCTTAACTGGAAGGATGAACAACCAGTTCGAGAATTGATTCAGAATGGGGTTGGATTACCATTTCAATTAGACAATGATGCCAATGTGGCTTCCTTAGGTGAATACTGGAAGGGTGCAGGTAGTACTGAAGACGACGTAGTCTTTGTTACGTTAGGAACTGGAGTTGGTGGTGGAGTAATTGCTAACGGTAAACTCCTTCATGGTGTTAATGGTGGAGCAGGTGAAGTTGGACACATTGCTGTTCAACCAAATGGTTACCTTTGTACCTGTGGCAAAAGAGGTTGCTTAGAACAGTACGCTTCAGCAACTGGAATTGTTCACGTAGCTAAGGATATGTCTAAAGATTTTAAGGGACATTCACGGTTAAAGGATCTCGAAAATACTGATGAAAAAATCACTTCAAAAATGGTTTTTTACCTAGCAGATAATGGCGACATTTTTGCTAATCAGGTTGTGGATAAGATTTGTTTTTACCTTGGACTAGCCTTATCTGATATTGGAAATACTTTGAACCCAGCAAGTATCATTATTGGTGGTGGAGTTTCGAATGCTGGAAACACTTTGCTTCAACCAACTACTAGATATTTCCAGGAAAATGCCTTTCCATCAATTAGAGATTCAACTAAAGTTAAATTAGCTCAGTTGGGTAATGATGCTGGGGTAATTGGTGCAGCTTCGTTAGCATTACAATTTAGATAAAAGTATTGGAGAGATTTTAATTGAGTAGTGTGATAGTTTCAGTTCTTTATTTTCTGATCACTCTAGGAGTGGTTCTGTTAATTTGGTGGTTATACCATGAATTTACTATTTTAATGGCCAAACGCTATTGTAAGTTTTTAAATGAAGATGAATTTCAAAGTGGGATTCGCAAATCGCAAGTTATTGACTTACGTGAAAGTAAAGCTTTTAATGATGGTCATATTCTTGGTTCAAGAAACATGCCATATTCAACTTTTCGAAGTTTTTATCAAGAACTGAGACCAGATCTACCAGTTTATTTGTACGATCAGAATAAGACTTTGAGTATGAAAGCTGCCAAATTCCTTCACAAAAAGGGTTTTAAAAATATTTCAATTCTTAACGAGGGTTACCAGCGATGGGATGGCAAAATTAAAAAGGGTTAACTAAAAAGAGAACTCGATCGAGTTCTCTTTTTATTATTAATAATTAACTTAAATGAGCTGAATGACTTTTTCTGTTTGCTCTTTTACGGTTTTCATTAATTTTGGACTCTTGTTCCTCCATTGGTTGAACCACCGTTTTCTTGAATGAAAGCCAAACCCCTGCAGCGATTCCAATACATGCTGCAACTCCTGTAGTAAATCCTTGTGTAAATTTACTCATAGTCATTGCCTCCTTTTTTATTATCTACTTGTCCATTATGCGTTATTTGCGCTAATATATCCAGTATAGAACATCATTAATTAGGTGAATTTATGAACAAATTATTAGCGATTGTTGGTCCAACGGCTGTTGGAAAAACGGACTTATCAATTAAAATTGCAAAACAGTTTAATGGAGAAATTATTTCTGGCGACTCAATGCAGGTTTACCGTCATCTAGATATTGGGACTGCCAAGATTTCTCGAACGGAGCAGCAGGGAATTCCTCATTATTTAATAAACATCATTGATGTTGACGAACAATATTCGGTGGTTGATTTTGTTGAAGCTGCTGAAAAATTAATTAAGGAAATTACGAATCGAGGGCATCTTCCAATTATTGTTGGTGGCACTGGATTTTATCTTAATTCACTCTTAAGGGGATTAAATTTAGGAAGTAAGAATGATCCTGAGATTAGAGCAACATTGATTAATGAACTTAACGAATTTGGTCCAATGAAAATGTGGGATAAATTAAATCAGGTTGATCCTGTAACGGCATCAAAGACACCTATGCAAAACACACGACGCATTTTACGGGCTCTCGAAGTATACCTTGTTAGTGGAAGGCCAATTTCCAAGCAGAATAATCAGGGACAGCAGTATGATGAATTGATTGTGGGACTTAATACGCGTCGTGATGTCCTATACCAGCGGATTAATCAACGAGTAGACCAGATGATGGAAAACGGGTTAATTAAAGAAAATAAATGGCTTTTTGAAAATGGGGGGAGTAAAATTCCTGCTAGTAAGGGAATTGGGTACCGCGAATTCATCTCATATTTCAAGGGTAACGAAAGTTTGGATCAAGTAGTAGAAGATGTTAAGCAAGACTCAAGACACTACGCTAAGAGACAACTAACGTGGTTTAGGAACAAGATGGACGTTACTTGGTATGATTTAATTCAACATCCCGAAGAAATTACTCAAATTGAACAGCAAATTAAGGAGTGGCAAAATAATGATGGATATTAACAAAATGGTTTCGGATACAGTCAACTTATATCGGCAATTAGATGCTAAAAATCAAACAATCTGGAAACCCGGAACTCATGTTTCAAGTTCTTACGTTTCGTTAGACATTCACTTTTCTGAATTGGCTAAAAATTCTGGGATGCTTCAAACAGACATCACTAGTTCCGAGAACAATCGTGACAACCAGCTCGAAAGTTACATTAGGACTCTCAGGGATTTTTTGCTAATTGCTAACCTACAAAGTTGGGTGGATGTGATTACTGTAGATGACGAGATGTTAAATAAGTTATTAGGAATGAAAAAGACTGATGACCTTAATTCTTTATATTTATCAATGCTGAATATGTTACTAAAAAGTTATTATGAGAAAAGCAAGATCGGATATAAGCACGCTTGGACTTTATTCTTAAAGTTCGGCCTTGTTGATTTAGGCTTTAGTTCAGATGCAATCACCGATATATTTAACAGTCTACTGCAAGATGATTTAAAGCTGGTTTTAAATGATCATTAAATCAAGCAATGTACTAAAAACCATTGACTTATAGTTTGATATTCAATATAATTGTTCTTGTTGTTTGAGTTTATGTCGCAGTAGCTCAGCTGGATAGAGCAACGGTCTTCTAAACCGTAGGTCGAGCGTTCGAATCGCTCCTGCGACATCTCGAAAAAGGCACACGCTTAATATCTGGCGTGTCTTTTTTTTATTTGACTTATAACATTAATTTTTATATACTTATGATGTTGTAATTGTGGACTTCCACAGCTACAACCGCTCAGTTTGAGTTTTTAAAGCCCAGTGGGTACTTAATACTGGCGAGTCTAAGCAAATTATAAGGAGGTGCACTACATGTACGCAATTATTGAAACAGGTGGCAAGCAATACAAGGTTTCTGAAGGTGAAGCCATCTTTGTTGAAAAACTTGATGCTAACGAAGGTGACAAGGTTACTTTTGATGATGTTGTCTTTGTTAGTGGCAAGACCCCTAAGGTTGGTTCACCATTAGTTGATGGTGCTTCAGTCGAAGGAAAAGTTGATAAGCAAGGTAAGGGTAAGAAGATCCGTATCTTTAGATACAAACCTAAAAAGGGTGCTCAATCAAAGAAGGGTCATAGACAACCTTATACTAAGGTTACTATCAACAAGATTAACGCTTAAGTCGTATGATTAAAGCTACATTTGATTTAAATCATAATTTAATAACCGGATTTAAAGTAACTGGCCACGCTGATTCTGGTGAGTATGGGCATGATATCGTCTGTGCAGCAGTATCAGCGTTAGCAATTTCTTCTGTGAACGGGTTAATTACCGTTTGTGACATTGATCCATATGTAGAACAGAATGAAAAAAATGGAGGATATCTTCAAGTTAAGATTCCGGTTGAACATTTGAATGATGTTAAGGTCCAAACGTTACTTAAAAGCTTTATGAATGGACTTATGGATATTTCAAAACAGTATTCGAATTACGTTGAAGTAAAATAACACTTTTAATTTGGAGGTGTAAACGCATGTTAAAAATGAATCTACAATTTTTCTCTCACCATAAAACCGGTGGTTCATCATCTAACGGTCGTGACTCAGCTGGACGTCGTTTAGGGACTAAAGCTGCTGATGGCTCATCAGTAACAACTGGTACAATTTTATACCGTCAACGTGGAACTCATATCTATCCAGGTAAGAACGTTAAACGTGGTGGAGATGACACATTATTTGCTTTAGTTGATGGGATTGTTCGTTTCGAACGTTTAGGTCGTGACAAACGTCAAGTTTCTGTTTACCCTGAAGCAGAAGTAGCAACTAAGTAAATCCAAAGAGGCCTAGCGTTAACGCAGGGGTCTCTTTTTTTATCAATATCGTAACTTGCTTTTACGTGATCAATATTGATATGATAGGAACATAAATATGTGGGAGGCATGAAAATGTCAATTTCAATTGTAAAAGTAAAAAATGGTATGACCATTCAAGCTGACAATAACATCTGGAAGATTGTTAGTTTTCAACACGTAAAGCCCGGTAAGGGTGGAGCATTTGTTCGTACTAAGTTAAAGAATTTAAGGACGGGAGCCGTTCAGGAAAAAACTTTTCGGGCTAGTGCTAAAGTTGAAAAAGCTAACATTGAAACCAAAAAGATGCAATACCTCTATGATGATGGTAGTGGACTTGTCTTCATGGACATGGATAATTATGAACAACTAACGATTCCAAGAGAGCAAGTTAAAGAAGAAATGAACTACTTACAAGAAAATATGGAAGTTCAAGTTATTCAGTACGGCGGTGAAACTTTGGGAGTTGAAGTGCCTAAGACGGTCACACTTGAAGTAGCGGATACTGAACCTGGGATTAAAGGTGATACTGCTTCCGGTGGTTCTAAACCCGCTACTATGACCACTGGTTTAACGCTTCAAGTTCCATTCTTTGTAAATAAGGGTGATAAGTTAGTGATCAATACTGATGACGGTACTTACATTTCTCGGGCATAATGGTCAGAATGATCTGATTGTTTAGCCAATTGGGGGTTATATTATGGCAGCAGACGAAAGTTTCATTACACTCGACAATAAGAAATCAGACCTAGGGTCGATTAAAATTGCACCTCGTGTGATTGAGGTCATTGCTGGAATTGCGGCCGTGCAAGTTGAAGGAGTTAACCGGATGCGTGGTAGTTTTTCTTCCAGTGTTAACGAATTATTTGGAAGAAAAGAGCGCGGTAAGGGCATCAGATTAGCAATTAAGAATGGCAAATTGAATGTTGATATTTTTGTATACCTAAATTACGGGGTTTCGGTTCCTAAAGTTGCTTTAGAGATTCAAAACCAAGTAAAACAACAGTTGTTGTTTATGACTGACCTTCGTATCGGTTCCGTAAATGTTCACGTTGAGGGAATGATTCCTCCAAAGAGTACTGGCAAAGTTGATACTGATAAATTATTCGATAATGAGGATAAAAAGTGAAAATAAGTCGACATCAAATTAGAGAGTTAGCTTTTCAAACCTTATTTGCGATGGAAAGTAATGATGCTGTTGAACCAAGTGAATTTTTTGATTATCTTACAAATGAAGATGTAAGGGCACCAGAATATTACTTGGAAATCGTTAATGGGGTAAGAGAGCATAAGAGTGAACTTGATAAGATCATTACGGATCACTTAGCGAATAAATGGTCGATTGATCGAATTAGTAAAGCTGACCTAATTATCTTAAGAATTGCGCTGTATGAAATTAAGTATGAAGAAGCAACGCCAAATAAAGTTGCCATTAATGAAGCTTTAGAATTAGCTAAAAAGTTTTGTGATGATAAGTCACGAAACTTTATTAATGGCGTTTTAGATAGTGCGATTGAAAAATAGGAACCCGTTATGGGTTCTTATTTTTTTACATTTAGCTAGAACAAAAATAATATGCTAGAATTGTACTAATAATGTATCGGGAGATGTTTTCGTGGTTAGCATAATTGATGGCAGAAAGGTTGCAAAAGACCTGAACTTAAAAACAAAAAAGCGAGTTTTTAAACTAAAACAAGCTGGAATTAATCCGGGATTAGCGGTAGTAATCGTTGGAAATGACCGGGCAAGTCAAAGATATGTTCGAAGCAAAGAAAAAAAGGCAACAGAGTTAGGCATCTATTCCGTTAAGAAAGCTTTACCTGAATCAACCACGCAAGACGAATTGATCCAAATTGTGAGAAGTTTGAATGAGAACCCTGAAATCAATGGAATCTTAGTTCAATCGCCACTTCCTGATCATATTAACGAAGACAAAGTGATTGAGGCAATTGATCCTACAAAAGATGTGGATGGTTTTCATCCCGTTAATGTCGGCAAGTTATTTCTTAATCTTAAGGAGAATTACCCGGTTGCATGTACTCCGAAGGGCATTATGACTTTACTATCGGAGTACCATATTGACTTAGATGGTAAAAACGTTGTGATTGTTGGCCGTAGTTCAATTGTTGGAAAGCCAATGTTAGCGTTGATGCTTAACGCCGATGCAACCGTGATTGACGTTCATAGCCACACTGATGATGTTTCAAAGTACACGAAGCAAGCTGATGTAGTTATTTCAGCGGTCGGCAAGTATGCCATATTAAATGATGATGATTTTAAACCAGGTGCCGTTGTTATTGACGTTGGTCAAAATATGGATGAGAATGGTAAATTGGCTGGCGACGTCGAATACAAATCAAAAAGTGACAATATCGAATATATCACTCCGGTGCCGGGTGGCGTAGGACCAATGACAATCGCAACCTTGATGCAACAAACTGTTGATATGTGTGAATGGAGCAAAAAGAGTGGCAAGTAAATATTTAACTGTATCAGCTTTGACACAGTATATCAAAAAGAAATTTGACGTTGATCCATACCTAGGACGAGTTTATCTTACCGGTGAAATCTCCAACTTTCGCTTGCGACCAACTCATCAATATTTTAGTTTAAAGGATGATAACTCAAAAATTAACGTTACGATGTTTAAATCAGCCTTCTCTAAGATTAAATTCATGCCAGAGGAGGGAATGAAAGTCCTTGTTACTGGACATGTTTCCGTGTATGAAAAAACCGGAATGTATCAGTTTTATATTGATCACATGGAACCGGATGGAGTGGGTCAACTTTATGAAGCCTACGAACAGTTAAAAAATAAACTTGCCAAAGAGGGCTTGTTTGAGGAAATTCATAAAAAACCTCTTCCAATGTATCCTAAGAGAATTGCTGTAGTCACGTCTCAAAGTGGTGCAGTTATTAAGGACATCATCACCACCGTTAGACGGAGATTCCCGATTGCTCAAATTGTCCTGTTTCCAGCAGCTGTTCAGGGTGAGAATGCAGCGAGTGAGATCGCTCATCAAATTAACCGAGTCAACGAAATTGGTGGATTTGATACTCTTATTATTGGTCGTGGTGGTGGTTCTATTGAAGATTTATGGCCATTTAATGAAGAAATTGTAGCAAGAGCTATTTATAATAGTAAAATTCCAGTGATTTCATCAGTTGGACATGAAACTGATACAACGATTGCTGATTTAGTTTCTGACAAACGGGCAGCAACCCCGACCGCAGCTGCTGAGTTGGCAGTTCCTGTGCTTAGTGATGTAATTCTTGATTTAAAGACTAAACAGACTAGGATTTATAATGCCATGGATAACATTTTGGCCCGTTCGAGGTCACAATACGATAAAGTAATGAATTCTTACGTTTTTAACCAGCCCGAACGTCTTTATGAATCCTATGTCCAGCAATTAGATACTTTAAATACCAAACTGGGTACTAACATGAAAGATTTACTAAATCATTACCATAATCAACTTCAAGCTTATTTAGAACAACTAAAATTAAACTCACCGGTTCATAGCATCAATGCAAACCAAAAACAGGTTAATTATTATCTTGAATCGATGAAAAAGTCCGTTCAAGTGATTTTGAAAACAAAACGGAATCAGTTAAATTCAAACGTCAGTGCACTCGACCATCTAAGCCCACTACGTTTAATGAGTTCTGGATATGGGATGGTTACAAACGATCATGAGAAATTAGTTAAGTCGGCTAAGGATTTAAAAAAGGATGAACACATTCGTATTCAGTTCAGTGATGGAAGTGCTAGTGCAACCGTTGATCATGTTGGACTTAAAGGAGACAGTAAATAATGGCAGATAAAAAACCAACTTTTGAAGAAAATATGGATAAATTAGAAGAAATTGTTAATCAACTTGAACAGGGGGACGTACCTTTAGAAAAAGCCCTTTCAGAATTTAAAGATGGAGTTGAGTTAAGTAACGAAATGCAAAAGACACTTTCAAATGCACAAAAAACGCTTACTAAAATGATGGATGACAGTGATAATGAAATCCCATTTGATCGTGATCAACAAGGTGGAGACAGTGATGACACCCAATAAACAAACTCTTTCAGAATTTAAAGCTGAATATATTCCGAAAATCGATCAAACTTTAGAAACAAACATTGATAAGTCGAGCTCGATAAAATTAATTGTAGATGCCATGAAATATTCTTTGATGGCTGGTGGAAAACGGTTACGACCATTATTGACGTTAGCTACCCTAAAAACTTTGAATTACGAAGTTGACGAGTCCGCCATTAAAACCAGTTCTGCGGTTGAGTTAGTTCATACCTATTCTTTAATTCATGATGATCTACCAGCCATGGACAATGATGATTATCGTCGTGGTCAACTCTCCAATCACAAAAAATTTGGCGCTGATATTGCAACTTTAGCTGGAGACGGATTGTTGACGTTAGCGTTTAACTGGCTTTCAAGAGCTGATTTGTCAGCTGTAAAAAGAGTTCAATTGATTCAGTTATTGTCCCATGCTGCTGGTCCAGACGGAATGGTAGCTGGTCAAACTGTAGATGTTAGTTCAGATAACCAACATTTGAATCTGGATGAATTAATGCATTTACATAGAAACAAAACCGGTGAATTGTTTCATTATTGTGTTATAGCAGGGGCGACCATTGCTGATGCTGATCAAGCAAGTCGGAAATGTTTATCTGCGTTTGCTTGGAATTTTGGGCTAGCATTTCAAATATTTGATGATATTAAAGATGCTCCTAACCTTGAAAATCAGGATGACGTTGATAAAAATACGTATGTAAATTTGTTGGGAATTAATGGAGCAATTCAAAAATTAGATGAGACTGTTAGTAAAAGTCAAGAGGCATTAAGTAAGTTACCGGATGAATTTTCACCCGATTTGTTAGATTCATTTTTATCTTATTTTGTGGTGAAAAAGTGAGGTTATAATGGCAAAGGATAAAGAGCGGGTTGATGTCTTACTTGTCAAGCAAGGATTGTTTGACACACGCGAAAGGGCAAAAAGAGCCGTCATGGCTGGTGAAGTACTTGGAAAAAATGAACAACGCATGGATAAGCCTGGGGTGAAGATTCCAGTTGAAACCAAGCTGCATTTAAAGGGCAATGCACTTCCCTTTGTCAGTCGGGGTGGATTAAAATTAGCAAAAGCACTCAAAAGTTTTAATATTAGTGTTCGTGATAGAATCGTTTTGGACATCGGATCCTCCACCGGGGGGTTTACGGATGTAATGTTACAAAATGGAGCTAAATTGAGTTACGCCTTAGATGTTGGGACAAACCAATTAGTTTGGAAGCTTAGAAACGACCCTCGTGTTGTTGTAATGGAGAATACTAATTTTCGGTACAGTAAACCAGAAGATTTTACTTGTGGAGAACCTAGTTTCGCCTCAATTGACGTTTCTTTTATTTCTCTTAAATTAATTTTAAAGCCCTTAAAATCAATTTTAGCTAAAAATGGGGAAGTAGTGGCATTAATAAAACCCCAGTTTGAGGCTGGTCGTGGAAACGTTGGTAAGCATGGCATTGTAAGGGACAAAAACGTGCATAAACAGGTGATTAATAACGTCATTCAGTTTGCGACCGAGGCTGGTTTTTCTGTTTTAGGACTTGATTTTTCTCCCATCAAGGGTGGTGAAGGGAATATCGAATTCTTGATTTATCTAAAGTCATCTGATGACCCTGAAGTAGGAAACGATGTTGCAGTTGATGGTGTCATGGATCAGGCTTATAAAAGTTTAAATAATTAAGAAGGTGAGAAGTTGTTACAGGAAATTTCAATCAAAGACTTTGCGATTATTGATCAATTGGAAGTTAATTTTTACTCAGGGATGACAGTTCTGTCAGGAGAAACTGGTGCAGGAAAGTCGATTATTATTGATGCCGTTGGTCTACTTGCTGGTGGTAGGGGATCGTCTCACTTTATTAGAAAGGGTGCAAACAAATCAATTTTACAGGGAATGTTTGCTATTCCTAAAGATGGTCTTACTGCTCATGTGTTGGATAAATTTGGGATCGAACATGATGATGATACGGTAATTTTACAGCGTGAATTATATCGTAATGGCCGCAACGTATGTCGCATCAATGGTATATTGGTGAATACAAATACGCTAAAAAAAGTTGGCGAAACTTTGGTTGATATTTATGGACAAAATGAACATCAAGCGCTGATGCAACCTGATAAGCACATTGGGTTACTTGATGAATTTGCTGGCGACAGCCTCAAACCTACGCTTAAGCTTTATCAGGAACAATATGAAAAATACCTTAAATTAAAGAAAGAATTAAATAATAAAAATAAAAATGAAAAAGAATGGGCTCAACGCATTGATATGCTTAAGTACCAGGTAAATGAAATTGAAACGGCTGATTTAACGGATGGCGAAGAAGAAGATCTGATAGCCGAAAGGGATCGTTTAAATAATTTTCAAGCCATTAGCGATAGTCTAGGAAGAAGTTTTAATGATATTAATGGTGATGAAAGTATTAGTCCGATTGATATGATCGGGGATGCCATGAATGCTCTTGAAGATTTAGAACGGTTAGATGATGAGTTTAAGTCAATTTCTGAGAATGTTAAAAATGCTTATTATACGCTGCAAGATGCTTCTGGAGAGATTAGTAATCAGATGGATAATTTGGAGTTTGACTCTGACCGATTGAACGAAGTTGAGCAACGCTTAAATACTATTTTTGAGTTAAAACGAAAATACGGTGATTCGATTAAACAGATTTTAAAGTATTACGATAAAATCTCTGGTGAATTAACTGATATGGAGACGGATGAAAAGAGTGGCAATAATTTAGAAGAACGCTTCAATGCTTCCGTCAAAGAATTAAATAAACTTGGGAAAAAGTTAAGTGATATTAGACATCAGCAAGCCGAAAAGTTAACGGCTGAAATTCATCAACAATTAGCTGATTTGTACATGGATAAAACGCAGTTCGAAGTTCGTTTTTCCAATTTACCTAAAGATACTTTTAATCGAAATGGAATTGAAGAAGTTGAGTTTTACATCCGAACGAATCCGGGTGAGGACATGGCACCGTTATCCAAAATTGCCTCTGGTGGTGAACTTTCTCGAATTATGTTAGCTCTTAAAACGATTTTTTCCCGCGTCCAAGGAGTAACTTCAATCGTGTTTGACGAGGTAGATACGGGGGTTTCGGGAAGAGTGGCTCAAGCAATTGCTGATAAAATTAGTGCAATTGGTAAGAAATCCCAGGTTTTGTGTATCACCCATCTGCCACAGGTTGCCGCCATGGCTGATAATCATGATTTCATCTCGAAGCATGTTGATTCTAATAATCGAACGGAAACTTCGGTTCAACCCTTATCAGGTGAGCAACGAGTTAAGGAGCTTGCTAGAATGTTAGCAGGAACTACAGTTACTAAGTTAACCATGGAACACGCTTCTGAACTTTTAAACTTGGCCAATCAACAAAAAAGACAAAAAATTAAATAGCATTCATTTTATCTCTTATTGATTAATTGATTTATAAATTGCATAATATATATAAAGAAGTTACGAAAAAGGAGCGGTTTAAGTGAGTGAAAGAGGAATGTTAATTGTTCTTTCTGGTCCAAGTGGAGTGGGGAAGGGAACGGTTAGAAAAGCCCTTTTTAATGAGCCTGATGTCGATTTCAAGTATTCAATCTCGATGACTACCAGAAAACCCCGTGAGGGAGAAGTTAACGGGGTTGATTATTACTTTGTTTCAAAGGATCAATTTGAACAGAATATTAAAAATGGTAAGATGCTGGAGTATGCTAAGTATGTTGACAATTACTATGGCACCCCGTTACAATACGTAAACGAGACATTAGATTCAGGAAGAGATGTTTTTCTGGAAATTGAAGTTAATGGTGCCATGCAGGTGCGTGCCAACTGCCCCGATGGAGTTTTTATTTTCCTAACTCCACCTGACATTGATTCACTTAGGGATCGTTTGGTTGGCCGTGGGACTGATGATATTGAAGTTATCAACAAACGAATTGAAAAAGCTTCTAAGGAAATCCGAATGATGCAAAACTATGATTACGCAGTTGTGAATGATAAGGTTTCAAATGCGGTAGACCGAATTAAAACAATTGTTAAAAGCGAACGTTTAAAGGTAAACCGCGTTATGCCAAATTATCTTAATAAATTAGGAGATGAAGTTTAATGTTTATTTATCCACCACTTGAAGATTTATTGCAACACGTTGATTCAAGATATTCGCTCGTTATGTTAGCCAGCAAAAGAGCTGAAGAACTTGATCAAGGTGCGAAACCACTGCTTTCCCATTATAAGTCAGTAAAATCAGTTGGAATGGCGTTGGAAGAAATTGCTGCCGGCGTGTTAACCATCGCTCCAAAAAGTAAGTAAGAAAGGACTTTTGTGATGAATCTCATCACAGGGTCTTTTTTTATTAAATGAATAATAAGGGATGTGTAGTATAATTAATAAGAAATACTTTGGAGGGTATAATTTTGTTAAACGGGAAGCAAATTGTCTTATTTGTATCTGGTAGCGTTGCTGCCTATAAGGCAGTTTATTTATTGAGACTTTTAAAAAAGAATGGTGCTAGTGTCAAAGTTGTAATGACACCGTTTGCCAAACGATTTGTCTCGAAATTAACTTTTCAAGTTTTATCGAAGAATGATGTCTATGATGATCAAAGTTATTTTGATGACTCAACAACGATTAATCATATTGGGCTAGCTAAATGGGCCGATTTGGCAATTGTTGCCCCAGCTACCGCTGATTTTATTTCTAAAACAGCAAATGGGATTGCAGATGATTTTGCAAGTACGACTATGTTAGCCATGGAGTGCCCCAAGTATTTTGCGCCAGCAATGAATGATGTCATGCTAAAAAATCCAGCTACCCAAAGAAATCTTCAAAGATTAAAAGATGATGGTATCGAATTTATTGAGCCACAAGTTGGTCCACTAGCCGAAGGATATTCAGCTCTAGGTCGACTTGCTGAACCAGAAGAAATTTATCAGTTTGTGGTTAGTCAATTAAGTGATCATGATGACCAACCTCTTTCTGGGGTTAATATACTGGTAACTGCTGGTGGTACTAGAGAACCAATTGATCCGGTTAGGTACTTATCAAATAATTCATCAGGAAAGATGGGATATGCAATTGCTGAGGTTGCTAAAAAGATGGGGGCCAATGTGACACTTGTAAGTGCCAACAGTCAGTGCCAGATTCCAGATGGTGTGAAAGTTATCAAAGTTAGTTCTGCTGATCAACTGGAGCACCAGGTGCAACGCTCATTTTCAGATAATCAGGTTTTGATTATGGCTGCTGCGGTTAGTGATTTTAAACCTGCTCATGCGGAAAAACAAAAAATCAAGAAGGATCAAGACCATGATTCTTTAGATCTCCATCTAATTAAGAACGATGATATTGTTGCAAAAGTGGCACAACAGAAGAGCCCTAATCAGGTGGTGGTCGGTTTTGCGGCCGAGACCAATGATCCTCTTAAAAATGCTAAGCAAAAGTTGATGAAAAAGAAATTAGATCTAGTGGTATTAAATGATGTTTCCAATTCATTAATTGGTTTTAATAGTGATGATAATCAGGTTTCAATCATCTCAAAGGATGGTTTGGTCAAAAAGACAGAAGTTGAGTCTAAATTAAAAGTTGCTAGTGAAGTGTTAAATGTCGTTGTTGACCTTTTATAGCTAATCTGTAATATGCAAGAATGGAAAGAAGGGGTAATTTGAAAATTGCAAAAGTGATTGTTGATGTTCCGACCATGCAAACAAATGTACCCTATTCATACTTAATTCCTACTGGATTAGAAGATCAACTGAAACGAGGCATGAGGGTCATTGTTCCATTTGGGAATGGAAACAGAAAAGTTGAAGGTTTTGTCGTTGATATTACAGATGAGAAACCGGACCAGCTTAATCAACTCAAAAAGGTTGATAGTACCATGGATTTGAGCCCAGTGTTGAACGACGAAATGATTGAACTTTCTAAGTGGTTGGCTGATACAACTTATTCTTTTCGAATTAGTTGTCTTTTGACCATGCTTCCTAATGCGATGAAGGCAAGATATACAACCTATGTAAAAGCAACTGGAAATCTTGCCGATCAAGAGCTTAATGATAAGTTTAAAGACCAGAGTATGGTTCCGTTTGACACGGAGCATTTTAATAGTACTGAGATGGGAAAACTTGCTAAGTTGCGTAAGAACAATAAAATCCAAGTAATTTACAAAGTTCAAAATGAAGCCAAAAAGAAAACGGAAACGGCCATTTTAAATCAATTAAGTGATTTTGGCCAGGCAAAAAAACAGCTTCGTAAGAATGCCACTTCTCAATTAAACTTACTTTCTGTTTTAGAGCACCATACTGATCAACCAATTATTCAGACCCACCTCGTTAATGATCTTAAAATATCCAATTCAGCGATTAGCAGTTTTGAAAAGAAGAATTGGATAAAAAAAGTTCAGGTTGAGAAGTATCGTGATCCGTACAAACATGATATTACAATTGATCAACCAAAAAAGTTAACCGTTGATCAAGCACATGCCGTTCGTGAAATTGATCGTTCCATTGAAGCCCATCAAAATGAAACCTATCTACTTGAAGGAGTAACTGGATCAGGTAAGACTGAGGTTTATCTTCAATCCATCCAAAAGGCTCTGGATTTAGGTGAGACGGCGTTGATGTTAGTTCCAGAGATTTCTTTAACCCCCCAGATGGTTAATCGAGTTAAAAATCGGTTTGGTAATCAAGTTGCTGTAATTCATAGTGGTTTGTCAACTGGGGAAAAGTATGATGAGTGGCGTAGAATTAATAATGGAAGGGCAAAGGTAGTAGTAGGGGCAAGATCAGCAGTTTTTGCTCCTCTTTCTGATATTGGGCTTATTATTCTTGATGAGGAACACGATACAAGTTACAAGCAGGATGATAATCCGCGTTATCACACGCGGGATGTTGCCATTTGGCGTGGCAATTATCATCATTGCCCAGTCGTACTTGGGAGTGCAACACCTTCGCTTGAGTCAAGGGCTCGTGCCGGAAAGGGAGTTTATAAATTTTTACGCCTTCCCGATCGCATTAATCAAAGGCGTTTACCAGAAGTTTCAGTTGTTGACATGACCAGAGAGGAAGAGACTCATGATGGAATCTTTTCGCACCAATTACTTAGTGCGATTAAGCAAAGAATTGAAAAGCACGAACAAGTAGTGTTAATGCTTAATCGTCGGGGATTCTCGTCTTTTCTGATGTGTCGAGATTGTGGCTATGTTTTAAAGTGTCCCAACTGTGATATTTCTTTGACGCTTCACATGGATTCTCATACGATGAAGTGTCACTACTGCGGATTTGAGGAACCAATTCCTAAGTATTGTCCCAACTGTCACAGTAAAAATATTCGTTACTTTGGTACTGGAACTGAAAAGGTAGAGCGACAATTACATGAACTCGTTTCAAAAGCGCGAGTAATCAGAATGGATGTCGATACAACCCGGAAAAAGGGTTCTCATGAGAAGTTACTTCGTGAATTTGGTGAACATCATGCTGATGTTTTACTAGGAACGCAGATGATTGCTAAGGGACTGGATTTTCCGAATGTAACTTTGGTGGGGGTATTAAATGCTGATACCGGATTGGATTTACCTGATTTTCGTTCTAGTGAACGAACGTTTGATTTATTAACTCAAGTTTCCGGACGAGCTGGACGAGCTGATAAGGATGGAGAAGTCATTATTCAGACCTATAATCCAGATAATTATGTGATTCAATTGGCTAAAGACCAGGATTATGAAGCATTTTATCAAAAAGAAATGCAATTAAGACATTTAGCTGATTATTCTCCATACTTTTTTACCATTAAAGTTTCAATTAGTTCACTAAATGAGAGGCAGGCGGCTAATGAATCTTATGAGGTTGCTAATTATCTTAAAAAGTCGCTTGATCAAACTACCATTATTTTGGGGCCAACCCCTAGGCCGATTGCTCGAATGAAAAAACGTTATTATTTCCAAATCATTATTAAGTACAAACGTGACTTAAAACTTAATGAAAGCCTAAAGCATATTTTACAAATATCACAAAAAGAAGTTAGAAAGGGTTTACGGATCGGGATTGATCCAGAACCAGTCAGTTTTATGTAGGTGAATTATTATGAAATCAATTGTATTTATGGGAACGCCTGAATTTAGTGTTCCAATCCTAAAAGCTTTAAATCAGAACTACAAAGTGTTGGCAGTGGTAACCCAGCCAGATCGACCGGTGGGGCGAAAACATCAAATTGAAGAATCACCGGTTAAGAAAGCTAGTCAAGATTTAGGGTTACCGGTACTACAACCGCAAAAATTAGGTGGAAGTCCCGAAATGGAAGAAATCATTCAAATGAAGCCAGATTTTATTATTACTGCTGCATTTGGCCAATTTTTGCCGACTAAATTGCTTGAAGCAGCGCAAATTGCGGATATCAATGTTCATGGATCTTTACTGCCGAAATATCGTGGTGGGGCTCCGGTTCAATATGCCATTATGAACGGAGATAAAGAAACCGGAATTTCGATTATGTACATGGTCAAAAAGATGGATGCTGGTGACGTTTTAGCTCAACAACCTGTTAAGATTGAAAACACCGACGATACTGATAGTATGTTTAAAAAGTTGAGTTTAGTGGGACGTGACCTTCTCTTAAAGACTTTAAAAGAAGTTATTAATGGAACTGCACATCCCCAAAAACAGGATGAAGAACAAGTTGTGTTTTCGCCAAACATTAAGCGAGAACAAGAAGAGTTAGATTTTTCTCAACCTGCTAGTTTGGTTGATGCAAAAGTCAGATCGTTAAGACCCGATCCGACCGCATTTGCAATGGTGAATGGGAAACCAAATAAGATTTGGGAAACAACGGTTATTGATGAGCAGACTGATTTGGATCCTGGTAAGGTGGTTAGTAAAGATAAACACCATTTAAAAATTGCTGCTGGGAACGGAACGGTTTTGGGAATTGAAGAAATTCAACCGTCTGGGAAGCCAAAAAAGTCAATTACCGAATATTTGAACGGCAACCAGAAATTAGAAATTGGAGATCAATTTATTGACAGAAAATAACTCAAGTAATCCACGATACTTAGCCGTAAAAACACTAGAGCGTGTTCATGGCGGTGCATATTCTAATCTTCAAATCAACAATGTGATCGATTCTAGCACGATGAGTCCCAAAGATATTTCCCTGTATACTAATATCGTTTATGGTGTGATTCAGCACCGGTTGACGTTAGCTTATTATGTTGACCACTTAGTAAAAAGATCTGACAAACTTGATGGTTGGGTGAAAGAATTACTGTATACAGCAATTTATCAAATGCAGTATTTAGACAAAATACCAGATCGTGCGATTTTTGATGAATCAATTAAGATTGCCAAAAAGCGTGGGCATGATGGTATTAGACGACTTGTTACCGGAGTCCTTCACCACATCCAACGAAATGGATTGCCGCCAATTGATAAAATTAAAGACACTGCCACTTATGACTCAATCTTTTATAGTGTTCCGCTGTGGATTGTAAAGCAACTTAATGAGCAACTTGGTATGGATAAGACGGTTGATATACTTAAGAGTATTAATCAGCCAGCTAAGCAATCAGTCCGGGTAAACCATCGTAAGATTTCTGATGATGATTTAAAGAAGAAATTTGTCCAAGAGGGATATGAGGTTAAGAGTAGTGAAGTAGCTGATCATGCGCTTATCTTATCTGGTAAAAGTGCTAGTGGTAGTCCTCTGTTTAAAGAGGGTTTGTTTACGATTCAGGACGAAAGTGCCATGTTGCCAGTTCAATCCATGGACATTAGAAATGATGACTATGTACTAGATGCTTGTGCGGCTCCTGGTGGTAAAACCACGCAAATTGCTGAATATTTGACTACTGGTAAGGTTGAAGCTTTAGATCTGCACCTCAAAAAATTAACCAAAATTGAGCAAAATGCAGCCCGAATGGGTGTGAAAGATAATATTGAAGTTCATGCCATTGACGCTCGTAATGCTTCTGAATTATTTGGTGAAAGTACTTTTGATAAAATCCTGGTTGATGCTCCCTGTTCGGGACTTGGATTGATGAGGCGTAAACCAGAGATTAGATACGATAAGACGCTTGATGACGTTTTACATCTTGTAAAGATTCAAACTGAGATTTTGAATGCTGTGGCACCAACACTCAAAGTGGGCGGACAGTTGGTATTTAGTACATGTACCATCATGAATCAAGAAAATAGTGAGAATGTCAGCAGGTTTTTAGATCAGCACCAAAACTTTAAACCGGTTTGGGTCAAGACAAGAAAAGACCTAAAGCCAAATCGTGATACAGATGCTTTAAAAATTTATCCAGACGACTATGATTCTGATGGCTTCTTTATCGCGGGCTTTCAGAGGATTCAATAGGAGATTAATGTGAGAAAAGGCAAGATTTATCAATCTTTGAGTGGGTTCTATGACGTTGAGTCCGATGAAAAAATGTACCGGACGAGAGCACGAGGGAACTTTAGAAAAAGAAATATTAAACCCATCGTTGGCGACCTGGTTGAGTTTGATGAAACTAATGTGAACGAGGGATACATTTTAAGGGTTTTACCACGGTTTAATCAATTAGTTAGACCGCCAGTTGCTAATACTGATCAGGCAATTGTAGTTAATTCAGCCATTGAACCTGCTTTTTCTTTCTCACTATTAGATAAGCAACTTGTGGCCCTCGAAAAGCAGAAGATTATCCCGATTATTTATCTTAGTAAGACTGACTTGTTAACGTCAAAAGCGCAGGTTGATTTTTTTAAAACGGTTGCGGCTGATTATAGGAAAATTGGTTATGAAGTTGTGTTACCTGATAAAAAAGATGATGTAAATGCAGTGAGCGATGTTTCGAAGTTACTTCCTCACAAACAATCAATCGTAATGGGTCAGACTGGGTCAGGAAAATCAACACTGCTTAACGAAATTGACCCTAAGTTAAAGCTTAAAACTGGAGTCGTATCTAAGTCTTTAAGTCGAGGGAAGCATACCACTAGGAAGGTGTCTTTACTGACGGTAAATGGCGGCTTGATTGCTGACACACCAGGCTTCTCTTCTTTTGATACTTTGGAAATTAAGTCAAATGAATTAAAAAATTATTTCCCGGAATTTGTACGTGCTTCACCCAACTGTAAGTTTCGTGAATGTCTGCATGTTAATGAACCTGGTTGTGCCGTGAAAGCTGGAGTTGAAAGTGGTACAATTCTATCGAGCAGGTATGAGGATTATCTGCAAGAATATCATTTATTAAAAGCACAAAAGCCAATTTATAATAAGAAAAGAGGAAATTAAACATGATTAAAGTTGCTCCTTCAATTTTAAGTGCGGATTACGTAAACCTACAAAAAGACATTGAAAAGGTCGATAAGGGTGGTGCGGAATTACTACATATCGATGTTATGGATGGGATGTTTGTTCCAGCGATTGCCTATGGTCCAGGCTGGGTCAAAGAGATTCGCCCCATTACTGGATTAACACTTGACTGTCATTTAATGATTGAGAATCCTGAAAGATATATTGATACTTTTGCTGATGCTAACGCAGATATTATTGGGGTTCATGTTGAATCAACTCCCCATATTCATCGTGCTCTTCAAATGATTAAAGATAAAAACGTTAAAGCTGAAGTCGTAATTAATCCGGGAACCCCAGTGGAGATGATTAAGCCAGTCTTGTACATGGTTGATCAAGTTCTTGTTATGACTGTTAATCCCGGATTTGGTGGTCAAAAGTTTATTCCTGAAACGATTAGTAAGGTTAGAGAATTAAATAAATTACGTGAAGAAAATGATTCATATTCCTATGACATTGAAATTGATGGTGGTGTTAACAATAAGACGGTGGTTGACGCCTATAAAGCTGGCGCAAACGTCGCTGTAGCTGGTTCATATGTTTTTGATGCAAAAGATCCTGCTGCTCGTATTCAGGCTCTTAAGAACGCTACTAATTTTTAGTTATGAATAAGGTAAATGTCGTTGTTGGGGGACCAATTGAGTTATGGCCATCTAACTTAAAGACAAAAAAAATAAAGGGTCCCTTCATTGGGGTTGATCGAGGAAGTTTACGACTAATCAAATTGGGCATTATTCCTGAATACGCTGTTGGTGACTTCGATTCGGTTTCAGATTCGGAATTTAAAATAATATTACAAAAAGCCAAGCACGTTATTCGGGTTGATCCGGTAAAGGATGAGACTGATACTGAATTGGGTATCAGGACCGCTGGCAAGTATTTTCCTAAGAATGAGATCGATATTTATGGCTTTTCAGGCGGGCGTCTTGATCACTTGCTGACCAATTTTTTGATGGTCTTAAAGCCAAATATTAAACCCTATCTTTCAAGGCTGAGACTCATTGATAGTCAAAATGTAATCCGATACTTTCTAAGTGGGTCGTATCATATTAAGAAAATCACTGGAATGAAATATTTAGACTTTTGTCCGCTGTTACCAATGCATTTAACGCTCAGTGATGAAAGATATCAATTAAATCATCATTGGGTGGGGTATCCAACTTCTTATTCAAGTAATGAATTTATTGGAGATAGTGCTTCGTTTGTTTTTGATGAAGGAGTATTGATGGTGATTCAAAGCCGAGACTAAAAAACAGTACAACCATTCAATGGTTGTACTGTTTTTAGTTAATTAATTAAAATAATAATGATTATACTCTGGTAATCTTACCAGATTTTAAAGTTCTGGCACTAACCCAAACACGTTTGGGCTTACCATCAACTAAGATGCGTACCTTTTGTAGGTTTGGCTTCCAACTTCTTCTTGATGAGTTTAAAGCGTGAGAACGACGATTGCCGAAATGAGTTCTCTTACCATTAATTTGATCCTTAGCCATAATATCCCTCCTTACTTTGGAATTCTTTTATATTCAATAGTTCACCTAAATAACTTACCATAATACCGTCATAAATGCAAAGTTTCTTTCAAGTAAATGTCCTTGACACCATGATTCATGTTTTTGTTTTATAATGGGGTGTGGTAACATTAGATATCGTTATGAGCTCGAAAGGATAAGGGGGATGCAAACGATGGCTGTAAAGTTAAACACTCAATATGGATCAATTGATATTGATAATGATGTAATTGCTACAGTAGTCGGCGGTGCCGCAACTGATAATTATGGAGTTGTTGGCATGGCTAGCAAAAACCAATTTAAAGATAATATGAATGAAATTCTTCGAAAGGATAGTTACTCAAAAGGAGTAGTTGTCAGAGAAGTTAACAAGAAAGTTCAAGTTGACGTCAACGTCATTGTGAGTTATGGAACCAAGATCTCTGAAGTTTCTCGTAATGTTCAGTCAAAAGTTAAATATAATTTGGAATCAATGTTAGGGATTAATGCGGATTCAGTAAACGTAATTGTTCAGGGTGTTAAGGTTATTAACGACTAGTGGTTTGAGTATAAGGAGGATTTGATAATAGTGTCATTAACTAAGATTACTACTAAAGAGTTCGACCAAATGGTTCAAGCCGCCGCGGTCGTTCTTAATAATAATACGGATTTTATTAATTCGTTAAATGTTTTCCCAGTTCCAGACGGAGACACTGGAACGAACATGAGTTTGTCATTATCAAGTGGGGAAAGTTACGTCGATAAATCAAATGATGATACGATTGGCGGTAAAGCTTCTGCACTTGCTAAGGGTCTATTAATGGGAGCGCGAGGTAACTCTGGTGTCATTATGTCTCAGATTTTCCGTGGTTTTGCAAAAAACGTTGAAGGTAAAAAGGATCTTGATGCTCAAGAATTTGCAGATGCTATTATCGCTGGAGCTAAGACTGCTTATAGTTCGGTCATGAAGCCCACTGAAGGTACCATCTTGACGGTAGTTAGACTAGCTGCTAAAGCTGGTGAAAATACTGCTTCAGATACTGATGATGTTATAAGGGTAATGGACTCAATTCTTGATGCTTCTGAGAAAGCTCTTAAAAAAACTCCAGATCTTCTCCCAGTATTAAAGCAAGTGGGAGTGGTGGATTCTGGTGGACAGGGATTGGTATTTGTTTTTCAAGCTTTTGATGATGTTTTAAATGGTCGAAAGATTGAAGATAAAGGCGAACATCAACCTAATTCTGAAGAAATGAACGAAATGATTGATGTTGAGCATCATAAGAGTGCTCAAGGTAAATTAAACCCAGCAGACATTGTTTATGGGTATTGTACCCAAATTATGGTGCGAATTGGGAAGGGAAAGCAGGTTACCCAGAAATTCGACTACGATACTTTTTATAACTATCTGGCGAAATTAGGGGACTCACTTTTGGTTATTAATGATGATGAAGTGGTTCGCGTTCACGTTCACACGGAGCATCCTGGCAAGGTCTTATCGTGGGGACAACAATTTGGTGACTTAGCAACCGTTAAAGTTGATAACATGCGACTGCAACAAGAGTCAATCATGGAAAGCGATGAAAAAGCTCAAAAGACCGATGATTTAAAGGAAGAAAAAGAGCATAAAAAGCCGCGTGACTTAGCAATTATTGCGGTGGTTGCGGGAGCAGGTTTAGAGAAGCTCTTTAAGAGCTTAGGAGTAACTAACATCATTAGTGGCGGACAAACGATGAACCCTAGTACGCAAGATATTGTTGACGCTGTTAATAACAGTAATGCTAAAAAGGCGATCGTTCTCCCTAACAATAAGAATATTTTCCTATCGGCAGAGCAAGCCCAGGGAATCACAGACATTCCGATGGAAGTTGTCCACACCAAGACAATCCCACAAGGATTAACCGCGATGTTCTCATTTGATCCTGATAATACTTTTAAAGAAAACCAGACCCAGATGGACGACTCTTTAGATACCGTTAAAAGTGGCCAAGTGACGACTGCTGTTCGTGATACAAAGATTAATGGAATGGACATTAAAAAGGGTAGTTACATGGGAATTATTGATGGAGACATTCAGGTCCTTGGTTCTTCTTTAGATGATGCAGCTATTAAGATGCTGAAAAAAATGTTAGATGATGATAGCGAAAACGTTACGATTATTTTTGGAAAAGACGCTGATCAAGATGATGCTGATAAAGTTTCGAATGCTGCCTTATCAGTGGACGATGAATTAGAAGTTGAGACTCATGAGGGGGATCAACCAGTTTATCCGTTGATTATTTCCGTTGAATAGGTAATATTATATAGATAGATACTTAATAAGACTGCTAGTCCTTGTGGATTAACAGTCTTTTTAGGAGGTGAATTTGATGAGTGGGTTAGATGACCATGTGGAAACGCTTAGAGGAGTCGGTCCCAAAAAAGTTGAAGCTCTAAATGATTTGGGGATTGTGACCATTTATGATTTACTGACATACTTTCCATTTCGTTATGAAGATTTTCGAACTAAAGATCTTTCTGAAATTTCTGATCAGCAGGTGGTCACTCTGAAGGGTAAGGTTGCTATCAATCCAACGGTTAATTTTTTTGGAAGACGTAGAAGTCGTTTAACTATTAAGTTACTAGTTGGTAATGATGTGATTCCGGTGTCCTTTTTTAATCAGCCGTGGCTAAAGAAACAGGTTGAAGCCGGGGATGAAATTTTGATTTACGGAAAGTTTGATGCAAATAAAAAATCGATGGCCGGAATTAAAATTTTGAAAGCTGGTGATGGCGAAAAATTTGGTTCGATT
This sequence comes from Fructilactobacillus sp. X7R4C1, assembly GCF_059901115.1. Lineage (NCBI taxonomy): Bacteria > Bacillati > Bacillota > Bacilli > Lactobacillales > Lactobacillaceae > Fructilactobacillus > Fructilactobacillus sp. X7R4C1. The sequence continues at coordinate 109,193 of NZ_JBWXVD010000002.1, forward strand.
TATCCCGCTAGCCATAAGATTACCCAGAATACCATTCGCCAATTGGTAACCGAAGCCTATGATCAGTACCAAGGTCAAATTGAAGATTTCATCCCCAATTGGGTTTTAAAAAAGTATAAATTAGAAAATTTAAAAAGTGTCATTTCTAACATGCACTTTCCAAAAAATCAAAGAGCAGCAGCACTCGCACGTAGAACCGCAAAGTTTGATGAATTTTTCTTGTTTCAAATGCGAATGCAAACTTTAAAACGTCAGAAAAATCAGGCCCCTAATTCTGCGATAACCATTAATCGTGCTAAATTACAGACGTTTGTGAGTTCTCTTCCGTACGAATTGACCCTGGCACAAAAAAAGGTTATTTCAGAAATTTTATCTGATCTAAAGCGCCCATATCAGATGAATCGGCTTTTACAGGGAGATGTTGGGAGCGGAAAAACGGTTGTAGCGGCTATCACAATTTATGCTGCGGTTCTTTCTGGGAAACAAGCCGTAATAATGGCTCCCACTGAAATTTTAGCCGAACAACATGCTGACGGACTTGCTGATCTTTTTAAGAATACTAGTGTTAGTATTGGACTATTGACTGGTGATACTTCTAGATCCGCTCGAAATGAACTTTTACCCCGTATTGAAAGTGGCGAGATTAACTTGGTGGTGGGTACTCATGCATTGTTTCAAAAAGAGGTTAAATACCATAATTTAGGATTAGCTGTCATTGATGAGCAGCATCGGTTTGGAGTTAACCAAAGAAAGGCCATGCGAGAAAAGGGTAAATCAACGAACGTGTTATCGATGACCGCTACTCCTATTCCACGAACTCTATCGATCACAGCGTATGGTGAAATGGATGTCTCGGTAATTGATGAGTTGCCAGGTGGTAGAAAACCAATTAAAACGGCTTGGATTAAGAATCAACAGATTGATGCAATGCTTAATTTTGTCAAAAAGCGCTTAAATCATGGAGAACAAGTTTACGTGGTAGTCCCCCTTATCGGTGAATCTGAAGCAGTGGATATGAGAAACGTGACTGATACATACCAAAACTTTCAGCAAGAACTTGGTGATAAATACACGGTTGGCTTACTCCATGGTCAAATGAGTGATGAAGACAAAAATAAAGTAATGGATGCTTTTAAGACTAATAAGGTACAAGTTCTAGTTTCTACAACCGTAATTGAAGTCGGAGTTGACGTTTCCAACGCAAGTACCATTGTGATTTATGATGCTGACCATTTTGGGTTGGCTCAACTACATCAACTTCGGGGTCGTGTGGGGCGAGGGGACCAGCAAGCTTATTGTATTTTAATTGCTGATCCTAAAAATGAAACTGGTAGAAAACGAATGAATGTGATGTGTTCATCAACTGATGGTTTCTTTATTTCACAAAAAGATTTAGAATTAAGAGGTCCTGGGGACATTCTCGGTAAAAATCAGTCTGGAATGCCAACCTTTAAAGTTGGAGATCCAGTTGCTGACATTAATATTTTGAGCACAGCGCAGACCGTTGCAAAAGAAATTGTTGATGATGTTAACTGGGAACAGGAACCGCAAAATCGAAAGTTAGTAAAAAGACTTAAATCTTTAAATCAAGATGTTAAGTTTGATTAAGGAGCTTTGCCTATAATGATAAAAATTGCTGTTGATGCAATGGGTGGCGATAATGCACCTGATGAAATTGTCAGAGGGATTGAGCTCGCTCGTGATGAAATGGATCACGTGGAGTTTCAACTCTTTGGTGATTCTGATAAAATCAATTCGTTGTTAAATAACAAAGAAAATATCAAAGTGATTCAATCAGATGAAGTTATTAAAATGGAAGATGAACCCGTTAAAGCAGTAAAAGAAAAAAAGGGATCAAGTCTGGTCATGGCTGCTCGAGCTGTTAAAGATGGAACAGCTGATGCATTTTATTCCTGTGGAAATACTGGTGCCATTCTAGTTGCTGGTTTATTGATAATCGGTAGAATCAAAGGAATTGATCGTCCGGGACTGGTTACTACTTTACCAGTAATTGATAACGATACTGGTTTCACGTTAATTGATTGTGGAGCAAATGCTGATGCTAAGGTTGTTAACGTTTATCAGTATGCACTACTAGGTAAGTATTATGCTGAAAGAGTTTTAAAGATTAAAAATCCACGGGTTGGGTTGATTAATAATGGCACTGAGTCTGACAAAGGAAATAAGATTCATCAAAAAATGTATCGTGCTTTAAGAAAAAATGATGACATTAATTTTATTGGTAACATCGAATCACGAGGGTTGCTGAATGGAGTTACCGATGTAGCGGTAACCGATGGCTTTACCGGTAATGCGGTTTTAAAGAGTATTGAAGGAACTGCATTGTCAATGATTAATATGTTAAAAGACGGCATTATAAATGGTGGAGTGAAGTCCAAAGTGGGTGCTTTATTACTCAAGAATACTTTAAGAAAGATTGCCCACAAGATGGATTACACTAAGTATGGGGGTGCCGTCCTACTTGGATTGAAGGCCCCAGTGGTGAAGAGCCACGGTAGTAGTAAGGCTAAGACAATTAGAAATACGATACTTCAAATTCAGCAAATTATTAATTCTAATTTTGTTGATTCAGTGAAAGAATATTTTTCTAATCATACTGATGAAATGGATAGTATTAAAAATGGTGAGCAGTAGGAGGGATCACTGATGGATAGAGAAACAGTATTTAAAAAAGTAGCAGAAATCACCTCAAGTCGTTTTAAGGTTCCGGTTGATAAGGTAACGAATGACTTAAACTTTACTAATGATTTAGGCGCTGATTTTATTGATATGGCGGGATTTATCGTTGAATTAGAGGATGAGTTTGGCGATGTTTTCACCAGTGAAAATACTGAGAATATCAGTGATGTCGGCGATCTAGTAAATGTAATTATGCGAGATATTGATCCAAAAACGAAAAAACACATTGCAAAGAAATAGATGATTCGTTGTTATGACGGGTCATTTTTTATTATGCAATTATCGTAATTTAGGCATTAATGATATAATTAAAAGAAAAAATGTTACCTTTGGAGGAAATAGAATTGCAAAAGCAGTTTGATGACTTGTTAAAAGACAAGTTTAATATTAAGTTTAACGATGAAGCACTTTTAGATGAAGCAATGACCCAAGCATCATACGTGAACGAGCATCCCGGTCAAGGATTAAAATTTTATGAACGTCTGGAGTTTTTAGGGGATGCTGTCTATCAATTAGTGGTTTCAGACTACATCTTTAGACGTTTTCCAGAATTACCACAAGGTCGACTGACTAGATTAAGGGCTGCGATGGTTAATGAGCATAGCTTTAGTCGTTTTGCCCGTGAATGTCATTTTGACAAGTATATCCGACTCGGCAAAGGTGAAGAAAAGGCGAATGCCAGACAACGTGACTCACTTTTATGTGATATTTTTGAATCATTTATTGGAGCGGTGTATCTCGATCAAGGAATAGAAACGGTGAGGAATTTTTGTCAGATTGTGATTTTTCCTAAGCTTGATGAGGGTTGGTTTGACGAATTCTTTGATCATAAAACTGAATTACAGGAAGTTGTTCAAGAAAATGGCCCAGTAGATTTAGACTATGAACTAGTTAGTGAAGATGGTCCTGATAATGACCGTAAATTTAAAGTTGCGGTAAAAATTAACGGCAAAGAAATGGGAGTCGGGTTAGGACATTCCAAGAAAGATGCAGAACAGAAAGCGGCAAAGAAAGCACTCAATGAACTGGGAGTAAGCACAAGTATTAAGTAAATGAGGCATTAAGGTGAAGTTAAAATCAATTGAGATTGCAGGATTTAAATCTTTTGCAGATAAAACCACAATTGACTTTCAGGATGGGCTTACTGGAATTGTTGGTCCAAATGGTAGCGGAAAAAGTAATGTCATCGAGGCAATTCGTTGGGTTTTAGGTGAGCAGTCGGCCAAAACTTTACGTGGTAAAAAAATGTTAGACGTCATTTTCTCTGGGTCCAAGGGGCGCAGAGCTCTTAGTCGTGCAGAAGTTAGCATTTATTTTGATAATTCTGATCATTTTTTGGATTCTGATTATACCGAAATTAAAATCACACGTAAAGTTTATCGAAATGGTGATAGTTCTTATTCAATCAATGATAAAGATTGTCGTTTGAAGGATATTAATAATCTTTTTATGGATACTGGATTAGGTGAAGGTTCCCTTTCCATTATTTCTCAGGGGAATGTTGATGAAATTCTCAATGATGATGCTGAAAAAAGGCGATCAATTATTGAGACAGCTGCTGGAGTTTATCGATATAAAAAACAAAAGGTGGAAACTGAACAAAAGTTAGCTGATACTCAAGGAAATTTGGATCGAATCTCAGATATTATTAACGAGTTGGACAAACAAATTGGGCCTCTAAAGGAGCAAAGTGATGCTGCGTCCCTCTATTTGGATAAGAAAAAATATCTTGATCAATTGAAGTATTCTAAATTAGTGATTAAGATTAAAAATCATGAAGACGCAAAATTGAATCTAGAAAATGAACTTAAAAAGCAAGACACTACTTTTACTAATTTAAAAATAAAAGTTAAGGAAGTTAAAGAACGCAAACAAGGGTTAACGAATAAGATTAAAAGTTTGGGTCAAAAGCGTGAACAACTTCAAAATCAACTTTTAAGTGACACTAAATCACTCGAATCAGCTCATAGTGATCAGCAGTTATCTCAGCAACGACGTGAATTTAATCAACAAAAGATTAACGACTTAGAAAGTAAAGTAAGTGATTTAAAAGAGCAACTGGAAAACGTTAAAAACAATATTACTGATAATCAAAGCCAAATTAGTAAAAAGCAAGCTCTCATTTCCGACTATTCTCATAAGATGAAGCAGCTTGAAGCAGCTTCTATTCGGCAAAATTTATTAGAAAAACAAACAGAACTTGAAAATATAAGAAATGATTACATAGATTTGATGCAGTCATTAGCCAGTGCCAAGAATAATTTAAAGTTAATGCAAAAATTATCCAAGCGTAGTGATAGTGAGGTAAAAGAGAAGTACCAGCGGATTAATGCGATTGAAGATCAAAGCAACCTTTTAAAGCAAGAAATCACTTCAGAAGAGACCGAATTATCGAAACTTCAAAACAACCAGAAACAAATGGTGGATGAATTAAAGCAAGTTGATAAGAAGTTGTCAGATTCAAGGGACAAAGAAAAAGAATTAAAGGCAAGCTGGTATGCTGCATTACGTGTTTTTCAGGAGACTAAAACGGAACGAGATAGTATTAAGTCAATCTTGGAAAATCATAATTCGCTTTATCGCGGGACGCGAAACTTATTAAAAAGCAAAGCGAATTTAACTGGTATTAAAGGAACAGTAAGTGATTTTATTGAAGTTCCTGATCGTTATGTTCTAGCCATTGAAACAGCACTGGGAAGTCAGATTCAGCAGGTTATCACCGAGAACGTTAAAGACGCTAGAGAAGCAATTCACTATTTAAGCGAGAAGAAACTGGGAAGAGTTACGTTCTTGCCTATGAATGCCGTTAATGAACGTTATTTATCCTCTAATGTGTTAAATGAGGTAAAATCGATTTCTGGCTTTGTTGGAATTGCTTCGGACCTGGTCAAAATGCCATCGAATATGACACGGATTAAGAATCACCTGCTGGGTGGTACGATGATTGCAGTTGATTTAAAAAGTGCTACAAAGATCAGTAAGACAATTGGTCATAAGGCTAAAGTGGTAACTTTAGATGGGGATGTCGTTAATGCTGGAGGTGCAATCACCGGTGGATCGAATCGCAACCAGTCCACTGGCTTACTAAGTCAAAAAGAAAAATTGGTCCACTTAAATCAGCAAGTTGAAGAAATGAGCCAGAAGATGAATGCTGGTGAGGTGACTATCAAAAAATTCCAAGATCAGCACACAATAAAGCAGGATAAGCACGATGAACTTCGTCAAAAATTAAATGAATTAAAAGGAGAGATTCAAGCTAAACAAAAAAGCATTAGTATGAATCAAAGTAGTTTAAAGGAGTCTCAAAGAAATGCTGATGCAATTCGATTACAATTAAAAAACACAACTAGTGATGATGGTGTAAATGAGATTGATCTTTCTCATAAGATTAATGATTTAAAAATGCAAATTAAGCAAAATCAGTCTAAGAATACCTCAATCAAAAGTCAGATTGAAAAACTTACTCGGAATGTTAACGAAAATAATATCAAATCATCTGAAATCAAAGAAAAGTTGATTCGCTTAAAGGAACAAAATAGTCAACTCAAGTCCAGTAGGAAAAGTCTTTTAAAACAAAGGTTGAATTTTGAAACTCAATTAAAAAGCTTAGCCAATAGTATAAACGGACTTAAGCAATCAATTAATCAAGAAGTGGTGGCAGTAAAAACTAATATTCCCGAACTAGAACAACAAATCCAAAGTATTAAGCGGGGTGTTAACGATCTTAATTCAAAAATTGATAAATTTAACCAAGATGATCAAAAATATGATCAGCAAGTTTCCGATCTTCAGGATCGTTTAATTTCTCAAACAGGAATAGTTCAAAAGCTAGAATCAAATTTAAAAACAGCTGTAGATAACCTTGATTCTGAGCGTTATCAACGCGATAACATGATTAAAGGAACTAGCTCAATGAAGAAGGTGGAACTTGAATTACCCGAAATCGATTCATTGATTAAATCCATCCAATCTGAAATTGACGAGTTGGGTCCGATTAATGTTAATTCAATTGATGCCTATGCAGAAGTGAAAGACCGTTACGAATTTATGAATCATCAACTTGATGATTTAATTGAATCTAAGAGCCAACTGATTGGGATAATGAATGAAATGGATCAAACGGTAAAAGTTAAATTTAGCGAAACTTATGATAAAATTGCAACTGCGTTTAGTCATATTTTTCGCAATATTTTTGGTGGTGGGGAAGCCAAACTAAAAATGGATGACCCACATCATTTACTTACAACCGGGATTGATATCTTGGTAAAACCACCCGGAAAGAAATACCGTAATCTCAATTTACTTTCTGGTGGTGAAAAAGCTCTAACGGCTTTGGCACTGCTTTTTTCGGTTCTTGAGGTAAAACCAGTTCCGTTTGTAATATTGGATGAAGCTGAATCTGCTCTTGACCCTGCTAATGTGGATCGTTTTGCGCGGTATATGCAGAGTTTAAAGAATAATACACAATTTATTGTAATTACTCACAGAAAGGAAACGATGGTCTATGCGGATCATCTTTATGGAGTTACAATGCAAGATTCGGGTGTATCTAAGGTTGTTTCGGTCAACTTGGATGAATCTAAAAAGCTAGGAGAATAATTATGGGTTTATTTGATATTTTTAAAGGTAAGAAGAAGGAATCTGACGACAAAGAGAACGAAACCAAGCAGTCTAAAAGAGAAGATGAGAAAGCAAAGGCTACTGGTGACGACACCTCTGATCAAGGTGACCACTTTCAACAAACTGAAGAAAATGAAGTTAGTCAGAAAAATGATGGATCAAGCGAGAGTGAGAACGATGGAACTGATGTTTCTGAAGAACCAGAAGAACAAACGCAAACATCAAAAAATAGTGTTCGAAGCACTGACGATAACAAGTCAGATGAAAAAGGCCAGTCTGTGGTTGATACAGATCATTCTTCTAATAAAAATGAAGATGTCAAAGAGTCTACTGATGATATAACTAAGCAGCCTGAATCAGCTGAAAAAGCATACGAACATGGTCTGGCAAAATCACGGTCTTCGTTTGGACAAAAATTAAATGCGCTATTTGCTAATTTTCGCTCAGTTGATGATGACTTCTTTGATGATTTAGAAGATACGCTGGTCGAATCCGATGTTGGATTTGAAACTGCAATCCAACTAACTGATGAACTAAAAGAAGAGGTTAAATTAAAAAATGCCAAGAAACCAAAAGAAGTTCAAAATCTAATCGTCCAAAAGATGATCGATTTGTATGATGCACCAAGTGATAAAGATAGTTCAATCAAATTATCCCAAACGGGCCCAACCGTGATTTTATTTGTTGGTGTCAATGGAGTTGGAAAAACGACAACCATTGGTAAGATGGCCAATAATTTTAAAAAGCAAAATAAAAAGGTGCTTTTAGCTGCTGCTGATACATTTAGAGCAGGTGCCATTGAACAATTAGATGAATGGGCCAAACATGATGGTGTTGATATTGTTAAAAAGTCAGCTGGAAGTGATCCAGCTTCGGTTGTTTTTGAAGCAGTAGATAAAGCCAAAAAAGAAAATTATGATATTTTATTTGTTGATACTGCCGGAAGATTACAAAATAAAGTTAATTTGATGAATGAACTTGCTAAAATTGATAAGGTCATTAAGCGTGAAATTCCAGACGCCCCTCAAGAAGTGTTGCTGGTGATTGATGCAACTACTGGTCAAAATGCTTTGAATCAAGCCAAGATGTTCAATGAAATCACTAACATTACGGGAATTGTTTTAACAAAGCTTGATGGAACTGCCAAGGGTGGAATTGTAATTGCAATCAAAAATAAGCTTAATATTCCGGTAAAGTTCGTTGGACTTGGAGAAACGGTTAATGATTTGCGTAAATTTGATTCTAAGAGCTTTATTGACGGTTTATTTAAGGGATTAATTCAAGACAATTAGTGGTGACTTTAGATGGACATTAAAAAGAATAATCGGATTAATGCTTTGTATGATTTTTATGGTGAATTACTCACTAAGAAACAGGCAGAGTACATTCAAGAATACTATGCAGATGATTTTTCGTTAGGTGAGATTTCAGAAAATTTCAATATTAGTCGCCAAGCGGTTTATGATAACATTAAAAGAACTGAGCAAATTCTTGAAGACTATGAAAGTAAAATGCACCTATATCAATTATTTGTATTACGCAATCAGCAAACCGATGAAATTAGAGATTACGTTAAGAAGCATTATCCAAATGATGAACACTTAAATGAGTTAGTGGATCACTTAGAAATTACGGAAGAAAATTAGGGGTGAAAAGATGGCTTTCGAAGGTTTAACCGATCGATTACAAAAAGCTTTTAAAAACTTAAGAGGAAAAGGCAAGGTTAGCGAATCTGATTTGCGTGAAACGATGCGGGAAATTAGATTAGCATTACTAGAAGCGGACGTTAACTTTAAGGTGGTTCGTCAGTTTGTAAAGAAGGTTCAAGAAAAAGCTAAGGGCGCTGATGTTCTTGAAGGATTAAATCCGGCCCAACAAATTGTTAAGATCGTTAACGATGAACTGACTAACATGATGGGTGAATCTGCCACTCCACTAGTTAAATCAGACAAGATTCCTACAGTCATTATGATGGTAGGACTTCAAGGAGCAGGTAAAACTACTTCAGCAGGTAAATTAGCTAAAAGGCTTAAATCTGAAGATAATGCGCGTCCATTAATGATCGCTGCCGATGTTTATCGTCCCGCAGCAATTGAACAGTTAGAAAAGGTGGGCGAACAAGTTGATGTTCCAGTATTTCAAGAGGGAACGGATGTTGACCCAGTACAAATTGTTCAAGATGGTTTAAAGGAAGCTAGCAAAAATAATAACGATTATGTGTTAATTGATACGGCCGGTCGGCTTCAAATTGACGAAAACTTGATGGATGAATTAAAGAATATTAAAAAGGTGGCCAATCCAAATGATATTCTTTTAGTTGTTGATGCTATGACAGGTCAAAATGCCGTTGATACGGCGGTCGGATTTAACGATGCTTTAGATATTACCGGGGTTATTCTAACAAAGTTAGACGGAGATACTCGTGGTGGAGCTGCTTTGTCAATCAGGGCTGTGACTGACAAACCAATTATGTTTGTGGGTCAAGGTGAAAAATTAGATGATTTGGATGTATTTCACCCAGATCGAATGGCTTCTCGAATTTTGGGAATGGGAGACATGCTCTCGTTCATCGAAAAGACTCAGAAAGAGTATGATGAAAATCAAGCTAAGGAATTAACCGAAAAAATCAAGGAAAATTCTTTTGATTTTGATGATTTTGTTGATCAATTAGAACAAATTCAAAAGATGGGTCCAATTCAAGATTTGGTTAAAATGATTCCAGGAATGGCCAATAATCCGGCATTGAAGAATTTAAACGTTAATCCCAAAGATTTAGACCACATTAAAGCGATTATCTATTCAATGACTGATGAAGAACGATCCAATCCGGATGTGTTAAATCCTTCAAGGAGACGTCGAATTGCTCGCGGATCGGCTCAACCGATTCAACAAGTCAATCGACTCATTAAACAATTTGATCAAATGAAGAAAATGATGAACAAAGTGTCTAACGGAAATATGTCGGGTTTATCAAATATGATGGATTCTGCTGGAATGGGTGGAGGAATGACTGGTAAATTATCGAACCTTGCCATGAAGCGGATGAGTCGCAAGATCAAAAAAAATAAAAAGAAGCGACGAAAAAATAAAAAAAGACATTAATTTCAGACTGTAAAGAAAAAAACCTTTACATCATTAATATTTATTGGTAATATTAGTAACTGTTAAGAAAACTATTAGGAGGTGTGTTTATGTCATTAAAAATTAGATTAAGAAGAATGGGTTCAAAGAAGCGTCCATTTTACCGTATCGTGGTTGCTGACTCACGTAGCCCTCGTGACGGTCGTTTTATCGAAAATGTTGGTACTTACAATCCATTAACTGAACCTGATCAAGTAACTTTAAAAGAAGAATCAATCATGGACTGGTTGGAAAAAGGTGCTAAACCTTCTGATACTGTTCGTAATATTTTGTCAGATGCAGGTATTATGAAACAATTACATGATGCTAAATTAGCAGCTAAGAAATAAGTGATTGATTATGGTTAATTTTGATAATTTAATTAAAACAATCGTTAAGCCATTAGTTAAGTATCCTGATGATATTAGTATTAATCATCAGGATACTGATCAATTTAGCGAATATATATTGTCTACCAATCCTAATGACGTTGGACGTATTATTGGAAAAAAGGGTCGAGTTGCTCAGACGATTCGAACCATAATTTATAGTGTTCACGTTAATGATGGAAAGCGAATTAAACTCGTTATTGATGATGGCAAAGATTAGCTCTTAGATAAAACTCGTTTTTATTTAAGAGTTTTTTTATAGAAATAGGTGAACTATGGATTACTTAGAAATTGGGAAATTAGTAAATACTCAGGGAATTAAAGGTGAAGTACGAATAAAACCTACTACTGATTTTATTGATCAACGCTTTAAAGTTGGTAATCTTGTTTATGTATTCCCCAAAGACGGAAAAATGGAAGAATTGAAGATTGACGGGGTTAGAAGCCATAAGGGATTTATTCTGTTGCATTTTTCTGGTCGCAATTCCATAAATGATGTTGAATACCTTAAACCCGCTATCCTAAAAATTACGTCGGAGCAAAGAAAAAATACTGACTTACAACCAGGCGAATATTTCTATCAACAAATTATCGGCATGGATGTTATCGATAAAGATGATAATAAAATTGGTGTAATAAAAGATATTATGGATATGCCTGCCAATGATGTCTGGGTAGTGGAGCGTAAAAATAAAGAGGATTTGTTACTTCCAAAGATTGATTCGGTCGTAAAAAAAGTTGATATTCCTAATCATAAAGTAGTCGTTGAGTTAATGGAGGGAATGCAGTAACGATGAAGATCGATATATTGAGCCTTTTCCCTAATATTTTAAAGGGCCCTTTGAGTGAATCCATTATCGGTAAGGCCATTGAAAAAGAAATCATAAATATTGATATTACTAATTTTCGTGATTTTTCGACTAATAAACATCATAACGTGGATGATACCCCCTTTGGTGGGGGAGCTGGAATGTTACTTAAGCCTCAACCAATGCTTGATGCTTTTACGCATTCTCAAGAAGTTTCAGAAAAACAGGGTTATTCATCTGGTAGAGTCATTTTAACTGATCCGGCAGGGAAAAGATTTGATGAAAACGATGCTGCAAAACTCTCCGGGGAGGACCATTTGACCTTTTTATGTGGTCACTATGAGGGGTTTGACGAACGAATTAAATCTGTAGTAACTGACGAGTACTCAATTGGTGATTTTGTCCTGACGGGTGGTGAATTGCCTGCGCTAGTAATGATTGATGCGACCGTTCGACTCATTAAGGGTGTCCTTGGTAATCAAGAGTCAGCCCCAGGAGATTCTTTTTCAAGTGGATTGCTTGAATATCCTCAATACACGCGACCAGCAGACTTTAGGGGGTTAAAAGTTCCACCGATTTTAACTAGTGGTAATCATCAAAAAATTGATGATTGGCGACAGAAGGAATCTTTAAGAAAGACATATTTAAGACGACCAGATCTGATTAATTACAATAAACTGTCAAAAAGGCAAAAGGAATTATTGGCGGACGTTAAAATTGAAGAAGAAGATCGGTAAGTATTGAGTTTTTTGGTTTGTATGTTATAATTTTAAGTGGTCTTTTATGGCTAAATAAAACGGTATTCCGCTGTCGAGAAGATAAGAATGCTAGTTAGGAGAAATGATTATGCGTCAAAATAAATTGATTGATAAGATCAATAGTGATCAACTTCGTTCAGATATTCCTGAATTTCGTGTTGGTGATACCGTTACAGTTTCCGTAAAGGTTGTTGAAGGTAGTAACGAACGTATCCAGAAGTTTACTGGTGTTGTAATTAAACGTCATGGTTCAGGCATTCAAGCTACTTACACAGTAAGAAGAATTGCCAGTGGAGTTGGGGTTGAAAGAATCTTCCCATTACATTCACCACGAATTGCTAAGATTGATGTTGTTAGACGTGGTTCAGTTCGTCGTGCTAAGTTGTATTACTTACGTGATCGTTCTGGTAAGGCTGCTCGTATTAAAGAAGCAAGTCGTAAGCATTAATTTTATGTAAAAAAAAGAGTTCGCATTGCGAACTCTTTTTTTTATTGGTCATCAACTTCTTTAGCAGTTTTAGTACCTCTTCGACTGTTGTATTCATACATTAACCAACCAACCAATGCAAAAGCTAGTGGTCCCACAATGGTCCAGAAGGCGGTGGTGTAATCATGAGTCAAGATTGGTTGAATAGCAGTAAAACCAATTCCTAACACTAGTACAACCAAGATAATGGTTACCATGATGTTAGTGACAATTCGGTTCTTGTAAAAGACAAAGGGACGAGGAACATTTTTTAGTTTCTTGAAGAATGGAAAAGCTCCAACTAAGAATAAGTAGGGGAAAGTTGTCGAAATATTAGCCATATCAGTTAAAATTAAGTAAAATTGTTGAGCATTATTGCCACTGAAAGAAATGACAAAGATAACGGCAACAACGACGAATGCTTGAATCCACATTGCAAACCCTGGCATGCCATGTTTGTTTAATTTAACCACTTTTTTAGGCCATAAATCTGGATTAGATCCCTCAATAAATGATTTGATTGGGGAATATATCAGAACAAAGAAAGAACCTAAGTATGGAATAAACATCCCTAAACCGGCTACTCGGGCCATGAAGCGACCAAATTCCATTGCTGATCCAGCTGAAAAGCCAAGGGTTTTAGCGAAAACATAACCAAGGTTATTCATTAAAACGTAAGTGATGTTACCCAAGTTGACCGAACCCTTTCCGACAACTTCATGCCAGTTAGCTGTAATACCAACCAAAAAAATGGATCCAGAATAGATGACTGCCATGATGATTGCGGCAATGATGACCCCACGGGGAAAAGTCTTCGTAGGATTTTTGACCTTATCAACGACTCCACCAATTGATTCCATTCCTCCATACGCAAAAATCGCATAAACAACAAATGACATGATGGCGATTGGGGTTACGAATAATGGATTAGGGGATTGAATGAAACTTTTAGCGCCATTGACTGGCTCAGCAAGTTGGCCCTTATTTAAGACCCAAACAATTACTGATAAGATAGCAAAGATCAGTGGCAAAGCAATTGATAATACTCCCCCGATGTTTGCAATCTTAGCAATTGAATCAAAACCATGACTCGCACACAAAGTAATAATTAAAATCCAGGCAATCCCGAGGATTCCAATTGTTTGCATTGGGGTAAAAATTCCGAACAAATGCCATGTTTGGGTTTTATCCGTTCCAAAAATAATGTTAGAAAATGGAATCCAAACCTTAGAAGAAGTCGAGATCATCCAAATGATCCATGATGATAGCCAGATAAAGGTTCCGATGAAGGCTAAGCGTTCACCAATTGACTCTTTAAGCCAGGAATAAATTCCACCTTTAGCACTACTGAAAGTGGAACCATATTCGGCAAACATTAATGAAACCGGTAAGAAAAATACTAGTGCTCCAAATATGTACCAGATAATACTGGCGTAGCCCATTTGATCATAGGCGACGGTCGTATTACCAAAGCCAAATATCGCAGTGAGTATCATTAAAACTAAAGACATTAAGCCTAATTTACTTTGCTTTTTCCCTTTAGACATAAAGTCACTCTCCTTGATTAAATTTAATGGAAATACTAATAAAGTATACTCTCTTTTTTTATAGATTTAAATCTTGGTGATAGTTGAGAGGAGAGAAGTCCGTTGAGTTTGTAATCAAGTATTGACCAAGGTTCTTAAAGCTACGCAAAGCGAGTTTACTTGCCTTAGAACTGGCCTCATTAGCAAGCTGAGTTAGTTCCGTTGAATCCAAGCCGTCGGACTCTTGTTCTACCTGCTGTAATATTTGTTCGTATTGTTCGATTAAATTTTGTTGCACGTTTTTAAGTTTGTCACCAAATTCAAGGTAGTGGGGGTCAACTAAGATTCCAACTAGCTTGAAGATCCAGTAAGCCGATTTAGGATCAAAATCCATCTTGACGTGGTACTTATATGCTTTGGGAGTATCAGAAATTCCCTCAAGAAATGGGACGTAAGTACTCTGAGCCGCTACACCCATAGCAAGCCAGTGAATTCCACCAATTTCAATTGGTAGATTAGGTTTGATTTGGAGCACGTGTGATTCTTGGGTTTTGGCTAAACTCACGGGACGAAATCGAGTTCGATCAGCTTCTTCGCCTGCACCAATTGGATCGAACTGAGTTCCCTGATAGTGTGAACTGAGCAACTTTTGGGCATCGAGCGCCGATATTAATTCTTCACTTTTCCTTGTAAAGGGGATGTTTTGGGAAGTAGGATCCTGCTTGATTTCTGGGTTAAACATTTTTTGTCCGTACCAAACTCGAGGGGTGTTGTAGTAGGTGTCTGATAAGTCATGGGTTCCAAAAATGTGTCTAAAGTTAAAACCAGAACGATCCGGATTTAAATTGTTTTTTGATACAAAGTCCCTAATCCCTGGTGACCACATGAAGTGATCATTATCTTTAAAGTTAACTTCTTCAATGGCCATTTGATTAGCAACGATGGCGTATTCATCGTCAGGAATTCTTTCAGCGATCCATTGGTGTCCGGAACCGATCTCTAAGTACCAAACTTCTTCTTTATCGGACATAAGGACTCCGTTGTTTTCACTGGCCCCATATTTTTCAACAATGTTACCAAGACGTTTGACGGCTTCCTTTGCGGAATGGACATAAGGCAAGACTACGGTTATCATGGCTTCTTCGCCAATTCCATCTTTTACAAGGGGATCATAACCTAGGACACGTGCGTTAGCGTACGTACTTTCAGTTGCACTCATAGCAACCCCATATTCGTTAATACCATCCTCTTCGAATAAACCGTCTTGGTCGGTCCATTCGGGAGTAGCAGTGTATTTTCCCCGTGTTTTTGGTAGCGGCATTTTGAAGCCGTTATCAGTTGATTTGAATTCTTGATCATCCTGATGCTCCTTATGTTCATGGACAACAAATCGTTTTGGCCATGATGCTTTAGCATCTTCATTGCGACCAATTAAAGTGCTGCCATCAACCGTGGCATCTTTTCCAACTAAAATGCTAGTACATGCGGAATATTCATTAAAACTTGTCATTTAGATTGCCTCCTATTAAATCACATGTAAGTATTCTACCATATTGCCTTTGTTATGGTATAACTTCACGTTTGGTATGCTAAATTACTTAGGGTATAATTAACATACAACATTTATTTGAAAAAACGAGGGAAAATATGAGTAGCAAGCAATACATAATGGCAATTGATGAAGGAACGACCTCTGCTCGAGCAATGTTATTTGATCATGATGGCCAGATTGTGGGAAAAGTACAACGTGAGTTTAAACAATCTTTTCCTCATCCAGGGTGGGTGGAACAAGATCCAATTGAAATTTGGAATGCCGTTGAATCTGTGATTTCTGAGGTATTGATTAACTCTGAAGTTCCTCCCTATAAAGTGCGAAGTATCGGCATTACTAATCAACGTGAAACGACTGTAATTTGGGATAGACGAAGTGGAAAGCCCATCTATAATGCTGTGGTGTGGCAATCAAAACAGACCAGTGAAATTGCTGATCGGTTAATAACTGATGGTTACGCTGATTTAATTCACCAAAAGACGGGACTGATTGTTGATTCTTATTTTGCTGGTACGAAAATTAGATGGATTTTAGATCATGTAAAGGGATCCCAGAGACGGGCGGAGAATGGAGATTTATTATTTGGAACCATTGATTCATGGTTGCTATGGAATCTGACCGGCGGAACCGTTCATGCCACTGATTATACTAATGCTAGTAGGACAATGTTATATAACATCAACGATTTAAAATGGGATGATGATCTGTTAGAGCTCTTCGATATTCCTAAGAAAATGTTACCTAAAGTGAAACCATCGTCACACTTCTTTGGATATACGAAGGGATACTCATTTTTAGGGGTACAGATTCCAATTGCCGGAATTGCTGGTGACCAACAAGCATCATTATTTGGACAATTAGCATTACAACCCGGAATGACGAAGAATACTTATGGAACGGGTGCCTTTATTATGATGAATACAGGAAAAACGCCAAGGTTTTCTAGTAATGGATTGTTAACCACAATTGCCTACGGATTGAATGGAGAAGTTAAATATGCTTTAGAAGGTAGCATTTTTGTGGCTGGATCGGCAATTCAATGGTTAAAGGATGAGATGGGTTTAATTTCATCGGCTAAGGCCTCTGAGCAAATGGCTTATGATGCCAAAACGAGTGACGGAGTTTACGTAGTGCCAGCGTTTACTGGACTAGGGGCACCATATTGGGATCAGGAAATTCGTGGATCGATTTTTGGCTTGACATCATCAACGACGCGTAATCAATTAGTTCGTGCGACCATTGAATCGTTAGGATTTCAAACCAAGGATGTTCTTGATACGATGGTAGAAGAGACTAAGATTCCGGTTAAATCACTAGTAGTAGATGGTGGAGCTGCTAAAAATGATTACTTAATGCAGTTTCAAGCCGATATTTTAAATGATCAAATTGAACGGTCATTAATTTCAGAGACTACGGCACAGGGAGCAGCTTATCTGGCTGGTTTGGCTGTTGGATTTTGGAAGGATATTGATGAAATTAAAAGAAGTAAGCGTGTTGGTACTTTTTTTGAATCACATATGAGTGGCGATAAAAGAAAAAAACTATACAAGGGATGGAAGATGGCCGTGAGAGTTGCCAAGCAATTTGAATAATAAGGACTTATCAGTATGAAATTACCTGAAGATTTTAAAAGTAAATATCATAATCTGTTAAAAGATGATTATCAAAGTTTTATTGATTCTTTTGATGAAGATTCTTACAATGCCTTTCGAACTAATCCGCTCAAAACTAAAGCTGATGTTCGTTTGGATATGACAAGCCCGATTTCCTATACCCAAAATGGTTATTATGGGAAAGTGAGCGGGAAAACCGTCGAGCATCAGAGTGGTTACGTTTACAGTCAGGAACCATCTGCCATGTACGTAGCAGAGGTGGTTGATCCTAGTGTGGGAGACCAGGTATTAGATTTGTGTGCTGCCCCAGGAGGAAAGTCGACCCATTTGGCTGGCATGATGAAAAACAAAGGCTTGCTTGTGTCAAATGAAATTGACCGGAGCCGAGCTAAGGTTCTAGTTGAAAATCTGGAACGGTTTGGGGTGTGGGATCCTTTAATCTTGAATGAAGATCCACATAACCTGTCAAAGCATTTTCCAAGGTATTTTGATAAGATCTTGATTGACGCACCATGTTCGGGTGAGGGAATGTTTAGAAAAAATCATGACGCAACAAAATACTGGTCAATTGATTATCCGAAAGAGTGTGCTGTGCGGCAAAAAGACATTGTAAGAGAAGCCGTTAAGATGTTAAAACCAGGTGGACAATTGATTTATTCAACTTGTACTTTTTCACCAGAAGAAGACGAACAGATAATTGCTTGGATCTTAGCTAATTATGATTTTAAGGCTCTCCCGATTAAGAAGTATGATGGGATGATCGACGGAAAACCGGAATGGGCGGATGGAAGCGAAGAGTTAACTAAAACGGCTCGTCTGTTTCCTAACTTATTTAAGGGTGATGGGCATTTTATTGCCAAGTTGCAGAGTACAGATGTTGGAAAATCCAAAAAGATTAAGCATCAAAGAAGTAACGTCTCAAGTAGTATAAAAAAAGAGTGGAAAGAGTTCTGTAACGTTAACTTTAAGCGCGATTTTTTGACAAAAGATTTTCTAGAATTTGGGAGTACCCTGTATTCATTTAATCCGGCAATCCCCGATTTAGATGGTTTAAAAGTAATGCGACCCGGAACGCCACTTGGAACGATTAAAAAGAATCGGATTGAGCCTTCGTATGCATTGGCATTGGCAATTAATCCTAATGACGTAAAAAACATCGTTAAAATTACTGATCATCAGTGGCAGAGTTATGTCCATGGTGACACCGTTGCCGTGGATCCCAACTTAAAGAAGGGGTGGTACTTAATTCAATGTCGCGGAATGAGTGTTGGATTTGGTAAAGTTGTGAATGGGACGTTAAAAAACTTTTTCCCTAAGGGATTAAGGTTTAAAGCATGAGAAAATAAAAAGACCTTCGTTTTTTAAACGAAGGTCTTTTTATTTGCGTTGATTTAAGTAATTTTGTAATTCTGGACTGGTTACTGATTCACATTGACGCAGTTCATTAATGTTGTGTGCGCCTAGTGCGGTGAAAATGGATTTAATGCCAATAATCCAATCGTTAATCATTTTCACGGTCTCGTCTTCACCGTTATCAATTAGTTTCACCAAAATCTGACTCGCAATGCCAACGGCATCGGCACCCAAATACAAGGATTTGACGATTTCCATGGGATTAGTGATGCCACCAGTTGCTACGATGTTCATGCTAGGAACTTTTTGGGATTCAAAGAGAGATTCCACCGTGGTAATTCCCCAGTCTTTAAAATAGTCCATTTCTTTTTGATGACGACGGAAGTTCTCAATTTGAGCAAAGTTAGTTCCGCCACGACCACCAATGTTTACATATTCAACTCCAAGGTCCAAAAGGGTTTGAATTGATTTAGAACTCATCCCGAATCCAACTTCCTTGACGATTACTGGTACTTTAATATTTTGGACAATGTTTGAAATATTGGATAGCCAGTTAAATGAATTTGATCCCTCGGGCATGATGAGTTCTTGAACTGAATTAACGTGGATCTCTAATGCATTAGCTTGAAGAATATCAATTGCTTGCTCAGCCGCTTTTGGGGTTGTCCCAGCACCAATGTTAGCAAAGATCAGTCCATCTGGGTTTTGCTTTCTAATGATCGAAAAGGTATCGATTAGTTCCGGATGTTTGATTGCTACACTCTCTGATCCCGAAGCCATTGCGATTCCGCATCTTTTGGAGATAGCGGCTAGGTGAAAATTTAATTTTTTGGTATACTCACTGCCACCAGTCATCGCTTCAATGTAAAAGGGGACCCTTAAAGGCAGCGAGCCTAATTGAGTCGAGATATCTACATCCTGATATGTCATTTCAGGGAATGTTACTGGCATAAAATGAACCTGATCGAATCCAGCTTCAGATTCCGTATGGTGAAATTTTTTAGCAAGCGAGACGTGTTCATCTTTTCGATGTGACTGTTGGTTAGTCATTTGTTTCTCCTAATTATTATGAATCTTAAGGTCTAGTAGCTTAATTCCATGGCGGTTCCAATCGCTAACAAGATCATCGATATTATCATCCTTATTAATAATGACGATCCCACAATCACCGCCACCAGCTCCAGAAGTTTTGGCTGCACCACCAAAATGATCGGCAATGTCAATTAATTCTTTTAGCTTGGGGGTTTCAATTTCAACGTTGGCAAATTCACCGAGTTTTAAAAGGAGCTTGCGGTTGTTTTCAATGTTCTTTTGGATCATTTCTAGATTAGAACTTTTAAAGCCATTAACAATATTTAAGACACACTCCTGACTGAAGTGAAGAAAGTCTTGATAAAGTTCAGAATTTCTGGCTTTTTTTAGCTCCACTCGATCAACTAGATTTGAAGTTGAAGCGGGTGAACCTGACCATCCAATTAATAATTGTAAATTCTTTGGTGCTGTTAGTGGCATAATTTTTAAACTAGGCCATTTTAAATCTAACAGTTCCACTAAATCAACATCTTTACGGGCATTGGCTAACCACTGTCGGTCAAATGAATGGTAAGCAATCCAACCGCCGAATACACTAGCAGCTACATCGCCTAATGAACCATTTCCTTGAACTTCAAAATGAGCAATTGCGGCTAGCTTGAAGAGCTGCATCGTTGAAAGGTTAATGTCGTAGAATTCGCATAAGGCTTTAACGGTTGCAACCGTGACGGCAGCTGAAGAACCTAATCCGTACTTACGTCCGTCGGCACTATCGAGTTCACTATTTACGATGATATCGTATGTTTTTAAACTTTTATTGAGAGTTTCAACGTATTCTTCAGTTACTTTAATCGCTGAAATGATGTACTGAAAAGGATTATCACGATTATCGAAGACCATGCGATGGCCTAATCTCTTCCAATGGAGCATATTTTCATCGTACTGTTTTGAATAGATGCTTCCAAAATCTGAACTTGCTTTAATGCCAACCCTAACAAAGCGATCACATGCAGCGATGATAGCAGGGTAGCCGGTCTCAACTACTGCATATTCACCAGCTACGTACAATTTGCCCGGTGCTTTTGCGGAAATCATGTAATTAATTACTCCCTTAATTTAAATATTCGATTCCAGGACCTGGAGTGGTAGCAACCACGTTTGATGATCCAAAAGTGCTTTTAAATCGATTTACAACTTGGTTTAAATTATCATGTTGGACTAACACTTTTACATTTGGACCAGCGTCAATTGTAAAATAGCAACTGATGCCATTGTCTCTTAATTCGTGAACAATTTGAATTGCTTTAAGTGTATCTCCATTAAAATATGTAAAAGCTGGATCGGAACTGAACGTGAGGGCGTGCATTTTCATGGCATTTTCCTCAGCAGTGTGGCCCATTAAGTCGAAGTTATGAGTACGAATTGCTTTTCTCATCGTGGTCATGTCATGACTAGTAACTTTTTTCCATGCTTGATAGTAAGGGGAGGTGGACTTAGAAATTTTCATACCCTCTCTACTAGAAATCTTTTTTTCGTTTCGATTAATAATAACAGCTACTAGGTTAATGTCCCAATCAATGTCTTCTTCAATTGGAATGGCAAAGGAAGTTTCGTCACTATGACCCTTTTCCCATTTGACGAAACCGCCAAAAATAGAGCGCGTTGCTGAACCTGATCCTCGTCTAGCGAGCCTAGAAAGATCTTTTTTAGAAAGATTCATTCCAATGGCTTTACTAGAAGCGGCAGCGAGAGCAGCAAAACCTGAAGCAGATGAAGCAAGCCCAGCAGCAGTAGGAATATTGTTATTTGTCTTAACGTGGGCGTGAATATCAACATTGGCTTTTTTTCGAACGATGTCAAGAAAACTGACAATCTTTTTTCCTTCCGAATCATTAATTAGATGATTGTTAAAAGTGATTTGATCAGAACTTAGAGATGGGTCAAAGCGAACTTCAGTATCGGTATAGAAGTCATTTAAAGTTAAAGACAGGCTACTGTCTTCTGGAATAATGAGTTGACTATTGGCCTTCCCCCAATATTTTATTAGTGCAATATTAGTATGAGCACGAGCCTTCTGGGTTCTATAGATATTAGTATTGTCGGACATAATAAATCTCCTTACTTCATTTCATTTAATGATTGGACCCAAACTCCTTGTGCTCCACTTTGTTTAAGGGTTGTCTTGATTTTTTGCGTGGTGGTTTTAGAATCTGACAGAGCAATAATGCATCCACCGAGTCCGCTTCCCGTTAGTTTAGCACCGAGGGCACCCGCCTGATTAGCAGCATTTACCAGGGTATTAATTTCTGTTGAACTAACTCCCAATTTTGAAAGATCATTTTGGGCCAGATTCATTAATTTGCCGGTTTGTTTGAGTTTATTGTATGTCAGAGAATGTTTAGCTGCTTCAGCTAAATCCCCGAGGTCGTTAATTAAATCATTCGTATTTTGAAAGTTATGGTCCATTTCATCTCTTACCATTGAAACCGCCGTGGAAGTATTACTTGAAATGCCGGTATCAGCAATGATGAGAGTTCCTGTGCTTGAAACGGGGAAATCATAAAACTGACCCTTTTCAAATAAGATGGGATTAAGTGCGCTGACGGTTTTAGCGTCAATTCCACTTGGATTACCATGAGTTATCTTTTCCTCTACATCGGTAAATTTCTTAAGCTGGTTAGCGTTTAGTTGATGATTAAAGAAATGAAAAAAGGCTCTGGTAACTGCACTAGCGGTTGCAGCGGATGAACCCATCCCTCTCCCCAACGGAATTGCACTATCAATTTTGATATTAATTGGGATGCTATTAGGATTTAATGATTGGTTAAGACGATTAATAAGTGTCTGTAATCCATTCATTGAAGAAGGAAGAGCACTAATTGGACCATGGTAGTATTTACTGAATAGTTGATTGTTACCATCAGAAGTAATGGTGGTTTTCACTTTAATTTGTGGCACAGGAAAAACAATCGCAGGCTTTTGGTAGACGGCACTGTGCTCACCTAAAAAAATTATTTTTGCATGACTCAACCCGGTTGCAGTCGTGTTCATATTTCAATCGCTCACTTTCCAAACATACCTATTTTATCATAATTTAGAACATGACCAATATATTTTAGAATACTTTACTAATGATTAAATGTTGGTTTATATAAATATTAAGATAAATGTAGTAATATTATAGTGGAGTTAGTTTTAAAGGTAGGTGAGACAGGTGCCCAAGAATACAAAATATGCAGTCGTTGACATGGAGACAACTGGAACGGATGTCTCTAATGGTGACCAAATTATTCAATTTAGTTGTACTTTTGTTCAGGGTGGTCAAGTGGTCGATTCCTACTCAACATATGTTAATAATGGTGAAGCGATTCCTAAAGATATCACCCACTTAACTGGCATTAACGCCCAGACAATTAAAGGAGCACCAACGTTTGATCAGGTTGCTCCCCATATTTATAAGATACTGAGTGGTACTGTCTTCGTTGCCCATAACGTTAATTTTGACTTTCCGTTTTTAAATGCGGAATTAGAAAGAGTGGGTTATCCTGAGTTAGATATTAAAGCCATTGATACGGTCACGTTGAGTCAAATCTTTTTTCCGGAATTAACGGGATATCGATTAAAGGACTTAAGTCATCATTTTGGGATTTCACACACCCATCCGCATTCCTCTAAAAGTGATGCTGACGCAACTGCTCATTTACTGTTAACAATCATGAAGAAAATTGAAAAATTACCCTTAGTGACAATTCAGTCTATTCTTAAGGTTCATCCTGATCTCCCTAGAGATACGGTTCAATTTATTGAAGATCGCGAAGAGATTAAGCGGGAACATTTAAAGAATTTGAATTCGCAATATGTGGTTGTAAATGGGGTTGCGCTAAAAAACCAAGTACCATCCTATTCAATCTCAGAGCACAATTTGATAAAGTATCCTAGGACTAAGAAGCAGAAAAAACGCCAATTTATGGGTAAGTTAAATTGGCGAAGTTCACAAAGTAAAATGATGAACTTAATTTATAATAATTATCATGATAAAGAAAAACCCACCTATAATTTATTAATTGAAGCACCAACCGGGAGTGGGAAAACCCTGGGATACATGGTTCCAATGGCTTATTTGGTTAATGAAGGTGAACAGCTAGTGGTCAGTACTTCTACCAATGGACTTCAGGAACAGTTGTATTCTACAATTAAGAGTCAACTAGAACCGTTACTTAATACTAGTTTTGATGTTGCCATGTTAAAGGGTGTCAATCATTATATTAATCTAGAACGGTTTAGCAAAACACTTCAATTTCACGATAAATCTAAACAGTCACAATTCATGAAAGCACGAATCTTGGTCTGGCTCACTGAGACAAGCACGGGTGATCTTGACGAATTAAATCTTCCCAATGAAGTTCCGTTTATTGATCAAATTAATTATCAAAATTCTCATGTGGAGACGGATAAGAAGAACTCTTTTCGGGATGTTGACTTCTTACTCGCTCAATTGAAGCGGGTGGAACGTGCTGATATTGTTATCGTTAACCATAATTATCTTTTTGAGAATAGTCGTCAATTAAGTAATTACATGACTTCAAAGCCATACTTAGTGGTTGACGAAGCTCATAAGCTTGCTGACGTTGCGTTTTCATCGCAAGAAAAAGTCATTAAATTCAATACTTTAAAGAAAAATATTGGAAGGGTTAAGAATGATTTATTTCAAACCCACGGATTAAATTTAAATGAAATCTTTTCTGACGATATTGATGAGTTAAATCGACTTAATGGGTTAGATTCCCAGCTAGATGCTATTTTTGATACAAATCAGTTGATTTTACAGGATTTTAGGGTAAAATTCATGAAACCCGTTACTACTAGGCGTTCTGAGTCTTCGATTAGTGCAAAAGAACTACTTCAATTTGTGAAAGACCATCAGGGTCAAATAAACCATTTGACCCATATTAACGTAAAATTAGAAGAATTTATAAATACTTTCAAAAAGTTAGTTAAGAAGGAAAAGAATCGTTGGACGATTTCTGATGAAGCTTTGATTGAAAAGTTTGAACGTCATTTACTTACAATTACTGATTACATTGATAGTGTTAACGTGGGCCAAGTTAAGCAAAGGGTTAGTGAGCGAGCCTCTTTTTACTGGATCTATTATACAGAGGATCTAGATCCTAATCATGTCATCCTCATGACTGGCGATTTTGCTTCCAAAAATAAGTTAAAGGAAAATATCTATCACTATTTTAAGCCAGCAATTTTTACCGGTTCGACGTTGTTTACATCAAAAAAGTCACAGTATATTTTTGATCAGCTTGATTTAAGTCGGAGTGATACGAGAATGAAACGGCTAAAATCTTCTTTTGATTATTCCAAGCAAGCTGAAATGATGATTTCTGAAACGACACCGATGCCACCTAGTGTAGATAATGATGAATATATCTCTTATCTGGCTAACTCAATTTGGAAGCTTATCAACGCTAATGCAGTACCAACACTAGTACTGTTTAACTCATTGGATATTTTGAAAAAAGTGTACGAAAAATTAGATCAGAACAATAACGATAATTTTATGATTCAAGCCGCCGGTGTTTCTGGGAGTCAAGAAAAAATGATCAAAAGGTTTGAGTCAACCAAGAATGCAGTTCCGGTAATACTTGGAGCTAATGGTTATTTTGAGGGTGTTGATTTTTCGGATAATTTACTCAAGCAACTCATTATTACCCGGATACCGTTTGAATCTCCCAATAATCCGGTTGTTTCAAGTCGGGCTAAGTTTTTAAAGGAACAAAACAAGAATCCATTTTATAATTTTGACTTACCAGAAGCTATTATCAAAACTAAACAAGGTGTGGGAAGATTGATTAGAAGCTCAACTGATTATGGTATCATTAACTTTTTGGACAGTCGTTTGATTGACAAACGGTATGGTAAGAAAATCATCGATGCGCTTCCCTCTGATTTACCAATTAAAACGGGGTCGATCGCTAAGATTGTTAAAGATGGTCAAGATTTCTTTAATAAGAGGGATTAATTAATTATTAAACAAGGAAAGTTTGCTATAATGATGCATGTAAAAGTTAAATAAAAGAGGAATTTTCATGTACAGAGAACAATTAAAACGAAAAAGGACTCATCGGATTCGATGGATAACTGTTGCGGTGATCGTTCTAATCATTCTGGGTGTTATTATTTTCTTTCATGTTGCTAAAGCACCCCAATTACGCGCTCGTTCTCATGTCACTACGGTAGCAGAAAATAGTGCTGGATTTCATAATATTAATCATTTCTATTCGTCTAATTTAAATAAGACATACTATTCAGTTGGTGGTTATAATAAACAAAATCAGTATGCGTATGCCATCTTACCTAAGAACGGGAAGAGTATGCAGGTAGTTACCCAAAAGAGTGGGATTACACAACAGGAAGCAGAAAAGACGGCTCAAAAAATTGGGAAAGCCTCTAAGATTATTAACACCGGGCTTGGGATTTATCAAGATCAGCCAGCCTGGGTGGTTTCCTATTTAAATCAGAACAATCGAATGAACTACGTCACGGTAAATTATAAGACGGGCAAGATTGTGCAAACCATTAAGAATTTGTAATGATGAATTATTGAAGGAGGAATAAAATGAGTGAAAATTTAGAGCGTTATTTAGAAAGTGGTTCAATTAGCGTTTCTGGTTTTTTATTGCAGCATTTCTCTGAGTTGGGGATGAACCCAACTGAATTAGTGGTCTTCTTGGAGTTAGTACTAGCTCGTTCTAAAGGGGATTTGTTTCCAAGTGCTACTGAGTTGTCGAAAGCGACTGGTTTAAAAGAAGACGATATTTATAATTTATTACATCAATTAGTTACTAAAAAGATTATCAACATTTCTAGTACGAAGTCTGGGAAGGACGAATATAAGTTTGATCTTTTAAATCATAAAATGGACAAGTTGCTTGATTCTACATCGTTAGTAAACACTAATAATCATGCTCAAAAAGAGCGTAACAAACAAAGTAATGATATTAAGGAACGAAAAGGATTATTTAAAAAAATTCAAGAGGAATTTGGTCGGCCATTATCTTCAATCGAGTTGGAAACAATCAATCAATGGCTTGAACAAGATCATTACTCACCAAAGATTATTGAATTAGCCCTCAAAGAGGCGGTGCTAAGTCAGGTTTATAGTTTGAAGTATATGGATCGAATTCTTTTGAATTGGCAGCATCGCAACATTAAAACCGCTGCACAAGTTCAGGAAGCCAATGAACAGCAACAGAGAAATTTAAACAGTGATCAACCAAGAAAACCAAAACAAAATATCCCGATTTTTAAAATTAATCAATGATGCATGGATGTAAAAGATCTATGCATTTTTTTGTGGTTAAATGATTAAAATTCAGGTGAAAAGTTAAAAGTTACTTTAACTTAATTAAAAAAACAAAACAACAACAAAAAAGACCCAAGCCACATAAATCATAAAGTGGATGAGTCTTAAAGAGAATATTCAATTTATTGATTTGGAGTAGAAGTGCTTGATGATTGACTATTATTAGAAGCAGGAGTGCTCTGATTATTGTTATCTTGATTATTTGATGATTCAGAAGATGATTGATCATTAGGTTTGCTTGATTCAGATGGCTCTTCAACCTTAGAACTAGACCCCGATGACGTCTGACTTGAACTAGAATTATCGTCAGATGATGAACTGTTGGAGTCTTTTGAACTTGATGAATTTGAGACAACTGAACGATTCTTGGATGCTTGTCCAGATTGACTAGCATTATTAGCTGAAACCGCGGTTCCCATGTGACCTTCGATATAGTATTCGTTTACGCCATCTCGTTTGGTTTCAATCACATTATCCGGCTTCTGCCAATCAATATTAGGTTTATTAGCAGATGCCTGTGACATTACTTCTTTGTAGTAGGTTTGAGCAATTCGTGTTTGTGGCTCGGAAATATAGTTTCCGGGTTTAAATTGATGGTCATATCCGGTCCAAATAGAAAGTGAGAAATTCTTCGTGTACCCACTAAACCATGAATCCATTGATGATTGATCAGGAACTTTCTTAATCCAATCATCCGGATATTGGGTAGTACCGGTTTTACCGGCTTGATAAAGTCCAGGAATCTTAGCAGCAGTTCCAGAACCATTAGGAGAAGTCATGACGCCTTTTAGCATGTCATTTATCATAAAGGCAGTATCTGGTGACATGGCTCGATGCCCCTTAGGACTGTATTGCTTTTCAGCTCCGTTGACATTAACTACTTTATTGATTAAATATGGTTTGTAATACGTCCCACCATTTGCAAATGCAGCATACGCAGCTGCTTCCTGCTCTGATGAGATATAGGCACCAATTCCGTTTTGTAGTTCAAGTGGTTTATTAAATGTCATTCCTAATCCAGCTAAAAAGTCTTGTGATCGTTGGATTCCAACCTGTTGAAGGGTCCTGATCGCAGGAATATTACGTGACTCAACAAGTGCTTTTCGCATCGTGATGGTACCTTCATGCTTATTGTCAAAGTCTTGAAGTTCTTTATTTGTTCCGGGATACGTGAAAGGCGTGTCTTGAACAGCTTGATAAGTTGGCCATTTTAAGTATTCAATTGCTGGTCCATAGTCCATTAATGGTTTCATAGTTGATCCACTAGAACGATCGGTTTGAATTGCACGATTTAATCCAAAGGCAATTTTTTGTTTTCTTGATCCAAGCATCGAAACCACTTTACCGTTATTGGAATTTACCATCGTGGCACCAATTTGGAAGTTATTGTTAGGAAATTGAATGGGTGAGTTGGGATCGTTGGCCAGTTTATACATTTGTTTTTGAGTGTCCATATTCAAATTTGTATAAACCTTATTTCCAGCATTTAATTTGTATCCCTTTTGGTCTAGCTCTTGAACAACTTGTTGGATATAGGCATCGGCATACTTCTCATTTTTTGCGTATGGAGACGAATTTGAATTGTGTTGTTTAACCAGACCATCTTGAATACTGGTCTTTTCAGCTTCACTAGCTTGCTCCTTGGAAATCACTTTATTGTTAGCCATTGCTTCTAGAACTTGATTTCTTCGTTCAGTTGCTAACTTAGGATTTGTATAAGGATTATATTGAACGGGAGCTTGAGGTAAACCAGCCAAAAAAGCCGTTTGTGGGAGGTTAATCTTCTTTAATGGTTTATTGAAATAATAATCGGAAGCAGTTTGCATTCCGTAAGCATTATTACCCATGTAAACCTTGTTGATGTAAAACTCTAAAATTTGTTGTTTACTATAATCATGGTCGACTTTGATCGCTAACCAGGCTTCTTGAGCCTTGCGTTTTAGCGTTTGGTCCGAGGCCTTAGTCGAAAAGACTGATAATTTGACTAATTGTTGGGTAAGGGTACTGCCACCTTGTAAACCACCTTGGCCACGAAGATTTGAAAAGGCTGCTTCAACAATTCTGGCAGGATCAACCCCATGATCCTTATAAAAATGACGATCTTCAATTGAAATAATCGCATTTTTTAGGTTATCAGGAATCTGATCTTGTTTCACGTAGTCCCGATTTTGGGCACCTAAACGTGAAATTATCTTACCACTTGAATCATATATCGTCGTTGAATTATCACTAGAGAGGGTATTATAAGATATCTTTGGAGCACTGGCTGCATAATAAGTAAAAAGACCTGCTCCACAAATAAGTATGGCAACGATTACTGCCAAAATCCATAAAATGATTTTTTTCCAAAGCTTCATCTTTTTCTTTCGTGGTTGCTGATGGTGCTTAAACCTTTGTACCCTAGAAATATTTTCATCTGAATCAGCCATTAGACTTCTCCTTTACATATTGTTCTTATTATCGATAATTTGATCAACCGCTCTGAGGTATGGAATCAAGGGTTGAAGATGGTACTTAATTTGGTACGCATTATCCTGAAGCTCTATTTTTGAAATTGACTTTCTTCCGCCCTGATTTTGTCGGTCCCAATAATAGAATAGATTCGGTCCTTCAAGCACAAAAAGTTCATTACTTTTAACAAATTTTATCATTGCAAAGGTGATCCCACCTAATTTGGTGCATTTTTTCATGTGTTCAATTTGATGTTTATGAAAGTTACTAAGAGGAAAAGAAGTGGTACTAGTAGTTTCTTTAGCATCAAAATCAATATATTTGCCCCGATAAATACCGTTATAGTCGGTTGTAGAAGCATGCTGGAAATATGCCTCCCTAATAACGGCTGCACTACGTTTGGGGTAGTCAACATTTACAATTTGAATTGGGGTAGGCTTTTTATGAACCACTGCAATATCCCTTTCCAAATAATATTGGTTGCTTTCATTTAATTCAGCTTCAAGGGACATCCCCCGATCACCGTACTTAATGGTAGATTTATTTTTTTTAATGATAAGTTTACTTGATTTACTGGTACTTCGATAGGAATTACCGTTAGGATAATGGAAATTCATTGTATAACCTCAATCCATTTATTAAAAATGATCATGTTAACATATACGTAGTATATTATAGCAATTGTAGGTAACCTGGAGAAATAATTATTGAAAGGTGGATAGAAATGAGCCGCGTTTGGGTATCAGGGTACCGGAGTTATGAATTAGGAATCTTTCAAAATGATGATCCTAAGTTAAAAATTATTAAGCAAGCTTTGTTTGATCAACTTTCACAGTTAATTGAAAATGGATGTGACTGGATTATCACCGGCGGACAGCTCGGGATTGAACAATGGACAGCCGATGTTTCTAAAGAACTTCAAAAAAAGTATCCACATGAATTTCAATTAGCAGTAATGTTACCATTTAAAAAATTTGGGTCAAACTGGAATGAAGATAATCAAGCAAAATTAAATCGAGCAGTTTCTAAAGCTGATTTTTCAAATTCAGTAAGTGATCATCCGTATGATTCACCTAAACAACTAAAAAATTATCAACGATTTATGCTCACGCATACAGACCAGTCATTATTAGTGTATGATCCAGAAAATGAAGGTAAAACTAAGTATGACTATCAAGCTATTCACCAGTTTCAAAAAAATCATGCATATCCGATGCAATTGATCGATTTTGATCAGTTACAAGATCTTGCTGATGATTATCAAAGACAGTTAAATGATGACTTTTAGTTTTATTTCTGATAGAATAGAACTATGCGGAAATGATTGGTGAGGTGTGCATTAATGGAAAATATTAATTTTACTCCAAAACAAATTCTACAAAAGGAATTTAAGCAAAAAATGCGGGGTTACGATCCTGCTGAAGTTGATACTTTCTTGGATAGTATCATTAAGGACTATGAGACTTTTCAACGTGAGATTGATCAGTTAGATCAGGAAAATCAGGATCTCAAGTTAAAAGTTGACGAATTATCTCGTCAGGTATCAATGGGATCGAGCGCACAAAGTACTCAACGTCCTATCGAACGTTCAAGTGCTCCTCAACGGGCACCAGAAGAAACAACTGCTGAGCCAACTAAACCTGCTGAGGAAGCACCAAAGAATACTACTTCAAGTCAGCCGGCTCAAGGTCAGAATCCTACTGACATGGATATCTTAAAACGGTTATCCAGCTTAGAGCGTCGTGTATATGGCGAGGATTCAGATAAATCTAATAGGTTTTAAAGATTTGGTGCAGGTCCTGAGTAATCGCGGTCAGCAATTGTTGGCTGAGGAAAGTCCACTCTCGCACAAGCTGAGATGCTTGTAGTGTTCGTGCTCGGTGAAAAAATAAGCCGAGGGATCATCGATTTGATTACGGCGAAAGAAAGAACTAAGGCAATTGCTATGCTCTAGTATTTCATAAAGTGCCACAGAAACGACTAATTTGAGAAATCAAATTATTGGAACGCAGTAAACCCCGCGAGCGGGAAACCCAAACTTTGGTAGGGGAGCTTCACACACGGAAATTGAACCAAGTGTGGGGGAAGAACAATTTGTTCTTGAGATAGATGATTACTACTTAACCACTTTTTCCTGAAGTTGTGGTTAAGCACAAAACATGGCTTATAGGGGCCTGCACCATTTTTCAGGTTGAGTGGGATCTTCCCACTCTTTTTTTATATAAAAGGGAATGAAATAAAATGAAAAAATTTAATTTAATGGCAACTTGTTCTGCTGGTTTAGAAGGCTTAGTAGGAGATGAGTTGCGGGAATTGGGATACGATCCAGAAGTTAAGAACGGAGTGGTTCTTTTTAATGGAACGATTACTGACATTATTAAGGCTAATTTATGGTTAAGAACTGCAGACCGAATTAAAATTATTGTGGGTCGTTTTAAAGCGACAACTTTCGACGAGTTGTTTGAAAATACTAAGAGGTTGGATTGGGAAGACCTGATCCCGATGGACGGAAAGTTTCCAGTTGAGGGACGTTCACAAAAATCAGTTCTTCATAGTGTTCCAGACATTCAAGCCATTACTAAAAAAGCAATCGTTGAGAAGATAAGTAAATTTTATCATCGTCGCACCAGATTACCTGAATCAGGTGCACTCTATCCACTTGAAGTTCGGGTTAATAAAGACGAAGTTATGGATACATTAGACACTACCGGTCCCAGTTTGTTTAAACGTGGATATCGGGTCGCAAAGGGTGAAGCACCCCTAAAAGAAAACATGGCAGCTGCTCTAATTCTTTTAACAAATTGGCATCCAGAACAAATGCCATTTCTTGATCCAATGTGTGGGTCTGGAACCATCCCCATTGAGGCGGCTTTAATTGCTAGAAATATTGCCCCGGGTTATAATCGTGAGTTCGTATTCGAACACTGGGATTGGGTGGATCCAGAACTTGTAAAGAAAGTGCGTGCCGATGCAGATTCAAAAGCTGATTATGACACTGAGTTTGATATCATGGCCTCTGATGTTAATGAAAAAATGATTAATTACGCCAAAGTAAACGCTGAGGAAGCTGGTTTACTTCATGATATTCAGTTCAAACAAGTGGCCGTTCAAGATTTTCATACCGATAAACAAGACGGGGTTTTAGTTACTAATCCGCCATATGGTCAAAGAATGGGTGATACTAAAGAAGCAGCCCAGCTTTATCATGATATGGGGAAGGTATTTATTCCTATGAAAACTTGGTCTAAGTATTACTTAACCAGTGACTTAAATTTTGAAAAAGAATATGGCAAAAAAGCCACTAAACGACGTAAATTGTATAATGGGCGAATCAGAACGGATTATTTCCAATACTGGGTTGAGCAAACTTTTAACAAGAAGGATAAGTAATTGAAAAAGAAAATCGCGATTATTGGTGGTGGAATAGTTGGTTCCACCCTTGCATATTACCTAAGTCAACTTCCAAATACCGATCAGCGAGAGGTAACGATGTTTGACGATAGTTATGGGCAAGCAACCAAAGCAGCTTCAGGAATCATATCACCATGGTTGTCGAAACGTAGAAATAAACAATGGTATAACTTAGCAAAGGCTGGAGCTAAATTGATTCCTAAAATTGCTGATCAAACCCAAATGAATTCAGCAACTTTTAATAGTAGTGGTACCATCATCACAAGAAAAGATAATAACGATTTAGATGAGCTCTATGCTTTAGCTAAAAAAAGAGTTCAGACGACTCCTGAGATGGGTGACATCACAAGGCTAGATAAAGAAGAAGTGCAAAACAAGATCCCCATTCTTACGACTACTTATCCAGGAATTTTTGTTTCCGGAGGAAGTCGGATTAATGGAAATCTCTTCTGTAAGCATTTAGTTGCAATCGCCAAAAAACGAAATTTGACTCTTTATAAGGGCAGAGTGATACTTACTAGTGACCATACCATTAGTTTTAAAGATCAACTATTAAGTTTCGATCAAATTGTCATAGCTACCGGTGCTTGGGTAAAAGAAACACTTGCTCCTCTTAACATTAAAGTAAAAGTCAGACCTCAAAAAGGACAACTGGTAGAATTAAAAGTATCTGATATTCCAGCTCATGAGAACATGCCGGTGATGATGCCAGAAGGAGAATATGACTTTATTCCGCTTGGACACGGAAAATTGATTATTGGAGCTACTCACGACGATGAAAAGGGCTTTGATTTAAAAGAGGAACCAAAGGTTAATGATGAATTGCTTAATTCAGCCAAAAAATTAATTCCTACCTTGGATTATTCTGATATTATTGGTAGTAGAGTGGGAACGAGGGCTTATACAGATGACTTTGCTCCTTTCTTTGGTTCAATCCCCAATTACAAAGAATTGTTGATCGGTAGTGGTCTTGGATCGTCGGGTCTAACTACTGGACCAATGATTGGAAAATTATTATCGGATTATATCGTTTTTGGCACTACTAAAGACTGGGATATGTACGAAAAACCAATCTCTAACTACGTTAATTAATTAGAATGAAGAGCTTGAAAAGCTAATTCGTGAGCACCTAGATTTTGAGTGTCTGGAATCCATTTAGTTAACACCATTGCGAAATGATTTTGTAATTTAACGATTTCATCAACGTATTTTTGATAATGTTTGGCGTATTGTTTATTAAGACTGTCGCTTAAAATGGAACTGTCAGTGTAGTACAGGACAGTAATATCACTTGGATGCTTGTTAATACTATTTAAATGATCACAAAGCTCTCTTAGGGCAGTGAGGCATGCTTTGAATTCACCAATATGATTATTTTTTGCTTTACATTGCTTTTTAATTTGAATTTGTTGTTTCTGATGAAGAATTAAAATTCCAATTCCACATTGATTACTTTTAGGTTTAATAGCTGCATCAGAATATAATTTATACATTAATAAATTACTCCATTCGTTTAATAAAGAGGTTTAGACTATGATAACTCAAAAGAGAAAATTTTTGTATCAACCAAATATCACTACTAGTATTATCTGCTGGAGTTGGACGTTTATTGTTTTGCTAATTGGGGTGATCATTTGGTTAGAAATAACTCACTTTCAAGAAATTACATTAGGTTTTTTTATTGTTTTTATCCTACTATCATGGATTCAAATTCATTTTAGAAAGTTAATCTTATCAAATAAGACATTAACAGTGCGGAGCGTGTTTCATCCCAAGGGGATTCAAATGAATATTAAGGACATTATTGATATTCATTCCAAAAAATTTCAATTATCTTTCAACTATAAGAATAAAAACTATAATTTTATACTTCCCAACAATTCTATCATCGAATTAAAAGAAGCTTTTAGCACTGAAGTAAAAAAATAGAGGGTGTATGAATGAAAACTGACATTGAAATATCACAGGAAAGTCAATTGGATCCGATTCAAGATATCGCAAGTAAACTTTCGATTCCCCAAAACGAAGTTGATCCATATGGAAAGTACATGGCAAAAATATCAGGTGATACTCGTGATCGACATACTAAAAAGAAACTGATTTTAGTAACTGCTATTAATCCCACTCCGGCTGGAGAAGGGAAATCCACTGTATTAATTGGTCTTGGCGATGCGTTAAATCAACTAAATAAAAAAGTTGCCATTGCTTTGCGGGAACCTTCTATGGGTCCTGTGATGGGAATGAAAGGTGGAGCAGCCGGAGGCGGATTTGCTCAAGTTGAACCAATGGTGAACATTAATCTTAATTTTACGGGAGATATTCATGCTTTAACTTCTGCTAATAATACTCTAGCGGCACTGATCGACAATTCGATTCAACAGGGAAATCATTTACATTTAGATCCACGTAAAATTCAGTGGCACCGTGCGATGGATGTTAACGATCGTGAACTAAGAAATATGGTGATTGGACTAGGTGGATCTAAATCCGGCGTTCCTAGAGAAGAGCATTTCGAAATCACAGCTGCAAGTGAATTAATGGCCATTTTGTGTCTATCAACTGATTTAAATGATTTAAAAGAACGTATTAAGAATATTTTAATTGGATACACTTATGATAATGAACCAGTTTTTGTTTCAAATCTGGGGGTTGAAAGTGCTTTAACAATTATTTTAAAAGATGCGATTAATCCTAATCTAGTTCAAACATTAGAACATACCCCAGCGTTTGTTCATGGGGGGCCGTTTGCTAATTTAGCTATGGGGTGTAACAGTGTTCAAGCTACTAATGTGGCTCTTAAAGTTGCTGATTATACGTTAACTGAAGCAGGATTTGGTTCTGATCTAGGTGGTGAGAAATTCATGGATTTGGTATCACCACACTTAAATGCAGATCCGAGTGCAGTCGTTATGGTTGCATCAATTCGTGCTCTAAAGTTCAATGGTGGGATTAGTAAAGAAAACTTAGCTATACCAAACGTTAAAGCATTAAAATCTGGAGTAAAAAATCTTGATCATCATATTAAGGCAATGAAATCCTTTAACAAACCAATTATCGTCGCCATTAATCAGTTTACTGATGATTCCCCTGAAGAAATTAAGTGGTTAAGTGATCATTTAAGAAAACAAGACGTTGAATTTGGTATTAGTAAGTCATTTCTTGAGGGTGGTAAGGGTTCAATTGACCTTGCTCAGAAATTAATCAAACTTGTTGAGAATAATGCATCCATTAAGCGAATTTACAATGATGAAGATTCCTTGATTGATAAAATTAATAAGGTCGCTAAAAAGATTTATGGAGCAAAGGACGTTGTCCTTTCTGGGAAAGCCATGAAGCAATTAAAGGGCATTGAAAAAAATGGATGGGATAAACTACCGATCTGTATTTCTAAAACTCAATATTCTTTATCAGATAACCCCAAAAAATTAGGCGATCCAAGTGGGTTTACTTTGCATATTACTGAATTATTGCCGAAACTAGGAGCAGGATACATTGTGGCGATGGCTGGAAAAGTAATCACTATGCCGGGATTGCCTAAGCATCCAGCTGCAGCAGAAATGGATATTGATAAAAATGAAAAAATCACCGGATTATTCTAAAAAACAAATCTTGGCATGGATATGTTTTGCACTAATGTTTTTTATTCTCCTGATTTTTGATCAAATTTCGAAATGGTGGATTCGGATTAACGTTCCACTTGGAAAAGAAATTCCATTCGTTCCTGGAGTTATATCATTGACTAATATTAATAACACAGGTGCTGCTTGGAGTTTTCTTGCTGGGAAATCTGTCATCTTTGAATTCATCGCCACTGGAGCTGTTTTGGTTTTTATGATATTTATTTACATCGAAAGATATCATATCGGATACTTGTTTGGTTTAATATTGATGTTGGTTGGAACGATTGGTAATTTGCTAGATCGGTTGTTTCTAGGAGCAGTTACCGATATGATTCAATTAGATTTTATAAATTTTCCAATTTTTAATATAGCTGACTCCTGTGTAACGATTGGTGTGATCGTCCTGTTCTTAGTTATCGTATTAGCAAAACCTGAGAGTGAGAAAAATGCAAAATAGAGAATTTAGAGCTGATAATGAAAACGAGCGACTTGATAAATTGGTTTCGGATCACTATGAAGATTTAAGTCGTAGTCGTGCAAATGAATTGATCAAGGATCATTTAATTTTAGTTAATGGTGATACTAAAAAGCCGAAATACCAATCCCAAAATAATGACCTCATTCAAATTTCTATCCCTGAGCCTAAACAAATGAATTTAGTACCAGAAAACATTAAGCTGGATATTATTTATGAAGATGATCAGGTAATTGTGGTCAACAAACCCCAAGGTATGGTAGTCCATCCAGCTCCCGGTCATCCTGATCATACGTTAGTTAACGCGCTGTTATATCATACAAAATTATCTTCTATTAATGGAACAGTCAGACCAGGAATTGTTCATCGCATCGATAAGGATACTTCTGGATTGTTGATGGTAGCTAAGACCGATATTGCTCATAGATCATTGTCCAAACAACTAAGGAAAAAAACTAATCGCAGAAAGTATTTAGCGTTGGTTCATGGTAATATTAATGAAGAACGCGGTACCATTGATGCTCCGATTGGTAGATCTTTTAACGACCGCAAGAAACAGGCAGTAATTCCCGGCGGAAGGAATGCCATCACTCATTTCCACGTTCTTGAACGTTTTGGTGGGAAATATACTTTAGTGGAATGTCAGTTAGAAACCGGAAGAACTCATCAAATTAGAGTCCATATGAAGTATATTGGTCATCCACTCGTTGGCGATCCACTTTATGGACCTAAAAATACCATTAAAGGGAAAGGACAGTTTTTACATGCTGCTGAACTGGGATTTAAACATCCAGTTACACATGAAGAACTCAATTTTAAAGTTCCAGCACCACCAATTTTTCAAAAAACAATCGATCAATTAAGAAAACAGTATTCTGATATCAGTTAAGGAGTGACATTTATGGCAAAAGAGAAAGTTGTAGTTGATGGCATGGCCATGCAACGTGCTTTGACACGAATCACTTATGAAATTATTGAGAAAAATAAAGGTATCAACGACTTAGTTTTAGTTGGTATTAAGACTCGTGGAGTTTATTTGGCAAGAAGAATTGCTAAACGCTTGGAAAAACTTGAAAATGCTAAAATTCCGGTTGTGGAACTAGATGTAACCAAATATCGTGATGACTTAAAGAACCGAAAAACAAAGCCTAATCCAACTAATAATGATGGGGTAGACATTAATAATAAAAATGTAATCCTAGTTGATGATGTGTTATACACTGGCCGGACTGTCCGGGCAGCATTAGGAGCAATCAATGAAATGGGAAGACCGAAGAGAATTGGTTTAGCTGTATTAGTTGATCGTGGTCATCGTGAACTACCAATTCGGGCT
This sequence comes from Fructilactobacillus sp. X7R4C1, assembly GCF_059901115.1. Lineage (NCBI taxonomy): Bacteria > Bacillati > Bacillota > Bacilli > Lactobacillales > Lactobacillaceae > Fructilactobacillus > Fructilactobacillus sp. X7R4C1. The sequence continues at coordinate 147,793 of NZ_JBWXVD010000002.1, forward strand.
GATTTTGTTGGGAAAAATATTCCTAGTTCAAAGGACGAAAAAGTTAATGTCTTGGTTTCAGAAATTGATGATCGTGATTCTGTCGAAATCGTTTCTAACAAGTAAGGGACCTTCATTATGACTAAAAGATATTTAATCCTAAATGATGGCACTTCATTTGTGGGAAAATCGATGGGGGCTGAATCAACCGTAACGGGCGAGATTGTTATGAATACGAATCTTAATGGCTACCAGGAATCAATCACAGATCCAATTTATCACAATCAAATCGTGGCATTCACACAGCCTTCAGTTGGAAATATCGGAATCAATCGAAAAAACTATGAGTCTATTTTGACATCAGCTAAGGGTGTGGTTGTTCATCATAGTGAAGATATTTCAACTAGTTACTTAAAAAATATATCTTTAGATACATTTCTTAAGCAACGTAATATTCCGGGGATAACTGCAATTGATACTCGTTATCTTTTGAAATACATTATGGCACATGATATTTCAAAAGCGAGTCTCGTTGATGTTAATGATGAACATGCATTTGATCAGTTAAATGCAGCCGTTTTAAATAATCAGCAGATTCAACAGGTTGCCACACCCAAACCTTATTTGGTCCCTGGAAATGGCAAAACCGTTGCGGTACTTGATTTTGGCTTAAAAGAAGGGATTATTCGTCAATTAGCTCAAAGGAATTGCAATGTAATTGTGCTTCCCTTTGACACTTCATACCAAGAAATCATTGATCTTGACCCAGAAGGAATTATTTTATCAACAGGGCCTGGATCTCCGCACGAAATTGATGAAAGTGTTTTAAAGACGATTGCTAAATTAGAACAGGCACTTCCAGTTTTTGGTATGGGATTAGGGCATGAATTGTTAGCTATGGCTAATGGAGCCAGTGTTTATCGAATGAGACTTGGACACCATGGAAGCAATCATCCCATTCAAAAAATTATTACTAATCAAATTATTTATGCTAATCAAGCTCAGGATTATGCCGTAGATCCAAATTCTATCGACACATCAAAACTAATTGTGACATACATAGACTTAATCAATGGAACAGTTCAGGGAATTAGGCACCGTGACTATCCAAGTTTCTCAGTTCAATTTTCTCCGGATGGGTCTAGTGGTCCAACTGACAGTATTGACTTATTTGATGAATTTCTAGAAAGTATCACAGCTCATGGGAGATAGCCTAATGAAAGACGATATCAAAAAAATCTTAATAATCGGAGCAGGACCGTCTGGAATTGGTCAAGAATGTGAGCTTGATTCCGCTGCATTTCAAGCACTAAAGGTTTGGAAGAAACTTGGGATTACTACTTTTCTTTTGGATAATAATCCATATTCAGTAATATTACAGGAAATGAATCCTGATAATGTTTCCATTAAACCTGTTAATACTGAAAATGCTAAACATGTTATTGAAACAGAGAACATTGATGCAGTTACCTCAGTTTTCGGCGGAGTTAATGCACTAAAGGTTATTCAACGCTTAAATAAAAATGGAATATTAAAAGAAAATAATGTAAAAATTATTGGTTTAAATGATGATAATATTGATCTGTTTAACAATGAAAATCGATTGAATCAAAGATTAAAAGAATATGGGATTCCCACCCCTGATTATTATATTGTTGATAATTTTGATGATTTAAGGAATGTAATTGATAAAATTTCATTTCCAATTTCCGTTAGACCGTTAGATCCTAAAGTTCGACAACAACGGTTGATTTTTCAAAACATGGAACAAATAACTAACGATGCTGATACCATCTTTGAGGAGTCAAAGTCTAGTAAATGCCTAATTGAACGGGAAATTGTCGGCTACAAAGAAGTTGGAACGGTTTCACTGCGTGATACAATGGGGACAAAATTGATGGTATCTTCTTTAGAAGATATGAATCCAGTCGGAGTGAACTCAAATGATTCGGTCGTTTATACCCCGGCACAAACTTTAAGTGATACCCAGATTCAAATGATGCGATCAATTTCATTTCAGGTCATGGACGTTTTGGGAATCAAGGGCGTTTGTCATGTACAATTTGCTCTGAATACTGAAACAAATGATTGTTTTGTTCTAAAGGTAAATCCTAGTTTTAACATGAGTACTACCTTAGCAGCAAGATCAACGGGATATCCAATTGCCTTAGTTACCTCACAATTATTATTAAATTATCCAATTACTAAAATTAAGTTACCAGCACGTTTTCATAAATTTACGACGGTGCTTCAACCAATCAGTGATCATATCACGGTAAAAATCCCCATCTGGCCGTTTGAGCAATTACCTGATGCTGATTCACGACTTGGAACTAAAACCAAATCCATTGGATCAGTAATTGGGGTAGGTCGTAGTTGCGAAGCCGCTTTGTTAAAGGCCATTAGAAGTTCGCAATCGAGTCCAAAAGATGTTTTGCCAAGTTATTCTGAACTTTCCGAAGATGAACTAATTTCACAATTAATTCACCCAACCGATATCCAACTCCCAATTCTATTTGAAGCCCTCTCACGTCATTATAGTATTGAAGATTTACAAGAATTGACCAAAATTGATCAATTTTTCTTTGTGATCATGGCAAATATTGATAAGAGTCGATCGTATATTTTTAAACACCAAAATGACGCTAAAGCTTTCAGGTTAGCTCATGAAATGGGATTTGGTGATGGAATGTTGTCATCCATTTGGCATACAGATATCAATCAACTTCGTCAAAAGGATTCTTATAAAACCTATAAAATGATCGAACCAACGGCTGGAGAATTTCCCGAAAAAATTAATTCCTTTTATGCTAGTTATGAAATTGACAACGAATCTAATCAAATCGGGAATAACACCGCACTAGTAATTGGAAAGGGTAGAAATAAAATTGGCCCCAATATTGCTTCTGATTTCTATACTAGTGAAATATTAATTCAACTTAAAAAGATTGGATTTGACACTGTAATTTTAAATAATAATCCTAATTCTGCCTCCTTAGCGCCAATGATGAGTGACAAGCAGTACATTGAACCAATTCAACTGGGAGAAATTTTAGACGTCATTCAAACTGAGAAACCCCAATACGTCTTTCTGCCGGGTAATCGTCACTTCCTAATTCGTGAACTTAGCAAGTATCATGATTTCAAGTTGGTGGTTTTACCACCAAATCAAAAAGATGCAGTTTGGTATGGATCTCATGTTGATTTTGCGTTTGATTTATTAGTAACGGAGAACAAAATAGTTCCAATTTCAACCGTGGGGTTTAAATCCGGTGATGGAAACGATGACGATATCAGTCTTCAAACAGATTATTATGTTCCTTATGGTAAAGATGTTTTGAATGTGGAAGGGCTAGTTGAACGAGCTAAGGTAGCGGTGAAAAATCAAAGTCTTCATGGACTAGTTCAGGTTCTTTTTTACAGGGATCAAGACAAGATTAAAATTACTGGTGTGAGACCACTTCGAATTACTGAGACCGTTCTTTTAAATATGTCCACTGGAATTAACTGGATTGGGGTGCTGGTCAGGATGGCAACCGGACATTTAAATATTGATAAAATTGTAAATACCGTTCCCAAAATTGATTCTTCAACACACTTTACGGTGATGCAGGCTTCTTTCCCATTTAAGCAACTTGGAGTGTACGATTATCAAAAAGACCGATCACTCGAGTCAGGGGCTAAATTATCAATAGGTCATACTATTAACGAAGCAACCAACAAGTTATTGAAGTAAAAAACAAGATACTAATTAGTATCTTGTTTTTTACTATTCTCTCTTAAATGTTTAACAATTGCTTCCGTTGGCGTTACGTAAATCGTATTTTGCCCCCGATAGGTAACAAAACCGGGTTTCCCTCCATTGGGCTTTTTTACAGCTTTTACTTTAACGTAATCAACTGGCACGTTGGCAGATGCTCGTGCTTTGGAAAAATAAGCAGCCAGTTCAGCAGCTTGAAGAATTGTCTGTTCAGTTGGATTGAAAGATCTAATTATTACATGAGATCCGTGGATATTTTGGACATGAAGCCAAGTATCACGTTTATCTGCTGTCCGAAGGGTAAGTTGATCATTTTGTAAATTATTTTTACCAACCAAAATTATCTCACCATCATCTGAGACAAACTTTTCAGGTTTGCTAACTTTAGTTTTATGATGTTTACTGTTACCTTTTTTTGGCTTCCTAATGTATCCACCATTTTTTAATTCTGTCTTAATGTCATCTAAATCACGTGGATCCGCGATTTCAATTTGGGATTCAATACTCTCAAAATAATCAATTTCATCCTGACATTCCTTGATTTGCTTAACTACATATTCCTTTGCATTTCGCTTTTTATCGTATTTTTTAAAGTATTTTTGAGCATTTTCAGAAGCTGAGAGGGAAGGATCTAGTGAGATAATGATCTCCTTATTATTATTGTAAAAATTGGGTAGTTTAATCTCTTTAGATCCAACTTTAACTTGATTTAAATAAGTCATTAAAATCTCACCTTTAACCCGTAGGTCATCTGCATGCTCAGATTCTTCTAAGGTCTTTTGTAATTTTTTAAGCTTTTTCCGATTCTTTTTTAATTCATTTTTGGTGATTCGAATTAATTGTGACCCTTGTTCTCGAACTCGCTCACGTTGAACCTTAGTTTGGTAATATTCATCTAACATTTCGCTTAAAGTTTTAAATCTTTTATCCGGCTGAATGCCGTTATACTGAAATGCTGAAAATTGTAATTTTCCCTTCATATCATCTCCAATAATAGGTTCTGGATTTTCGAAATGATTAAAAAATTTCCAATATTTTTGTTTTAAAGTTGATCCAGATACATGAAGGGCACTTGCGAGCGCATAGGACGTATCAGTCCCAAGTCCTTGAAGATATTTACGTAATTGAGTAGCAAATACATCTACATTTGGAAACTCACGATTGATTTTTTCAATTTGTGTAAATTCTTTTTTGTTAACTTGAAATGGATCAACCAGATCTTGTTTTGGGGGTTGAATATATTTAGATCCTGGAAGAATGGTTCGGTATCGATTTTGAGCAGATGAAATTCTTCTAACTGAATCAATTATTGATGAATCTTTAGCTTGAACTAAAATGATGTTACTATGACGTGCCATTACTTCAATGACAAGGACTAATTCCTCAATATCACCTAATTCATTCCTTGTATTAAAATGAATGTGAATAATCCGATCATTGTTTACTTGATGAATTTTGCTAATAAAACTTCCACTTAAATGTTTTCTTAACGTCATTGCAAAGTTAGTTGGAACTTTCGGATTTGTAAAAGGGACGTTTGTAATTTGTACTCGAGCGTATGAGGGATTCGCTGATAATAATAACTGATAATTATTATGATTAGAACGAATAGTTAAAATAATTTCATTAAGGTAGGGCTCGTTTATTTTTGAAACACGTCCGTTTAGTAATTTGTTATTTAATTCATGACTCATTGCATGTGTAAATGATCCGTCAAATGACATATATAACACTCCTTTTTGCTTCATTGTCCAGTATAACTTATATTGTTGAGTGGTAGCACATAAATATTAAATCCGTAATCTTGTATTAGGCAATTAATGGTATAATATTTTACGGAGGAATATCAATGAAAAATAGTTTAACTGCTCTTAGAGTTGTTGGAAAAATGCATCAACAACAGCTCCAAGCTCTTACCAAAAAATCAAATCTTACTATTTCAGAATGGCAATTGTTAATTGCCATTGATGATGGCTATACGACCCAAGAATCGCTTTCTAAGTCAATGAAATTAGATACATCAACTTTATCGCGACAATTGAAACGATTAGTTGTAAAAGAAATGATTCAAAAGAAAGCCATTGGGCAGGATAAACGCCAGTTAATATACAGTATTACTGATAAGGGTAAGAAGGCATGTCATCAAATTAGTAATGACTACGAAGATCTTTCCACACAAATTTTTAATCAGTGGACTGATGAAGAAAAGAATCTTTTAAAGATTCTCCTCAATCGATTAGAAACAAGTATGAAGAAAATCCGTAAATAGGTTAGGTGAAAGAAATGAAGACAGCGATTGTTACTGATAGTACATCGTATTTATCTAAGGAAGATATCAAAAAATATAATGTTCATATTATTCCAATCTCCGTAATCTTCAACGGTAAAAGTTACCGCGAAGGAATTGACATTACAAATAAGGAATTCTACCAAAAGCTTAAAGAGTCACCCAAATTACCGACGACTTCACAGCCGCCAATTGGAGCACTAATTGAAGAATATAATAAATTAGCTGACGATGGTTATGATGCAGTGATTAGTATTCATTTAGCTTCAACCATTTCTGGCATGTATCAAGCAGTTTGTAATGTAGCCAAAATGATGGATAACATCAAAATTTATCCTTTTAATTCTGGAATTACTGTTGATCCAATGGCTGCTTTAGTGAAATATGCAGCTAATTTAGCACAAAATAATGTTCCTCCAGAAGAAATTATTCAAAAACTTAAACTTCTTCGGTCAACCATTGATGAGTTAATTGTTGTCGATGATTTAGATAACCTAGTGAAGGGCGGGCGTTTATCAAATGCAACAGCGTTTGTAGGTGGACTATTAAACATAAAGCCCATTTTAACTTTTGATAACCAAACTGATGAGATCGTAGCATTTGATAAAGTTCGTTCTAAGAAAAAGGCACTTAAACGTGTTGAAGATTTATTTTCTCAAGCAGTATCAAAAGCCAATTATCCAATTGAAGTTGCTGTAATTGATGCCAATAACCCCAAAGAAGCTGATGTTTGGCAGAAATCCATTCAAGAAAAATATCCAAATATGAAAGTTACCCGCGGATCATTCGGACCAGCAATTGGAACCCATTTAGGTAGCGGAGCTCTTGCATTAGGATGGATCAAAGATATTAATAGATAAAATAAGTTGGAAATTAAAGAACACCAAAAATGGTGTTCTTTTTAATATATATTTATAGAGGGAAACACTTAATTATTTATTCTTTTTCTAGTTTACATAATATATATTATACGAAGTAGACTTAATATTAAGAAAAGACCAATTCATACTTATTTTAAATTATCATCATTTGCATAACTTTAAATTGATTTTGCAACTTCATCATTTGAATTCAAAATAATTTGATCTGACTGCAGATTCATCTACTTTTAAAAGCTTTCGCGAGTAATTCTTGATCGTTACTATCGTTTCCAAACGCAATCTAGTTTCTAATAGTTGCTATCGGTTATAATTCTTAATGTACTGAGTTTGTTAATATTTTGAGCTGTCAGATCAATATTCTTTTCGCCAAAATGACGTATTTTGTTTAATAAATACTGATATTTTATCAATTAAGTTGTTATTTATGTCCAATAAAGTGATTTTAACGGCTTTTTTGATTGATGAGATAGCTACATTTTCAGCTAATTAATTTGGATCTAGTTGCTTAAATATTGGATTTGAAGCGCTTACATTATCACTGTAATTCCAATTGCTATCAATTATGTAATTTAAATCGTATTTTTTAATGATATTTTTAGTCAATTGTATATCACAATTACTAATGGGTTTTATTGAATAAGTATGACCATTTCTTGATACAAGCGCCCCGTTTGCACCTATTAATGTCTTATTTTTAAATGTTGGTACGCTTGAAATTAGATATCTGATTGGCCTGGTTGAATCAAAGATAATTTCATTACGTTTTGCTAGTTGTTTAATTGCATTTACAATTTCTGAATTTATTTCAACACCATTAAAGCTCAACGTTCGGTCAACATCAAAGTCTTATTTAAATAGTTTCTATACTCAATGATACGCTAATAATGAGTGCTTTTAAATAACCTTCATTATTGGCTTGCTTTCAAAAAAATAACAACAGCATTTGTTGTTATTTCATCGATTAAATTTTTGATTATTTTCAGTGGTTAAACCGGTCTAATCTAAATGGTTCTAAGTTATAAGAATTTGATTTTCCAAGAGCTTGATCACTTAATAGTTTACCAAGTACACTGGAAAATTTGAATCCGTGTCCACTTAATCCAGTTACAATTTGAATCTTATTCATGGATGGAATCCGATCAATAATAAAATCACCGTCAGGAGAAAGATCATACGAACATGTACCACCATGGTCAATACCATCAGTCCCTGTCAAATGATGCTTTAGTAATGGATCGATTTCATCTAAATATTCAGAATAATCGCCAAAATTGCCCCTTTCTTTTCTATTTTTAATCTTTTGACCACCCTGGTGACGTCCAATTTTAATGGTGCCATTACTTCCTGGGAAACCGTAATACTGAATAGCCTCTGCAAGTTCTACCGTAAAAGCTGGGAACCCTTCATTTTCATTTAAACCGTTATCGGAGACGTTAAACCATGCAAATACTTTTCTTGTTGGCGTGATTGATAAATTTGGCAATAGTTGTTTGACCCAGGTTCCTACTGATAAAATGACATTTTTGGCATAAAAAGTATAATCTTGTGTTTTAATCTTAACAATTCCGTTGTCTTGCTGATCAATCTTTCTAACAAAACTATCAAAGCTTTGGGTAACGCCATTATTTTTAGCACCTTCGATATATGTTTTAATAATTTCCTCTGATTCTAAATACCCTGCACCTGGCTCTAAAATCCCTTCGTATTGATCGTTAAAATTCCAGTTATGCCATTGATCGTGAATTTCAGTTGAAGTATAAGGAACAATATCAATATCGTAGTCATTGGCAGACGCTTTGATATTATTTAAAAATGCTGAATCTTTTGGCCCAACGGTCAGAACGCCAGTTTTATGGAAAAGACATTTGCCCGTCTGTTTCTGGAGTTTATCCCATAATCTTTGAGCTTCTAGTAGTAGCGGGATATACTTCTCTCCCTCACCATAGGCATGCCGGATAATTCTAGTGTGTATGTGGGGGTTTAGCAATATCCAGCTCTAAAATATTGCTATTATTTTGACTGGCGTAATATCCTGCCGCCGAACCAACTGATCCTGTTCCAATGATTGCTAAATCAAAAATATTATCAGACATATTATGCCTCCGTTGTTTTATTATATTAAAAGAAAATACAAAAAAGCTCTTGAAACAAAAGTTTCAAGAGCTTGGACGAATAAACGCGGTACCACCGAGCCTTGATTGTCAGTTTTCTGCCAATCCTCAGTAACATTGCTAATTATATCTAGAATAAATTAAGCAGTGTATAGCGCTCTAATGGACGCCATCCAAATATGACTTGTAAATAACTTGTCTATATATGCTCCAAGACCATTTTCCTAAATGCCAATATGCAAGCATCTCAGCGTCGCTTGCTTTCTGTATCATGGTTGATTCAGTACTCATCTTTTCTTAGCATTTTCTTTAGACAGTACATTATGCTTAACCAACGTTTTTGTCAATAATAATTAATAAATAATTTTTAAAAATTTACTGATGACTAATTCAAATCCCCATCAGCAATCTTTTCAAGCATTGGTCTTGAAGGAATGAAAAACGTTTGACCAGTCAATAAGGTTGAGAACGTTAACAAGAAATCATCTTCATCAACCATCTGTTGAAGCATGCCCTTAATGACGTGCCAGTATCGTGAATACGCAATAAAGTAAGTTCCTGTATCATTGTTAGCAGGATCAGAATAAGGAACATTCATCCTGACAATTTTTTGTTCAACTCCGTCAACGGATGTGTTTGAAGTTACATTATGGGCATTTTTAAATTTTTCTTCATCTGGTAATTCTAAGTCAGAAAATTTTTCTCTCCCAATGGCTTTATCTTGAGTAGTAGTATCTAGGTGATTCCAATAATCCATGTTATGGTGCCATTTTTGTGCAAAAGCATATGAACCATTGATAAATTCAGGATCTTCATCACCAATAAGCGCGTATGGAGCAACATCTTCAACTTGTGGAACTTCAGTCCCATCAATGAAACCGATGATAGCTCTTCCCTCTAAATATCTAAAACCATGAGTTTCGTTCACTACTTTAGTAAAATCTCTTAAAAAGAGCATGAATTGAGTAGTAACTTCGTATACAACGGCTTCAGTATTAGCACGAATATGAAGAAAGATGTCTCCTTCAGACGATGGCATCGAATAGTTTGGACCTTTAACACCAGTAAAATCTTCTAATTCTTTAGGTTTATTAGCCTTCGGAAACAAGTAGCCCCAAGCTTTGCTACTAAAGCCAATGGCAACTCTAAGGTTTGCTTTAGGTTCTCTAATTCTCATTGATCTAATAATAGATTGTGAACGATCAGCAAAATCTTGGATTCCTTCTTGAGCCGCCTTTTGATCTTTTCTAGTTAGCTCTAAAGTGGCAAATTCAACGTTTTCACCAGTATCTTTCCAAACGTCTTGCGATTTATTTGGTCTTATCTTTTCTTCAGTCATTATAATACCTCCCAGAATATACTCAGTATTAGTATGAGATTAGAATCACTTTATTACTAATCTCATACCACTTTTATTTTACTACATATAACTAGTCATTAAAAAAGAATGTCAAATTGACATTCTTTTTGTTAACTTATTTACTTCTTCCAATGATCATCAATGAATTTTTTCCGTCCGCCACTTTCTTCGATGGCGTATCGAAGTGGATTCTTCTTGTAGAAGTCTTGATGATAGTCTTCAGCCGGATAAAACGGTTGAGCGTCTTCAATTTTCGTTACAATTGGTTCATCAAACTCGCCACTATTTTCTAACTCTTTCTTAGATTCTTCAGCAATTTTACGTTGTTCGGGACTATTCACGTAAATTACGGGACGATAAGAATCACCACGATCTTGGAATTGCCCCATTGCGTCGGTTGGGTCAGTTTGATGCCAATAGATTTCAACTAATTTTTTATATGAAATGATGCTCGGATCAAAAGTAATTTTAACTGCTTCGGTGTGACCAGTAGTACCTGAAGCAACTTGCTCATAAGTTGGATTTGGGACATGACCACCTGTGTATCCAGATACAACGGAAATAATTCCTGGCATCTGATCAAATGGTTGGACCATGCACCAGAAACAACCACCGGCAAAAATTGCTGTTTCTTTTTTATCATTCATTAATAAAGACCTCTATTTCAGTTATTTGTATTATTCAACAAACTTTTTGTATTTGCCATACCCTTCTTCGTCCATCTTATCATAAGGGATGAACTTAAGAGCGGCAGAATTAATACAGTAACGTAAACCACCCTTATCTTGCGGTCCATCTGGAAAAACATGTCCTAGATGGGACTTAGAGTCTGCGCCACGAACTTCTTGTCTAATCATACCAAAAGAAGTATCAGTATCATTCTTTAATTCGTCTTCACTAATTGGTTTAGTAAATGATGGCCAGCCACAACCAGCGTCATACTTATCAGCAGAACTAAATAATGGCTTACCATTTACAACATCAACATAGATTCCCTTTTTATAAAAATCATCATATTTGCCAGTAAATGCAGGTTCAGTTCCAGCATTTTGAGTTACGTTGTACTGCTCAGGTGTTAAGCGGTTTCTCAAATCATCTTTATTATTTTCAGCCATAATATAAACCTCCTATTTGTTTCTATATTTAATTTATATCTTATCCAATTAAATAGCAAACAATTTGTTTTAAACCAAAAAATCCACAATTAAGTGGATTTTTTATAACTATTCTTTTTCTAATGCATCAGTTAATGGGGGAACAACTTGCTTTTTTCTAGAAACGACTCCAGGCAAATTCATAATGTCATCATCATTGAATTTGTTATCAAAAGCTTGTTCGACCACGCTCTTTGGTTCCCCAACAACAATTAGTTCTGAATTACTATCAAGAATATTGGTTACAAGCACTAAGAATAAATCATAGCCCTTATCCTTAGATTCGGCCTTCATAGCTTTCTTAATATCATCAGCACGTTTGGTAATATCGTCTAAATCAACAACGTTAATTTGGTCGATCCTGACATTTTTACCACCTAATGTAAATGACTTAGCATCTCCGTCAATAAGCTGTTGATCAGTTTTTGCGTCAACGTTAGTCCCGGCCTTAAGCATTTTAACGCCATAATCTTCATAATCATCGATTCCGGCAATGTCCGCTAAAGCTTTGAGTGCATCGCGATCAAAATCAGTAGTAGTCGGTGATTTTAACAATAAAGTGTCAGAGATAATAGCTGACAACATTAAACCGGCTAATTTCTTGGGAATTTTAATACCCTCTTCTGAAAACATCTTAGTAATAATTGTACTGCAGCATCCATAAGGTGCAGCACGATAATACAAAGGTGCAGCAGTGTTAAAACCATTAATTCGGTGATGATCAACAACATCAGTTACAGTTAATTGATCAATATCGCTTACACTTTGTTGAGGTTCGTTGTGGTCTACTAGCATTACTTTATCAACTTCAGGTTTTGCACGTTCAATCACACGTGGTGCTTTAGTATCAAAGTAATCAAGCACATACTTAGTTTCAGCATTGGGATTACCTAAAGCGACTGCTTCTACATCATACCCGTCTTGTTTCTTCAAATATGCGAGTGCCATTGCAGCCACAATTGCATCCGTATCCGGTACTTTATGTCCAAAAACTAGTTCTTTACTCATGATTCTCTCTCCTCTTTTTCCATATTTCCAAGAGTCTCTGACGATCTCTAACTTCTATATTAATACTACTTAAGTATACATCTTTAGCCTGCTCATATTCTCCTACAAAACCACTAAATTCGTCAAATAATTTATTTAACCGCGGAATACCATCTTTAGTATCACGATAGACGGCAACGGCTTGAAGAGAAAAATCAGGAATAATATCAGTATAATAAGTATTCTTTCGAGCCATTTTAGTTCGATCACGTGTCATCATAAAGGTCTTCGGTAGAATGGTATTTAACCCAGATGATAAAGCAAATTCTATGATTTGCACTGGTCTTGTAAAACATGCTTCCATTTTTGGCATTTCATAGCGCTTGGCGCTGTAAATATTCTTTAAAAATTGATTAAAGTAATAACCATTGGGGAAACCTACCATTGGCCCAACAACTTTTTTAAGATTGATTTTACTTCCAATTTTACCTTTATCATGATGAACATAGCACAAAGTATCGTGAGTAATCGGTTTAATGGCCATTCCCTTCCAATTATGCAATTTCTCGTTTGGTAGGTACATAATGGCTAAATCAATTCTTCCACTTTCAAGATCAGAGATTAATGTTTGTTGAGTCAACATGTACATTTCAATTCGCAAATCTGGATTCTTTTCATAGAAATATAGGGCAAAATTTTCAAATATTTCATCTTCAATTGCAGAAAGAATTCCAACCTTAATTGTTCCACGGATTGAGCTTGAATATGATTCAATTTCATCAGTAGCATTATCAAGGATTCCATATACTTCCTCGGTAGCATTTTTTAAAGTATAACCCGCATCGGTTAAATGAATTTGTTTACCAACAGAATAAAATAAGTTAGCATGGAGCTTATTTTCTAATTTTTTAATTTGTTGGGATAGTGCAGGCTGTGTAATTCCTAAAATACCAGCAGCTTTTGTATAGTTCAGCGATTCAGATAATTGTAAGAAATATACCAAAGCCTTGGATGAAAATAATGATTCCCTCTTAGATTCTCTCAAAACTAATACCTCGCACTAACATTTATTATTATATTGTGTATATTATCACGAAATCACTATATTTACTATAGCAAATTATCAACTTGAGATTGTTTTAAAGTGTCATGAGCAATCAAAATTGGAGTTCCAATCATCTTCGTATTCATTACGGACGATCCGTTTGACAAACGACCAGATGTTCCGTAGTCACCCAAGACCACTTCGTGTGAAGTCGCGTGATCAGTATAAATTTTAAGCGTTTCATCACTAGAATCAATTTTGATAAAATCAGCTAACAGATTACTTTTGGTTTTAAATTCCTTTAAGACTTTAATTCCCTTTCGTGCGCGGCTAGTCACTGGAATGTCGCTTACTCTCATCTTTTTAAAGTTCCCATTTTGGAAAACAACTCCAATTTCAGACTCATCATTTACAAATTGCATGTTAATGACGTGATCATCATCAGCCAAACCAATTGCCTTCACTCCTGTAGTCCTCGGACCATTCAATGAAACTTCCTGTAAGTCGTATCTAAGTGCCATTCCTTTTTCTGTCATCAATAAGACACTACCAGGATCTTCAACCCGATTGTATGAGACATTGACTACTTTTGATAGCGGTCCCTTCAATTTTTCATACATTGCAGCGCGACTTTTATAGGTACGACTGGGAAGTAGTTTACTAAATTCAGTGCGCTTAATATGGCCAGCACTAGTTGTAATTACAAATTCACCATCTTGTTTACTTAGATCAGAGAAGTCATATACCGCAATGATTTTCTCATTGGCATCAAGCCCATTCATTCTTGAGATATGTTCTCCCGTGTCTTTCCACTTGACGTCTTCGACTTCATAAACACGGCGATAAATCATATTACCCTTGTCAGTGAACATAAACAGCGAATCACGAGTGTTTAATTCATTTAGGTAAACGGCATGGTCATCGTCTTTTAAGCCGTTATCAGTGATCTCAGACGCATTAAATGAGCGAAGGCTACTGCGTTTTAGATAACCATCATTACTTACCATTACCATTACATTTTCGTCCGGAAGCGTAACTTCCTCACTAACTTCCAGATTTTGAATTTTGTCTTCAATTTTAGTACGACGTGGATTACGGTAACGTTTTGCAATATCTCTAAGTTCGCTTCTTAAAACAGAGTCAAGTTCATCTGGACTTGCTAAAATAGTCTCATATTCAGCAATTTTAGCTGCCAAATCAGCGTTTTCTTTTTTTAATTCAGTAACATCTGTATTAGTTAAACGATACAATTGTAAGGCAACAATCGCATCCGCTTGTTTTTCGGAAAAGTCGTATTCAGAAATTAAATTATTTCGCGCATCTTGTTTATCTTTACTAGCACGAATGGTTTTAATCACCTGGTCTAGGATTGATAATGCCTTAATCAAACCCAAGACAATGTGTTGTCGTGCGTTGGCTTTATCTAAATTAAATTTAGTTCTTTTAGATATAACATCGCGTTGATAATCCAAGTAAGCAACTAAGATTTCTTTTAGAGAAAGCCTTTTTGGTGCCATATTGCTAATAGCAACGACATTAAAGTTATACGAAATTTGCAGGTCAGTATTTTTGAACAAGTAATTTAAGATACTAGTACTATCAACGTCCCGTTTCAATTCAATTGCAATCGTTAATCCTTCACGATCTGATTCGTCTCTTACTTCGGCAATTCCATCGATTTTTTTGTTAATTCTAACCTCATCAATTTGTTTAACTAACTGGGCTTTGTTAACTTCATAAGGAATTTCGGTTATCTTGATCATCTGTTTATTTCCACGTAATGCTTCGATTGAAGTTTTAGAACGGATCATGATGCGTCCCTTACCAGTTTCGTAGGCCTGTTTAATTCCGTCAAGTCCCTGAATGATTCCGCCGGTTGGAAAGTCTGGTCCTTTAACGTACTTCATTAGACTATCAAGTGTGGCATTTGGATGCTTTTGTAGATAAATTAACGCATCAATTACTTCACCGAGATTGTGTGGTGGAATTTCGGTGGCATATCCCGCTGAAATTCCAGTAGCACCATTTACTAGTAAGTTAGGAAATCTAGAAGGAAGAACGACAGGTTCATACTCCGTATCATCAAAGTTTAAAACCCAATCAACGGTATCCTTATCGATATCCCGCAACATTTCATCTGATATTTTACTTAAGCGAGCTTCTGTGTAACGCATGGCTGCTGGAGGGTCACCATCCATTGAACCATTGTTTCCGTGCATCTCAATCAACGGTTCCCGTAGTTTCCAGTCTTGACTCATACGAACCATAGCTTCATAGATTGAACTATCGCCATGAGGATGAAAATTACCCATGACGTTACCAACTGATTTAGCTGCTTTTCTAAATCCCTTAGAAGAAGTATTGCCATCCTTATTCATGGCATACAAAATCCGTCTTTGAACGGGTTTAAGCCCATCACGGACGTCTGGTAATGCTCGCTCTTGAATAATTGATTTAGAATAACGACTAAACCGTTCGTCCATAACTTCTGAAAGAGTTAAATCTTTAATTTTAGATCTATGTGCCATTTCATCACCTCCAAGCTAATTTTTCTCAGTATTATCTAAAATACTTCCGTCTTCTTCGAGATTAAATTGAACGTTATTTTCAATCCATTTTCGACGTGGTTCTACTTTATTACCCATTAAAGTTGATACTTGTCGTTCTGCATCAGCTGCATCATCGATTCGAACTCGAATTAAAGTCCTTTTGGCAGGATCCATCGTAGTTTCCCATAATTGATCCGCGTTCATCTCGCCCAAACCTTTGAAACGCTGTAACGAATATCCTGATTTAAAATCTTTAATGTCTTGATCACGTTCTTCATTGGTCCAAGCATATTCTACTTTGGATCTCTTCCCTTTACCATGTTGCAATTTATAAAGTGGCGGTAACGCAATATATACCTTACCTGCTTCAATCATTGGCCGCATATATTTATAGAAGAAAGTTAAAAGGAGGATCTGAATGTGGGCACCATCATCGTCCGCATCTGTCATGATAATAATTTTGTCATAATTTGATTCCTCGATCTTAAAATCAGTTCCTACACCCGCTCCTACTGTGTAGATAATCGTACTAATTTCCTCATTTTTCATAATATCGGGAAGTTTAGCACGTTCAGTGTTTAGAACCTTACCACGTAACGGTAAAATTGCTTGATGTTTTCGATCTCGTCCTTGCTTAGCAGAGCCTCCGGCCGAATCTCCTTCAACTAGAAATAATTCGTTTTCACTCGTATCTTTTGACTGAGCAGGAGTCAGTTTCCCAGAAAGGAGTCGTTCGCGTTTCTTTTTCTTTTTACCATGTCGACTCTCTTCCCGAGCCTTTTTAGCTGCCTCACGCGCTGTGCGCGCATTAGTGGCCTTTTTAATTAAAGTTTTAGCAAAATCACTGTTTTCCATGAGGTAGTAGAGTAATTGTTCTGAAACAACACTATCAACAACTGACCTTGCAATCGGGGTTCCCAATTTTTCTTTAGTTTGACCCTCAAATTGGAGCAGTTCTTCAGGTACTTTTAACGCTACGACAGCAGTTAACCCCTCACGAACATCGTTTCCCTCCAGATTTTTGTCCTTGTCCTTTAATAAATCGACTTTACGGGCATACTCATTAAAAGACTTTGTCCATGCACTTCTAAAGCCGGCTTCATGACTTCCACCATCTTTAGTTCTAACATTATTAACAAATGAAAGCATATTTTCGGTATAGCCGTCATTGTATTGAGCAGCAACTTCAACTTCAATGCCATCTTTTTTCCCATCGAAATACATAACTTTTCCAAGTGTACTTTTGCCTTCGTTCAGATAGTCAACAAATTCCTTAATCCCATCTTTGAACTGAAATTCATCTTCACGAATCTTTCCGGGTCTTTCATCTTTAAGCGTTATTTTAACGCCCTTCAACAAAAAGGCAGACTCACGAAGCCGTTCTGCCAAGATATCATAATTATAAGTTGTAGTAGTAAAGATGTCCGGATCAGGTTTGAATGTGACAGTCGTTCCGGTATGTTTATTGGTTTTTCCAATTTTTTTTAGGGTTCCAACAGGATGCCCACCGTTTTTAAAATCTTCTTGATAAAGAGTACCATTACGGACAATTTGAACCGTTAAATGAGTTGAAAGTGCATTAACAACACTTGACCCAACTCCGTGCAATCCCCCCGAAGTTTTATATCCTCCTTGGCCAAATTTCCCACCAGCATGAAGAACCGTTAAAATTACTTCAGGAGTTGGTTTTCCAGAAGAATGCATTCCAGTTGGCATACCACGCCCATGATCAACCACTGTGATACTATCATCTTCGTGAATGGTAACGTTGATTTCATCACCATAGCCAGCTAACGCTTCATCGACTGCATTGTCAACAATTTCGTAAACTAAATGGTGCAATCCCTTTGAATCAGTAGAACCTATGTACATACCAGGTCGTTTTCGAACTGCTTCTAAACCATGTAAAACTTGAATTGAAGAGTCATCATACTCTTGCTTTTTTGCCTGTGTCATTAGGAAAGACTCCTTCTTTTAGTCATCGTTTTTAATAATAACCTATTTAAACTTGATTGCAAAGACGTTTTAAAGTTAGCTCATTTTTCCAAACTAAATTTTAAAATCATCTTTTTAATGATAAAATAAACTTTTGGGACTTATATATTACATTAATAATACGGAGGAAGATATGGTTAAATTTATTATTCTCCTAATCTTTGCTTATTTATTGGGATCAATTCCCAACGGAATTTGGATTGGCAAAGTATTTTTTCATATCGACATTAGACGACATGGCTCCAAAAATATTGGCGCTACCAACACTTATCGGGTACTAGGATGGTTTGCAGGAACCATTGTGATGATTCTTGATATTGCTAAGGGCGCCATTGCTACTTGGTTACCAATGCAGTTTGGAATCCATTCATGGTACCCACTCATTTTTGGACTGGCAGCGATCTTAGGCCATACTTATTCAATTTTTGATCATTTTCGTGGTGGTAAGGCAGTTGCAACTAGTGCCGGGATGCTTTGGGCATATAACTTCGTCTTTTTCTGCATTGCGGCCGGAACTTGGATTATCTGTATCTTTGTTACTAGTATGGTAAGTCTTGCTAGTATGCTAGGCTTTACCATTATTGTTATTGCATCATTATTTGAAAACGATCCAGCACTGACAATTCTAGCAATTTGTTTAACAATCTTTACTTTCTATCGCCACCGTAACAACATCATTAAGATTATTCATGGAGATGAAAATCTCGTTCCGTTTGGTCTTTATTACTGGTACTTAAAATACGTAAAGAAATCCATTCCTTCAAAAAAACAGCATAAATAAGGGGGCACTCAACGAGTGTCCCTTATTTAATTTAATCTTATTTAGAAGAAAGTAATATCAAAATTAGCATTTAAGCTTTCGTTCGGGTCAAGTTTACTTATATCGGCCTTATCTTTTAAAAATCCAGTACTGCCTTCCTCATCAGCAATTCCCCACCATGGTTCTAAACACACAAAGGGAGCATTTTTAGGATAAGTTGACCAGATACCAATGTACTTACAGTCGTAAGCAGTCAAAGCGACTCCATGCTCGGTGACATCTGATTGGAGCATAACGGTAGTTTGCTCATTATCAGATACATCAAGCACCTTTGCATCATGAATAAATAGGTCACGATTTAACTGTAGTGGATTGTTCAGCGTTTTTTCAATTGGATGTTTAATATTACTGTATCCATTCTGATCAATTCTAACAGTTTTATAGTCATGCTTTGGAGCAATCGAGACCGAATAATCATCAAATGTTTCTTTCTTAGGAAACAATGGGACGTTGAATCCTGGATGAGCTCCTAATGAGAAATACATTGGATCTGGATTGATATTTTCTACTACCATTTCAACCGCAATGGTGTGTTCATCTAGCTCATAGTGAATGGATAAATTAAAGTTAAAGGGATAAATCTTTCTAGTAGCCGCACTCGAATGCAACATAAAATTGACTTCGGTTTGGTTGTGAGATTCGATCTCAAACTCACTATCTCTAGCAAAACCATGCTGATACATATGATAACTGTTTCCATCGTAAATATAATCATCATCTTGAAGTCGACCAACGATTGGAAACAAGATCGGTGCATGACGCTTCCAGTACTTTTTATTAGCACCCCAAATATATTCAGTACCGCTTTGATCCTTAACCGAAACAATCTCAGCACCTTTTTGATTAATTCGAACCGTTAAGTAATCATTTTTTAGTGTAACTGGCAATTTAATCCCTCCCTTTCTTTATATATTATTTCACAAAATGTAGAAACTATAAAATATATCGTGCTATATTTTCATCAGCCGCAAGATTACCAACTTTGTCTTCAACGTATTGTTGGTTAATCGTAATATCACCCATATGCATATCTGGTCCTTCATACAAAATATCTTCAAGTAATTTTTCTAGAATTGTGTGAAGCCGTCTAGCCCCGATATTATCAGTATCATGGTTAACAGAATATGCAATATCAGCAATTTTTTCAATTGCTTCCTTAGTAAAAGTTACTTTAATATTATCCGTCCCAATTAATGCTACATATTGCTTAATTAATGCATCACTCGGTTCAGTTAAAATTTTAACAAAGTCATTCTTACTTAGATCATTTAATTCTACTCGAATTGGGAATCGACCTTGCAGTTCAGGAATTAAATCTGAAGGCTTACTATCAGCAAAAGCACCGGAACCGATAAACAAGATGTGATTGGTATTTATGACTCCATACTTAGTATTTACATTTACACCTTCAACGATTGGTAAAATGTCTCGTTGAACACCTTCTCTTGACACTTCTCCACGAGTTTGTTTGTTTCCACCAGTCAATTTATCAATTTCATCTATAAAAATAATCCCGGTATTTTCGGCACGTTTAATTGCTGAGCCATTCACTTTGGCATCGTCAATTAGTGTTTCTGATTCTTGATTGATTAATGCTTCACGAGCTTCTTTTAACGGAAGGACTCTTTCAACTTGCTTCTTCGGCAGCATACTCTCTAATCCCTGCAAGTTAATTCCCATTTGTTCCATTTTGCTGTTGTCCGCGTTTAGTGCAGTCGCTGGGTCATCAATGGAGATTTTAACTTCATGGTCCTCTAACTCGCCATTTTCAATTTGATTTAAAATTTGATCGGCATCATTTTTAATTTTATTCTTTTCGTCATTATCCATGAAGGGATCTTTTTGAGTTAACCAAGATAGATCTATTGGTTTCCCCTTCTTAAATGCTTTATTAAGTTCTTTAACCGTATCTTCTAATTTTTTATCATTATTTGCGATTGCTTCTGGATCATCTACGTGGTTTTCTTCGCGTGAAATGATCTCAGCCAAGTCCTTATTCGCCTTCTTTTCAGCTTCACGTCTAACGTTTTTAAACTCAATTTTCTTTTCCATTTGAACTGAGCTCTCAACTAAATCACGAACCATTGAATTAACATCTCCACCAACGTATCCAACTTCAGTGAATTTGGTTGCTTCTACTTTGACAAATGGAGCGTCTACAATCTTAGCCAAACGACGTGCAATTTCTGTCTTACCAACTCCAGTGGGACCGATCATCAATAAGTTTTTAGGAGTAATGTCCTCTTGCATCTGTGGGCTTAATTGAAGACGACGGTAACGATTACGCAACGCGATTGCTACAGACTTCTTAGCATCGTCCTGTCCAACAATATAATTATCTAATTGGGAAACAATTTCTTTTGGTGTCATTTGTTCTTCTTTTGTCATTAATTAATACCTCGGTTTATAGTTCTTCAGAAATTACATTGTGATTAGTAAAAATATCAATGTCAGCAGCAATGTTAATAGCAGCTTTGGCAATTTCTTCAGCTGACATTTCAGGCGCCTTATGTTTCATTGCAGTGGCTGCTGCTAATGCAAAATTACCACCAGATCCAATTGCTAAAATATCATCGTCTGGCTCAATTACTTCTCCTGAACCAGATACTAAAAGCAAATTATCATGATCGGCAACAATTAGCATGGCCTCAAGTTTTTGTAACTGTTGATCGCCGCGCCATTCTTGAGCTAATTTTACTGAAGCTCTTTTTAAGTTGCCGCTATATTCTTTCAACTTTTTTTCAAACTTTTCTTCTAGGTTAAATGCATCAGAAACACTTCCAGCAAAACCGACTCCAACTTTCCCATCAAAGATCCGACGGATTTTATGTGCGGTTCCCTTCATGATAACTTTTTCTCCCATAGTAACTTGACCGTCACCAGCTAGTGCAACGTGACCATTATGTCTGATGGCGCAAATTGTGGTAGCTTCAAATTTTACTGTCATAATTAAATTCCCTTCAAAAGTTAGTTTGGATTATCTTCATCAGGACGCTTAAAGAACTTCTGGTAGTTCTTAAGTAGTCCTTCTTTAGTAACATGAGTATAAATTTGGGTTGTAGATAAATCAGAATGACCAAGCAATTCCTGAACAGTTCTAAGATCAGCTCCATTATTCAACATTTGAGTGGCAAATGTATGACGAAGCATGTGAGGATGAATTGAACTATTAAGACCACTTCTTTTCATAATTCCATCTAAAATGTATTCAATACCGCGGCTTGACAGTTTATCACCATGCTGATTGATAAATAAGTAAAGATGGTCTTTATGATATTTACGCATAATTGGCGTTCGGCATTTCTCCATATATCGTAAAATAGCACTTTTAGCATACCTTCCAAATGGCAGATAACGTTCCTTGTTTCCCTTACCTAAAACAAGCATGATTCGATTATCAAAATCAATGTCGTTAATATCAAGATTGGAGCACTCACTGACTCTCATTCCCGTCCCGTATAGAACCTCGAGAATGGCACTGTCACGAGTAGCAATTCGTTTGTCTTGATTACTTGCGGCTGTTTTAAAAAGAATGTCTAATTCTTTTTGATAAAAGAATCTTGGTAAATGCTTATTATGCTTTTTTATGTGAACATATTCAAACGGATTGTCCGAAATTAGTTCATTGTTTAGCAAAAAATTAAAAAAAGATCTTAATGAAGAAATTTTACGAGCGATGGTGCTATTCTCATCTCCTCTATCGTGCAAAGTACCTAAGAAAACTTCAACGTCAAAATTGTCGATATTTTTAAAGCTTTTAGCATTTCCTGACGTCTGTAGAAATACATTAAATTCCTCAAGATCGTCTTCGTAAGCTTTAGCCGTGTCTTTTGAATATTGACGTTCGTTTACAATATATTTTACGAATAGTTCGATTAGTTTTTTGTTTTGCATTTGTTTTTCCTAAGTTAAAGTAACTTTTTACATTTTACCTTATAAATAAAACCGTTCCGAGGAACAGCTATTTTAATTATTTCTGAATATCTTCTTTATAATCGCCGTTTGGACAAATAACTTGCATGCCACCACGAACCTTTTTTTCAACCAAGAAATGACCACACTTTGGACAATCTCGTCCAATTGGCTTATCCCATGAAACAAAGTCACATTCAGGATAACGTGAACACCCATAAAACAACCGATTCTTTTTTGTTTTACGTTCAATAACTTGGCCCTTCTTACACTTCGGACAAGTTACCCCAATTTCTTTGACAATTGCTTGAGTATTGCGACAATCTGGAAAGCGTGAACAAGCGTAAAATTTACCATACTTCCCCATCTTTACAACCATCGGTGCACCACATATCTCACAGTTAAACCCGGCTAATTCATCCTTAATTTGAACATCTTCCATAAGTTGTTCCGCATGGTCCACTTCTTTTGAAAATGGTTGATAGAAGTGATCTACAACTTCAACCCATTTTTCTTTAGCTTCTTCGATCTCATCCAATTTTCCTTCGACATCAGCCGTAAAATCAACGTTGACAATGTCAGGAAAGTACTCTTCAATAATTTTATTCACAATCTCGCCGAGTTCGGTTGGTTCAAACCGTTTTCCAACTAGTTTAACGTAATAACGTTTTTGAATTGTACCTAATGTTGGCGAATAGGTAGATGGACGTCCCACTCCATTCTCTTCTAAAGTTTTAATCAGATTGGCTTCAGTGTATCGAGCTGGTGGTTGAGTAAAGTGTTGGTCTGGATTATTTTTAGATAATTTAACGGTGTCACCACTATTTAAATCAGGCAAGATATTATCTTTCTCTTTCCCATTTGAATAGACTTTCAAAAAACCTTCAAATTTCATCTTTGAGCCGTTAGCACGATACGTTACACCATTTTGTTCAATGGTTACTGTTTCAGTATCCATAATTGCTGGAGTCATTTGACTAGCTACAAATCGTGACCAAATTAAATTGTAAAGTTTATATTGATCCTTAGTAAGATATTGTTTAATGTTTGCAGGAGTCCGATAAACAGATGTAGGTCGGACTGCTTCGTGCGCATCCTGAGCGCCTTCTGGCATTTTCCCCTTAATTGGTTTATTAGCAGAGTATTCTGCCCCATACTTTTCATGAAGAAAGGTAGCTGCCTCATGCTTAGCAATTGATGAGATTCTTGTTGAATCAGTTCTCATATAAGTAATGAGACCCTGGCTTCCTTCTTTGCCAATATTAATTCCCTCATAAAGTTGCTGGGCAGCCATCATTGTTCGTCCAGTCTTAAAATTTAATTTCCGGTTGGCGTCTTGTTGAAGAGTACTGGTTGTGAATGGTGCGTTTGGTTGTCTCCGTCGTTCTTTTTTAGTGACTTTTGTAATATCAAAATCAGCTTTTGGATCAATTTGTTTTAAAACTTTTTGCACATCATCATTATTCGCAAGTTTCGCTTTCTTGCCATTAAGACCGTAGAAACTAGCTTTAAACTTTGAACGCCCAGACTTAAATTCAGAATCAATTGTCCAGTATTCTTCTGGCTCAAATTTTCTAATTTGACGTTCCCGATCAATCACTAACCACAATGCCACTGACTGCACCCGTCCGGCACTTAATCCTTTTTTTACTTTTTTCCAAAGCAGTGGAGAAATTGAATATCCCACTAATCGATCCAAAACCCGACGTGCTTGTTGAGCATCCACGAGATTCATATCAATCGTTCTTGGATGTTTGAAAGCATCCTTAACGGTATCTTTGGTAATTTCGTTAAAGACCACCCGATTTTGATCATTAACGTCAAGATTCAATACGTGAGAAACATGCCAGGCAATTGCCTCACCCTCACGGTCAGGGTCAGATGCTAAATAAATCATCTTCGACTTCTTAGCCTCAGACTTTAGCATTTTAATTACGTCACCCTTCCCCCTAATTGAAATGTAATCAGGTTTAAAATCGTCTTCAATGTCCACGCCCATCCTACTCTTAGGGAGATCACGAACGTGTCCTTTACTTGCTACGACCTTATAGGTACTTCCTAGATACTTTTGAATCGTCTTTGCCTTAGCTGGCGATTCGACAATCACTAATTTTTTCTTTCTTGAACTTGCTTTACGTTTTTTTGTTTTAGTTGTTTTCTTTGTCTTTGCTACAGAAGTTGTGGCCATTAAAATTATCCTCGTTATTTTTTCTTCATTAATACATGATAATTTCCGTTTAAATTTCTTCCATATCATATTGCAGTTTTAAAGACCTGTCAAACTAAAGAATCTTCCAAAACATCATTATCACTCAAACAAGGACGTGCTCCAGAAGCAATTAGTTGATTACAACCCTTAGAAAGTGGAGAAGTAATATTACCTGGTATGGCAAGGACATCCCGATTTTCGGTCAAAGCCAAACTAGCAGTAATTAAACTTCCTGACCTTTGCTTTGCCTCAACAACAATTAATTTTTCGCAAAGACCAGCAATGATGCGATTTCGTTCCACAAAATGGTATTTTAAGGGTTTACTTCCTAATGGATACTCACTGATAACCAGGTTGGTTCTCATCAAATTATCCTGAAGCTGCGTACATTCAGCGGGATAAAAACGGTCGAGGCCTGTTCCAATCACCGCAATGGTACGGCCATCATGTGCTAAAGCGCACTGATGACTTAAACAATCAACTCCCTTAGCCAGACCAGACACAATCGTAAACTTTTTAAGTACTGGACGTGTAATAATTTCCTTAATTGCTGCAATTGAATAATTTGTACACTGTCGTGCACCTACCACAGAAATCGAACGTGTTGTAAGCAACGACACATCTCCAACGTAAAAAAGCACAATTGGCGCACAATAAATATCAGCAAGTTGTTCAGGATAACCATCATCAAGAATGGTCATCCAATGACACTTTTGGTTCAAACGAAAAGATCGCTCTAACTCACTACTTAAAAATGAATTCTTAAACTTCGTTGTCTGCAAATGATGACGTTTTAATAGATTGATTAATTCACCTTCAACCTCAGATAAAGACATGTTTTCAACTGAAGTCCCCTTAACCCACCGTGCAAGAATTGCTTCTCCTTTAATCCCAATCCCATGACATAACTTGATTCTAAGCAATAATTTCCGTTTATCCATTTTCTACCTCCTGGTTTGTCTATGGATAAATACGTAAATTAATGATTGATTGTTTTTAATACTGGTGAAAAAGTCTTGCGATGAATTGGGGTCGGACCAAGTTCATTTAAAGCTCGTAAATGTTCTTTTGTCCCATAACCCGCATTCCGTTCGAATCCATATCCAGGATACTTACGAGCATATTCATTCATTAAGTCGTCTCGAAAAACCTTAGCAAGAATACTAGCAGCAGAAACACTAACTGATTTTGAGTCTCCCTTAATCAACCTAGTCT
Organism: Fructilactobacillus sp. X7R4C1; assembly: GCF_059901115.1. Taxonomy (NCBI): domain Bacteria; kingdom Bacillati; phylum Bacillota; class Bacilli; order Lactobacillales; family Lactobacillaceae; genus Fructilactobacillus; species Fructilactobacillus sp. X7R4C1. The sequence continues at coordinate 174,057 of NZ_JBWXVD010000002.1, forward strand.
GCGGGATACTGTCATCAATTGTCATGGCGTCCACAATAATATGACCTGGCTGTGGATCTAACTTACTAATTACGTTTTTCATGGCAATTCTAGTTGCTTCATAAATATTGACTTGATCAATCATCTGACTTGAAACTGCAAAACAGTTGTAAGTAATCGCTTCTTTTTTGATTTTTGGAACTAGTTCCCGTCTTTTTTCATCACTTAATTTTTTGGAATCATTGACGTCAATAAGATCAAAGTCAACTGGTAAAATTGCCGCACCAGCGACTACTGGACCAGCAAGCGGCCCTCTGCCAACTTCATCAACGCCCGCAATATACTTCACCCCGCGTTGCCATATTTCTTTTTCATATTTAAATCTGGTTAAAAAGTCACGTTTTTTCTCGGCCTGGGTATTAATTCGCTTCAACGTTCTCTTAATAATTCTTTGAACTCCAATTCGTGGATCATCCCCAAAGCGGACAAAAAGCGGATCACTAACATCATCAACGTTAGCAAACCGCTCAGAAATTTCTCTAATCGTCATTACCATGCTCATTTCTTTCCACCAGTTCAAGGGAATCTAACGTAAAACGTCCTATTTTCCCTTTTTGAACGTCATTAATAATCCTGACACTGGCCCGATCGTAATCGTCTTTCATTCCAACTTTTTCAGTAATTTTAAGTAATAAATCAACGTCACTTAAGTTTAAATCGGACGGACCCAAATGATAACGTTTCAAGATCTCGTTGCTGTGGTGACTACGAAAAAAATGAAGCGCAAATAAAGCAATATCATCAGGATGATAAATACTCTCCTTAATTGCTCCCGTTAACGCTAATTTATCAGCAATCTCTTGATTTTGAAACTTTGGCCACAATATTCCGGGAGTATCCAATAATTCCATCGTTTTACTGGAGGTTAACCATTGTTGACCCTTAGTTACTCCCGGACGATTGCCAACCGCTGCTGATCTTTTACTAACTAACTGATTCAACAAAGTTGACTTGCCTACGTTCGGAACTCCCACACAGATAGCTTTAATGATGTCTTTCTTTAGGCCCTTTGCTTGCGATTGCTCTAACTTATCCTTCAGAACTTTCCGAGCAGCAGTCTCAATCTTATTTCTGACCCCACGTGATTTTGAATCGATTGAGATGGCCGATAATCCCGTACTATTAAAGTAATCTAACCATTCTTTAGTCATCTTTGGATCAGCTAAATCAGATTTAGTTAAAATAAACAAGCGTGGTTTACTACCTGATACTCGCTTAATCTCTGGATTAATCGATGAATACGGAATCCTTGCATCAACCAATTCAAAAATAATATCAACAACGTGGACATTTTCCTCAAACTGACGAATAGCTTTCGCCATGTGTCCAGGAAACCATTGTATATTACTTCCCATTTACTGCTCCTTTATCGTTAATCGAGGTAGGCAAGATACTCTTTCCATGCATCATCAAAAATTGTCATGGATGGTAAATAACCAGCATTTTCCTCCAAGTACTTAGAAAGCCTTTCAAAATTATCCTCTTGCTTTGGAAATAATTGATCAAAGAACGCATTATTAGCAAACTCCGCAATCGGATCGGAACTCCCTGGATGTCTTCTAGTCATTAAAAATTCATAAAAACTTTTTCTCAATTTCTTACCTCTTATTTCTTACGCTTAAATATCTCAAAAGTATGCGGATAAACATTATGTTCATCAACTTTTCCAGAAATCTTCTTTTCTAATTCAAATTGAGAATAATCAATATCAATCATTTTAACATCCCCATCAAAATCATGATTGATACTAGTGCGATACAGATAATCAACAAACGGCAACAAATCTTCAAATACAGACGTTCCACCAACCACAAAAATTATTTCATTAGGGTATCTTTTTGCATACTTCAAAAATTCATCAACCGTTTTAAAGGTCACAACCCCACTCGGAAAATCACTCTGCGGGCGGTGAGTCAAAACCAAATTTTTGCGTCTTGGTAATGGTCTTTTAAAACTATCATACGTGGTTCTACCAGCTAGAATTTGATGATCGATCGTATTACGTTTAAAAAATTGCATGTCATCCGGCAAGTGCCAGGGTAATTTACCATCTTTTCCAATGACATGTCCACTTGATTCTGCCCAAATATAAGCTAACATAATAATCTCCTATACTGCCACTGACGCTTTAATTGGCTTGTCGTGGTGATAATCAACCACCTTAATATCATCCATATCATAATCAAAAATACTTTCCTTATTGGGATTTAGCCATAGATGTGGAGCTGGGTGTGGCTTTCTCGTTAACTGCTCTTTGACTTGATCAATGTGATTACTGTAAATATGAGCATCACCCAACGTATGGACAAAGTCACCAGGAATTAATCCGACCTCTTTGGCAATTAAACTAGTAAGTAAAGCATAACTTGCGATATTAAATGGAACTCCCAAAAAAATATCACCACTACGCTGATACAATTGGCAACTTAACTTGCCATCGTTTACGTAAAACTGAAACATTACATGACAAGGTGGAAGAGCCATACCAGGAATATCTTCTGGATTCCAAGCACTCACAATCATTCTTCTGGAATCAGGATTAGTTTTAATGGTATTAATAACATTTCTAATCTGGTCAATGGCCTTACCATTGCTCGTTTTCCAGTTACGCCATTGGCTTCCGTAAACCAAGCCTAGATCGCCATATTTTTTGGCAAAATCATCGTCATTTAAAACTCGTTCACAAAATATTTTCTTCTGCTTTTGGTATTCTTCATTAAATTCGGGATCACTTTGTGAACGCAAACCAAAATTAGTCATATCTGGTCCATGATATTCATCAGAATTAATCCATTTTTCAAACGCCCATTCATCCCAAATATGATTATTATGTTTAAGTAAATAACGAATGTTAGTATCACCCCGCAAAAACCAGAGTAATTCTGATTTAATCAACCGAAAGGGAACCGCCTTAGTGGTTAAAAGTGGAAAGCCGTCCTGTAAGTTAAAACGCATTTGATAACCAAAGGTACTAATAGTTCCGGTACCAGTTCGATCTGATTTTTTGTGACCATTATCTAAAACGTAACGTTCTAGATTTAAATATGCATCCTCTAACATTTTAATCTCTTCCTTTTTTAATAAAAACAACTACTCATCAACGTACTGGCTCAAATATTCCCATCGGTTCATTAATTGATCCGATTTCTGATTTAATTCATCAAGATTTCGTTGTAACTCTGCTAACTTATCGTAATCCGAACTATTTTCTTGCATCTGTTTTTTTACATCTTTAGTCTGGCGATCTAAAGAATTAATCTTGCCATCGATCTTATCCCACTCAATTCTTTCAGCATACGTTAACTTGGTTTTCGATTTCGTGCTTTTTTTCTCGGAAGTGCTATCTTTAGCTTCATCTAATCGGCTATTGGTTTGGCTCTTACTATCATGATGAACCTGTTTCCTTTGCATTTTCATTTTTTGTAGATAATCAGTAAATTGACCAGTATAACGCTCAATTTTAGCATTCCCATCAAAAATCAATAATCGATCAGCTACTTTATCAAGAAAGTAACGATCATGAGATACTGTAATCGTTGTCCCATTAAAGTGCTTGATGTAATCCTCTAAAACCGTTAAGGTCCCAATATCGAGATTATTAGTTGGCTCATCAAGAAGAAGCACATTTGGTTGCTCCATCAATAATTTCAGTAAATAAAGGCGCCTTTTTTCTCCACCTGAAAGCTTGCGGATCAAAGTTCCATGCATAAATTTAGGAAAAAGGAACTGTTCTAATAAATTAGTAACGCTAACCTTATTTCCATCCTTATCAACCACATTTTCACCGATATCAGTTAAATAACTAATAACACGTTTGTCTTCCGGGATTTTCTCCATTTTTTGTGTATAATATGCCATTTTAACGGTTTCACCAATATCAATGGTACCGGACTGAAGTGGAAGCTTTCCAGCAATTACATTTAAAAAGCTTGATTTCCCGGCACCATTTTCACCACTAATTCCGATTCGTTCACCATTTTGAATTAACATGCTGAAATCTCTTAGAATTGGCTTATGAGCAATTGTTAAGTTAGCGTGTTTAATGTCAATCACTTTTTTACCAAGCCGTTTTTGACCCATTGTGATATCGACATCTTCATCGATTGGATTGCCCTGATCAACATCAGCTTTTAAATCGTTAAATCGATTAATTCGTGCTTGTTGCTTAGTGGAACGAGCTTTAGCGCCTTTTTTCATCCACTTTAACTCTTGTTTGTAAAGCCGTTGCTGCTTATGAGAGGCAGCCTCTTGCTCTTCATCAAGTTCAGCCTTCCTCTGGACATAATCTTGATAATTACCGGGATACTTATAAAGTTTACCAAATGATAATTCCCATATTTGATTAGCAATTTGATCCAAAAAATAACGATCATGGGTAACAAATACTAAAGCTCCCTTGTATTTACTCAAAAACCGTTCCAACCAGTCAATCGAGTCAAAATCCAAGTGATTGGTAGGTTCATCTAATAAAAGTAAATCAGGTGACTGAATTAAAACCTGAGCTAATCCAACTCGTTTCTGCTGGCCACCCGACATGCTACCCACCTTTTGATCTAAATCGGTAATTTTCAGTTGATTAAGGATGTTTTTAACGTTCACTTCCGCCGTCCAGGCATCCTCTTCATTCATTTTTGCTTCTGCATTCTCAAACTTTTTTTCAAAATCTGAATTTTCTGGATGCTTAGAGTAATTTTTAAGTGCATGTTCATAGGATCTGATGATTTTAAAAATCTTTTGATCACCAGCAAAAACAGCGTCAATAACGGTTAGGTTTTCATCTAAATCTGGAACCTGCTTTAGGTATCCAATTGTGTACGACTTAGAAGTGGTAATTGTCCCATTAACATCATGATCAATTCCAGAAATAGTGTTTAAAAGGGACGATTTACCACTTCCATTCGTTCCAATTAATCCAATTCGGTCATGTTCATTGATAATAAAGTCAAGATTTTTAAATAAAGTCTTTTCACCATACGTCTTCGTCAAGTTTTCTGCTTTTAATGTTTGCACAATATCTGCTCCAATTATTTTTAATCATTATTTATTTGCTTCGATGCAGAAAGTAGTGAATCTGAATCATTTTTAATTTGGCCACTTATAACGGAACGTTCCAGTTGATTAAGAACATTTCCTAATAATGGACCTGGTTTAAAACCTCTATCAATCAACATTTTACCGTTAATTTTTAGTTCACTTTTACTTTTAATCGGAAGGCGATCATATTCATTTTCTATTTGGCCAATATTGACTACCTTACCTAAGGTCATGGCTACTTGACATGCGTTATCAAGATTGATGCGACCAACTTTATACGACGTTACTGGATCTAAAACATCACTTACAATCTTGTAAGTTGCTTTAACCGTTAATTTAACGTTCTCGGTTAACCTATTTGATCCCTTCCAACTCTTCATCAGATGTCCAATCTGTTCACTATTTAATTCGCACTGACATGCAATTAAGGACCAGACCTGAACTTCGTTATTAATGTATTCTGAAATGGGACGTGACCCTAACCTAGCTATTTCAGAAACATAATCACCCAAGACGGGAACATACTTAATTAAATTCGTTTGGATCATCTGTTTAAGCCCCTTGCCAGGAGCCATCCCTAGCATCATCTTTACAAATTCCACGTTAATTCGTTCCACAGCAATCTTTTTTAATAGATAACTATGTTTACTAATCGCGTTAAAAGTGTTCTTTTCAATTGCAAAATCCAGTTTACTAGCAAAGCGAACAGCACGCATCATTCGTAAAGCATCCTCATTAAAACGTTGTTCTGGATCTCCAACAGCCTTAATTAGATGATTTCTTAAATCATTTAAGCCACCAAACAAGTCAATGATTTCACCATTTTCTTTCATGGCAAGCGCATTAATAGTAAAATCACGACGCTTTAAATCATCTTCAAGTGATCGAACAAAGGTAACTTGATCGGGACGCCGATAATCTTGGTATCCTGATTCAGTCCGAAACGTCGTGATTTCATAAGATCGACCATCATGCACCACCGTGACGGTTCCGTGTTCAATCCCAGTATCAATTGTCTTCTTGAAAATGGTTTTAATTTCTTCAGGATACGCACTACTTGCGATATCAACGTCATGAATTGGTGCATGCAAAATAGTGTCACGGACTGATCCGCCAACAAAATAAGCTTGAAATCCCGATTCTTCAATTGTCTGAAGAACCCTTCTAGCATCATCAAATTCACTTGGTAAGTTGTCTATTTTCATGATCCACACACCTTCACTGATTTCATTCTACCAAAATTATCATATAAAAGTTAGGCTTGTGTCTGGTTCTTGTGTTATGATTAAGTTAAAGTAACTTATTACAGGAGACAAATCATGAGTAACAATTATCCATATCAAGATCATTTTGAACGTTATCTAAGAAAAAAAGAACTCTCAAATGTAACCATTCGAGAGTATTCCAAAACCTTATCGGATCTTTTTAATTATTTATCTAATTTTAACGTGGGATACCAAGCGGATCACCGAGTTAGTCAAATCTTTGATCGAGACATCGAGCAATATCTAGATATGATCATTTCTAAGCGTAATAACGGAAACAATACCTATAACAAGGTTTTATCTCAGATCAACGTCTACTTTAAATTCTTATTTAACAACCACCTTAATACTCATCTTCCTACAATTAACATTAAAAGTAAGGAAAAAAACGAACATAATTCATACATTACCAAGTGGATCTATTCTTTATCAACTATCCTCGAAGATCCTGAGGTTCACTACTACACTAGAATGACGCTGTTACTTATCAGTAAGGGATACCAATCTTCAGAGTTTCTCTTGCCTGGCTTTTATCATGAATTAAACCACGTTGAATTTTCACCTGAAGAAAAATCCTTTTTATCTAATTTTCAAAAATTTGTTACCCCGCTTCAAATTCGTCATCATTCAAAGGACCTCTTTTTAAAGCAAAGAATCGCTCCAGACTGCCATATTACATCTGCAGGTCTTCACAAATACTTAAAGCCAGATAGTGAATACCTAGCAATGAATCTTAATCCCAAATCACTATACCAAGCATTCGTCGTTAACTACCTCAATCAACATCCAAATGATAGTGACAAAACTCTTGCACAGGATTTAAGAATGGATCCAGCGTCACTAATCTATTATCAAAAATTAGCACAAAAATAAGGATCAGAGTATCAAATCCAACTCTGATCCTTATTTTGTTACTCGTAATCTTCTAAATCTTCAAGCATGTATGCCATTTCATCATCAGTCGGGACAAGTTTCACATAATGTTTTAACAATTTAATGGTTTCCTTAATTTGACCATTCTCTCTGAACAATAAAATCGCCTCACGTAAGAAATCAGGATTATCATCAAAGTACGGAAGAGCTCGCTCATAGTACTTTTGAGCATCATCATACTTTTCAAGATGAGCATAAGACACCGCCAAATTCCAGTAAATTTGTGGATCGGTTTCTTCTTCTTTTACGTATGGACTCAAAAAATCAACATTTTTTTGATATTCACCTTGCTTAACGTACAAATTAGATAACTTAATAACTAATTCCATGTTATCCGGATCAACCTGATGTCCCTTATTAAGATACTTCAGGGCTAGATCTTCTTTTGAAAGTTTAGCAGCAACGTCTGCGGCTTTAATGTCCATATTGACATTATACTGATCAACGCTCATACCCTCCTGATAAACCTTTAAAGCATTTTCAGGTTCATTCATTTGAATGTATGCTTCCCCTAAGTAAGGATACAGTGAGGCATACTGAGGATCCTCTTCTCGCAACTGCTTGAACATCTCAATCGCTTTAGCGTAGTTCTTCAACTGTAAGTAAGTAAAACCCGTTTCAAATTTGACGTCTGGCGTCATATCAATGGGCTTAATCTGTTCAAGGTATCCAATAGCCTGTTCAAAATGACCCGCATTAGCATATGCCACCCCTAACCTTTCAACCAAATTAACTGAAGAAATGTTCAAAACACCTTGTTTAATTATTCCCAAGTATATAGGAATGGCTTTATCAAATTGTCCGGTAGAAAAATACAATTCAGCCAGGGCAAATTTAATTACATTTTCGTCTGGATCAATTTTTTCAGCTTCAAGTAACTTTTGTTCACTAACGTTATACATTTCCTGAGTTTGATAAAGATCAGCTTCAACCATCAAAGCATTAACATAATTTGGGGAATCAGGTTTAATCTCACTTAAATAATTAAGCGCTTTATCAATCTTGCCTTCAGAAATCAAAATATCTGCAATACTTGTTCTTAACTCGTCTTCCTCAGGATATTTTTTTAAAAGATCTTTATATATATCAATCGATTCGTTTAAAAAACCTAATGAATAAAGTTCTTCTGCTAACGAATAAATCATATCATCACTATCATTTACCTTGGCTTTTTTGATGTCATCGTTAAATTGACTCATATCACCCTTTTTTAGGGCGTCTAAGGCTTGCTCTGAATAAGTCATTACACATGTCCTCCTACTAATAAAAAAACCAGTACGCATAAGCGCACTGGTTAAACCATTAAATAAAACTATTTAACAGCTTCCTTTAAAGCCTTACCGGGTTTAAAGGCAGGTACTTTACTTGCAGGGATTTGAATTTCTGCACCAGTTTGGGGGTTACGTCCCTTACGAGCGGCACGATTACGTACTTCGAAATTACCAAAACCGATCAATTGTACCTTTTCACCGTGAGTCAACTTGTCTTGGATTGAGTCAAAAACTGCATCCAAAGCTGCGGTGGCATCTTTCTTAGTTAAACCAGTTGCCTTTGCGACATCATTAACTAATTCTGCTTTGTTGGCCATGTGTATTCACCTCCTGAATAGATGTTTTTTATGTAAAAAACACCCAATAAGTTAAAGATTAAGCCAGGGGAAATGATGTACTACTACATCATTTCTAGTCTTAATTTAGCATAAGAATGGTGTCATTGCAACAAATAATGGAAGTATAATTAACATTTACTAAAAAAATTTTAATATAATTATGATTAGAAGGTTGTTACCATTACTCATTACTTTCGACGCCTTGCTATCAAGTGAATTGGTGTCCCAGCAAAGTCAAAATTTTTTCTAATTTGATTTTCCAAATAACGTTTGTACGAAAAATGAAGTAGTTCTGGATCATTTACAAACAAGACAATCGTTGGAGGTCCAACAGCAACCTGGGTAGCATAGTAAATCCGAAGTCGCTTCCCATTTCTGGTTGGTGTTGGAGTAATTGCGATTGAATCCATGATAACATCATTTAAGGTTGACGACTGGATTCGACGTTGATGGTTTTCGTTAACTCGTTTAATCAAGGATGGTAACTGACTAACATGTTGTTTGGTCGTTGCGGATACAAAAATAATGGGTGCGTAAGCCAAATACTGAAATTGCTCACGAATATCAGCTTCAAATTGTTGTTGCGAGTGATTATCCTTTTTTAAAGAGTCCCATTTATTAACGACAATGATGACACCCTTGCCAGCCTCGTGCGCATATCCAGCAACCCGCTTGTCTTGCTCTCTAATGCCTTCTTCTGCATTGAGAACCATCAATGTCACATCACTTCCATCAATTGCTCTCATAGCTCGCATTACGCTGTATTTCTCGGTCTTTTCATAAACCTTACCACGTTTCCGAATTCCTGCGGTATCAACAATGGTGTACTCTTGACCATCATTTTCAAACTTAGTGTCAATCGCATCGCGAGTAGTGCCAGCTACATTTGATACGATCACCCGATTCTCTCCTAAAATAGCATTGACAAGTGATGACTTGCCAACATTTGGTCGGCCAATCACACTAAATTTAATACTATCATCGTCAGTTTCGTTAGCATTTTCTGGGAAATTCTTAACAACAGCATCTAACAAATCCCCCAAACCAAGTCCGTGAGAGCCCGAAATGGGATATGGGTCACCAAACCCCAAAGCATAGAAATCATAAATGTCGGCCCGACTTTCGGGATTGTCAATTTTATTAACCGCCAATACAACTGGCGTATCAGATCGATACAATAATTGGGCCACTCTTTCATCAGCGTCAGTCATTCCTTGCTTACCATTTACCATAAATATAATTACATCAGCTTCATCAATCGCAATTTCTGCTTGATCAGTAATTTGCTTAATAAATGGTTCATCAGCAACTTCAATTCCACCAGTGTCGATCAAATTAAAATTGTGACCAAGCCAACTCCCATGAGCATAAATACGATCACGGGTCACTCCAGGAGTATCTTCAACAATTGAAATTCGTTCACCAGCAATTCGATTAAAAATTGTTGATTTACCAACGTTTGGTCTTCCAACAATTGCTACAGTAGGTTTTGCCATTTTATATCACCTCTTATTTTTGAGAATAAAAAAATCCTTCATAAATATGAAGGATAATTTTCTAATTACTCATTGTCATCATCATTTAATTCATTTCCAACAATGTCACCTAACGTAAAACCATTCTCTTCTTCAGGAGCATTATTAGTTGAATTATCACTCACATTTTTCTTTGGAGTTTTTTGATCATCTCTGGGGTCTTTTTCGAGAGCTTTCATTGACAATGCTAATCGATGTTCTTCAGGTTGAACGTCAAGGACTTTAACTTTAACGTCTTCGCCAGACTTCAAAACATCACTCGGCTTGTCAATATGCTTATGTGAAATTTGTGAAATGTGAACTAATCCTTCAACACCAGGGAAAACTTCAACAAAAGCACCAAAATCAACTAAGCGCTTAACTTTTCCATCAAGGACACTTCCCTTAGGAGCTTTTTCTTCAATGTCACTCCAAGGACCTGGTTGAGTTTGTTTAATTGATAATGAAATACGATTACGATCAGGATCAACTGAAAGAACTTTAACCTTAACCTCTTCGCCAACCTTCAAAACATCACTTGGTTTGTTAACATGTTCATAAGAAATTTCTGAAACGTGAACAAGTCCATCAATCCCACCAAGATCGACAAAGGCACCAAAGTTAGTCAAACGAGCAACTTTCCCTTCAACAACATCTCCGGGTTTTAGTGTGCTCATAATTCTATCACGAGCTTCTTTACGTTCTGCTTCAGCAATCGCTCTATGTGATAAAATCAAACGATTCTCTTCAGGGACAACTTCAATAATCTTAACTTCGAGTTCTTGACCTTTAAATTGATTTAAATCATCAACAAAGTGATCAGTAATCATGGAAGCTGGAATAAATCCACGAACTCCGTCAGCATTTACCACTAAACCACCTTTTACCGCACGAGTAACAGTAACTTTGATGGTGTCACCCTTATCAGATTTTTCCTTGATGTCATCCCAAACCTTGAGAGCCTCAAGTCTTCTGATTGAAAGAAGGTAACTTCCACCTTCCTTATCATCACCAATTCGAGATACAACAACAACCTTAACTTTGTCTCCAACTTTGTAGTTTGAAGTTGGGTTATCTTCCCTTTGTGCGGAAATTTCTTTCCTTGGAATAACTCCTTCAACACCAGCGCCTTCGATTCCCACGACTAATTGCTGGTCATCATCAATGGCCAAAATTTCACCATTAACAACATCACCAACGTTTACCTGCTTAATATTATCGAGAGCGGCTAATAAATCTTTGTTTGCATTAGTATCGTTTTCACTCATCAAACATTTCCTCCTTGCAACAACTCTAATTGCTATTTTATCTTAGTTGGAAATAAAATACCAGTTAATCGGCTTTATTATTTGAAAGTTGTTGAATTTTATTTTCGATTAATTGCGAAATTGCCGCAACCACGTCATCAATCGACATTGAAGTGGTATCAATTTCAAAAGCATCAGATGCTTTTTTTAATGGGGATATCTTTCGATGGGAATCCTTATAATCCCGTTCCTCAATATCTTTTTTAAGTTTATTGAGACTAACCGAAATTCCCTTTGCTTGATCCTCTTTATATCTCCGCTCAGCTCGCTCCGTAACACTGGCAATTAAAAAGACCTTTACATCTGCCTTTGGTAGAACCGTCGTGCCAATGTCTCTACCATCCATAACGATTCCACCATCTTTTGCCAAATCCTGTTGTCTTTTAACTAATTCGAAACGAATTGATCCAAGTGCTGAAACTGCTGAAACATTGCTAGTTACCTGAGGACTGCGAATATCATTTGTAACTTCTTTACCGTCAACAAAGACCTTTTGAACTGGATCACCCGGTTCAAAAGTAATCGTGGTTTTTTTTAAAAGATCAAGAAGGGTCTTCTCATCATTTAAATCTAATCCTAGTCTAATTGCTTTTAACGTAATTGATCGATACATTGCACCGGTATCACAATATATGTAATGAAATTTTTTTGCAACTAGTTTAGCTACCGTGCTTTTACCCGCTGAAGCAGGCCCATCGATTGCAACTTGTAAGCCGTTCTTACCCAAATGTAATCAATCCTTATCATTTATTTGTAATTATTTAACCCTTAAACTTTGTCCTGGATGAATCTGGCTGGATGAACTAAGTCCATTTAATTTTAATAACTGTTGCATACTAATACCCGCATTAGTAGCTACGCGATAAACTCCCTGACCTTTTTGAACCTTAACGTAATCATTACTACCAGCATTATCAGTGCCATTCGTTGTTTGGGCTGGTTTTTGTTGCTGCGAGTTATTAGCAGTAGATGATGAATCCCTACTTGGAGTCGTACTACTTTGGTTACTTCCCATTTCGTTTTGAACGGATGAAGATGAAGCCTCTTCAGATCCAGCACCAGATGAAACAGTATTATCATTTGTAGTATCCTCACTTTGAACACTACTTGAGTTTGCTTTCGGTTTCTTTGATTTCTGATCTTTATTCTTTTTGGGTTTTTCGTGGTGCATCTTACTACTCTGTGTCTTTTGACTGGCACTCCCATTTCCAACCGCACGTTCCTTAGAAAGCCCAAAAACAAGTGCAACAAGGGCAATAATTACAATAACAGAAACCAGCATAATCACGACTAATGAATTACTACGATGGTGCTTACGATACTCGGTTCTTGAAAGATTTCCATCTGGATCGGTATCATCTGAAAATGAATCATCCCATGGATCATTTTTTTTGTTATCTTTATGTTTGTCGTCCCTCATAAATACATCCCTCCAAAACTTCTATGGTGATTATATCATTTTTTGCGCCTAATTATTATTAAAAAAGTTTGTCCAAAATCTCATACCAAGTACCAGCTAAATTGGACTTTTCACTATTAACGTCTTTTAACAAACCAAGACTCATTAAATCAAACTTTTCACTTCCAAAGTCACAACAATCATCAGTGTGGTCATCAAAGTTCACATCAAATAAAGAAAGCAGAAGTTTTCGCCGACAGCCAGTATGATTAATGTACCGGACAACTTGCTTTAAACTTTGATCCTTTTTAAGGGTGACCTCAGAAAAAATCTGTTTGACGTCATCATTACCATACCCATGATTTAAATAGAACTGAAGGAGTCTCTTATTCTGCTCGCTCATTTTAGCTTTGGGATTTGAAAAGAAATTATCAATCTGTTGATCATTAGGAATGGACCTAACAATTAAGCTCTGTGCAATTTGTTCATCACCATTAGAGTAAAGTAACACTGCGATACTCTGTTTACCGTCTCTTCCAGCTCTGCCAATTTCTTGAACATAACTTTCCATATCAGTCGGCATATGATAATGGACTACAAATCGGATGTCTGATTTGTCAATCCCCATTCCAAAGGCGCTGGTTGCACAGATGACCTGAAGCTCATTATCCATAAATTGATGCTGAATCCGATACCGATCATCGTTACTAAGACCGGCATGATAAGCTGCCACTTTGATATCAGTTTGTTCTCTAAGTTTAAAAGCAACTTTTGAAGCCTTATCTCGGCTAGAGAAATAAATTATACCGGGATACTTGAGTTTCTCAATTAAATTAAAAAGATAGGCTTGCTTATCTTTTTCACTTGAACTTTTATGAACCGCAAGGAAAACGTTAGGCCGATCCACATTTTCAATTATTTCTTGAACGTCAGTTAACTTCAAATAATTAATGATATCTCTTTGAACTTTTTTTGAAGCAGTTGCCGTTAGCATTAGCGTTTGCGGATGTCCTAACGTACGAATCACCTGTCTTAATGACAGGTAATCAGGACGAAAATCAAGCCCCCACTTAGAGATACAATGTGCTTCATCAATCACCAATAAGCCAATTTTCAATTGCTTAATTCGGTTAAGCACATCAGAATTAGATAATAGTTCTGGAGAAACAAAAATATAACGAAACTGATCAAGATGATTCAATAGCCGGTGTCGCTTCGACCAATCGTTCATTGAATTTAAAGCACACACCCGCTTTTCTCCCATAAAGTTCATTCGACCAACCTGATCTTCCATAAGAGAAATAAGTGGCGAAACAATCACAACCGGCCGCTTAACTAAATACCCATATAACTGGTATATTAATGATTTACCTGCCCCAGTTGGCATGACTGAAAGAACATTTGCGCCATTTAATAGTGCAGAAATAGTCTTATCTTGACCAGGCTTAAAATCACTAAAGCCAAACTTGTTTTTTAATATTTGTTTAGCAAGTTTCATCTTGTTCATTATTAATTCCCTGTTTTGTCCGTTTGATTTCAAGTAATCTAAATTGAAAAAAACTAAACTGCTCTAAAGCATCAGTTGGTAATTGATGATAGTCCCAGTCATCGACGTCCGTTCCAAGTAGAATACGCCTAACTTTTCTTTCCATTTGAAGGGAAATGAAATTTCGATAAGGAAACTTGTCATAATCAACGTAAATTGCAACTTCCAGAAGATGTTCTAGGACAGTTGACTCTCGTAGATTTCGCAGTTGTTCAACCTTTTTTATATTACCCAATCGTTCATATTCATCAAAAGTCCTTTTAGCACTACCAGAAATTGGATTTTTGAAAAGACCATTAAGTAATGGAACCATTACAGATTGATCACTTTGCTCAACAAAGTTCGCCAATTTTGCATAATTGATAAAATCAGCAATATAACTTTTGACTAACGATTGGTTTAAATTATGTGCAATCTGCTGGATTGTGAATCCATTAGTACTAAATCCAACTAATCCTTGAGCAAATAAATCAGCGTCATTTAGATCGAGTAAGGATAAAAATCGTTTCAACTCTTTCTTTAAATCTGTGCCAACTTGCTTGCGATCAATCAGTCGATAATATTTTTTAATAAAATCTTTATTCACTCCATCAACATTGACTGGATAATAGTGTCTAACGTTATGGACATGCTCTGAGATAATCTGAACAAGCAACTGCAATCGTTGCTTAAAACTAACTAAATCAATCCTTTGAAAAGTATGTAATGAAAAAGAAAGATTAGAATCATCAATCATTTTAACTAATTCTGCTCTTTCTTTTTCTCCTTCAGACGTTAATTTAAACTGACCATGTTCAACTTCTTCCAGCAAGTTCGCACTAATCAGAGACTTAACATCTAATTCGTTTTTATTAAAATATCGTCCAACTCCAAGAAGGTCTAAAAGACCATATCTCATCGCCCAGTATAAGGTGGCTACCGTTTTCTTGCCTAACAGTAAGTTTTCAATTAATCGAGCCCTCCGTTTTTGGGTTGCACTAAAAACGAAAAGACCAAGAGCTTCATTTGTATTATTAATCATTTTTGATAAGATCGCTTATTAATCCATTTCTGCATTTGTTTTGCAATAATCACAAAAATCAGTCCAATCACAATACCTTTGATTAAGTTAAAGGGAACTACTCCGTAAAGAATCGTTTTGGCAAGCGAAAAATCTAACTTTAAATTTGTTAGTTTCACGTACAGTGGAGTACTAATGAACAAATTGGTAATACTCATGACAATTGTTAACGCCAGCGTTTCAACCAAAACAATCAAAAAGTCAATCCAGTGACTTTTAAATAAATATTTTCTCAAAAAGTAAAACACCAAAATCATTGTTAATGAGGCTAAAAGAGAGGTGGTCAACCCAATTAACTCAAGTGGTGAAAAACCCATCACCATCCAGTAAATAAATAGTTTAAGTATCACAGCTTCAATGGCTGCACCCGGTCCCAATAATAACAAACAAATCAAAATTGGAATATCCGAAAAATCCAATTTCAAATAACTCATGTATGGGATGATTGGAAATGAAATCAACATTAACAAAAATGAGATCGCACCAATCACGGCAGTTATAGTAATTCTTTTAATTCGATCGTTTTTAGCTATCATCACAATTCCTCCAATTAAACGTTCTTCAAAGTCAATTAGGGTAAATTGCGCCATAAAAAAACTCATCTTCTTTATACCAGACTTTACTGTCGGCAATGGGATTTCACCATCTCAACCAATTTTCATTGGGTAGTGGGCTGTAACCACCGATTGGGAATTTCACCCGACCTTGAAGACGTTTTATTAATTATTTAGTTAAAGCATACAAATCTCGTATTTCTCTTTTTCGGAGCCTACGAAACTCACCAGGTTGTAAGTTTTCTAAACCGATCCCAGCAAACTCTTCCCGTTTTAATTTTTCAACAGGATGACCAACTGCTTTCAGCATATCTTTAACTTCATGATTCTTACCCTCGTGAATCGTCAAACGTAGCGCCGAATTATTCTTTGAATTACCAGCCTTATAAATCACCTCGACTTCCGCGGGTGCACTCTTATACTTGCCATTAATTAAAACACCCTTTCGAATTTTATTCAACTCATTGTGATCGAGTTTCCCAATCACCTTAACTAAGTACGTCTTTTTTACTTCATATTTAGGATGAGTTAACTGGAAATCAAGCGTTCCGTCGTTAGTTAAAATAATTATCCCACTCGTATCATAATCTAATCGTCCAACCGGGTATATTCGTTCAGGAACCTTTTTAAAAAAGTTCAAAACGGTCTTTCGATCCCTTTCATCCCTCACAGAAGAAATTACCCCACGTGGCTTATACAGGGCAAAATATACTAGATCTTCTTTTCTTAACGATGTTCCATCCACCTCAATCTTATCAGTGGGTTCAACTTTTATCCCTAACTGATTAACAATCTTACCATTAACCTTCACATGTCCAGTAATAATGAGTTCCTCAGACTTTCGTCTCGAAGCCACCCCATCATGCGCCATAACTTTTTGTAATCTTTCACTCATCTTGCTGATCCTCCAATGGTTTCATTTTGTCATCAAACATCTGACCATAATCTTTTGGATCTCTTTCTGCATCTAAAGCTGGTAAATCATTAATGTTTTTAAGGTTAAAAGCGTTTAAAAAAAGGTCGGTAGTAACATATAGCTTAGGTTTGCCTGGTTCATCACGCTCACCCTTGATGGTAATTAAATTTTGTGCCAAAAGATTTCTAATTGAAATCAAACTATTTATGCCCCTTACCTCATCAACTTCAACGCGCGTTATTGGCTGTTTATACGCAATAATCGTAAGCGTCTCAAGTGCCGACTGCGTTAACAACTCTTCATCGGATTTAACAAACTTTTGAATTACTTTTGAATAATCCTTTTTAGTTGTCATATGGATAATGTTACCATTTTGTAAAATGCAGATGCCAAATCGATCACTTGAATAACGCTCACTCAACGAAGCAATACAGCTCCGAATGGTGGAATCATTTGCGGAAGTTAATTTTTTCAACCGTTCAATTGTCATTCCAGACTCTCCCGAAACATACAAGAGAGCTTCAATTTCTGCCATTAAATTCATTAATTAGATTTCCTTAATAAGATTTCTCCGTCATTACTGGTTTGCACAACCATAATACGATGATGTTTAACCATTTCCAAAAGTGCCAAAAAATCGGTCACTAATTCTTCTAAAGAAGAATTGGCCTCAAACAACTTGGAAAAATAGATTTCATGACTACTAGCTCCATTTATTCGTCTCATAATTACTTCACTTTGCTCATTAACGCTAAAATTCCATTCTGAAACTTGTTGAACTGGCGGTTTAGAAGTTAACTGATGTCGTTTAATGATCTTATTCCATGCTCGTTCCAGCAAGCTAATTTCAAACTCATTTTCACCAATTGCAATCTCCGACTTATTAAAAGAACGAATCCTAGAATGATAATGATTTCGTTCTACTTCTTTTTTTTGCAACTTTTTCGACGCTTTTTTATACCGATTATATTCAACCAACTGATCAACCAGATCGTCCCGTGGATCATCATCTAATTCATCATCAGTTTCTTTAGCTAACAACATTTTAGATTTAATTCGCATCAAATTAGCCGCCATTACAAAGAAATCACCAGCAATATCAAAATTTAAACGTTTCATTTTATTTAAATATTTAAAATATTGCTCAGTAATATCCTTAATGTCAATATCATAAATATCCATCTTTGCTTGTTTGATTAGATGCAGTAAAAGCTCTAGTGGACCATCAAAGTCATTAACGTGAATCTGTAGATTGTCTCTGTTCATGACTTAACTCCCATTTACTAATGACATCTTGCGTATTAAACGTTCCCATGATTTTTTTGTCAGGATATTCATTTTCAACACTATCAAGAATTCGAAATTCATTAAAAATATTGTTAGCATCTGGCGTAAGGGTAATCCTTCTAACAACCACGTTTTTCGGGTTGATTTCAACTCCTACAATTCCAGCCCAATTTCCAAATCGATCCTTCCAAAGAAAAATGTCACGATTGTCAGCATTTCGATACCAATTCATTTCTTCCACAAGATGTTTCGTTTTATCGTTACTTTTAGAAAGTGACAACATCCCCATCACAATCTTTTCATAATCATTTCGATACCTGAATAGCATCGACATCACCTCAATTACTTGCTGTCATTACTCCATCTCATTTTATGCTCTTGGATGATATTTATCATACACCTGACTTAACCGCTCGTGGGAAATATGAGTGTAAATTTGCGTCGTGGAAATATCAGAATGTCCAAGTAATTCCTGCACAGTTCTAAGATCGGCTCCATTTTCTAAAATGTGCGTTGCAAAAGAATGTCGTAATGTATGTGGAGTAACGTTCTTTTTAATGCCAGCTAAACTAACGTAACGTTTAATCTTTTCCCAAATGCTTTGTCGACTAATTCGTCCACCATGCGCATTCAAAAAAACGTACGGAGATGTCCGGTGCTTAAGTAACTGTAATCGACTATCATTTAAATACTTAAATAGCCAATTCTGAGCAACTTCTCCAATTGGAACAATTCGTTCCTTATCTCCCTTTCCGATGGTCTGAATCAGATTCATTTCTAAATGAAGATCAGATAACTTTAAATTAATCAATTCAGATACTCGAAGCCCAGTAGCATACATCACTTCTAAAATGGTTCGATCTCTTACCCCATACTTGGTGTTCACATCCGGCATTTTAAGTAATCGATCAACTTCATTAACGGATAAAACATCGGGTAAGTGCTTGCCCTTTTTAGGAGTATCAATCTTGTTCATGGGGTTCTTTTTAATCACCTTAAATTCCATTAAATATTGAAAAAATTTACGAAGCGTTGATACAAATCGAATGATTGTATTACGAGACTTACCACTATTTTTCATTGTTTCCATGTAATTTAAAATTGCATACTGGTCGACATCTTTAAACGAACTGATGTGATTTTTTTTTAAATCCAACTCAAATTCCCTTAAATCTTGTCGATAACTTTTAATGGTATTGTCAGATAATCCTCTTTCTACTAGTAAATAGTGGAGATAATCTTCAATTTGATCATTCACTTACTTTCATCTCGTTTCAGTTAATTTAATTCCATCTGGGGTTTCGGAAATAACATGAGCCTTTAATAAATGCCCCAGGGCTCGTTTAAACTGAGATT
Source organism: Fructilactobacillus sp. X7R4C1 (assembly GCF_059901115.1). NCBI lineage: Bacteria > Bacillati > Bacillota > Bacilli > Lactobacillales > Lactobacillaceae > Fructilactobacillus > Fructilactobacillus sp. X7R4C1. The sequence goes on from NZ_JBWXVD010000002.1 coordinate 193,876, forward strand.
TGCTGATTCCAAAGTAATCCTTAATTACTTGAGGGTCACTTTTATCGTTATAAGGTAATTCATTATTAGGCTTATGCTCAAGAATTGTCTGAATCATCTTGGCGTCCTCACCAATCACTTCATAAGATCGTGGTCTAAGTGATAAATAAAGCGTTTTATTGGGTCGGATTCCAATAATCCTAGCGTTTACTTTCTCTCCTAGTCGTGGTTGTTCTTCCTCTTCTGATTTGTCAATGAACCCTAAATTATAGTGATCCGTTATTACTTGCGTTCCCATCAGTTTAGGGTTAATGACCCAAGCATTAACATCCCGATTTTTCAATTTTGGATCATTAACTGGTTGGGAAATCGCTTTATATATCTGAGGATCAGCTAATTTACCCCAGATTCGATTCTTACTATCCTTTTTTAAAGCAATTAAAAGTTGGTCACCAACTTCTGGCCATAATGACTTAATATCCGGCAAATCATCAAGAGAAACAGCAACATCCTTATCTGGTAAACCGATGTCAACAAAGATTCCCAATCCAAATTTAATTCCAACCACTTTTCCCCATGCATAGCTGTCAATTCCAACATCAGGAACGTTTCGCGTGATTTTCATTTGATGCTTTTCATTTTCGTAGACAAATCCCTTAAAATTTCCACCTAATTTAATTGGCTTTTTTAACTCGCCCTTGTTTAAAGAATAGGTAATTCCGTTATTTTGAATGAAATACTCCTTATCGTTTTCATCAGTGACTTTTCCCGTAATTACGGTTCCCAAATCTTCATTCATATTAATTCTCCATCCCAGTGCTTTTAATGAATATTATACCAAATAAAAAAAGCATCCGATAATAATCGGGTGCTTCATTCTTAATAATTATTATTTAGCTTTTGATTGGTTACCAGCGTAAACAACACCGCGACGACCATCAACAGTAACTAATTGACCATCTTTGATGTTTTCAACTGCATCAGTAGCACCAACAATTACTGGAATATTAAGGGAGATACCAACGACAGCAGCGTATGAGGTCAAACCACCGTTTTCAACCACGATTGCACTTGACTTCTTCATTGCTGGTAAGTAGTCTTTGTTTGTATCCTTAACAACTAGAACGCCACCATCAACGGCTTTATCGTTAGCTTCCTTAGCATCTTTAGCAACTACTGTCTTGCCAATGACAGTTTCACCACCAACACCTTGACCTTGAGCTAATTTAGTACCAATCAACTTAACACGAATTGTGTTAGTAGTCCCTTGATCACCTAATGGTACACCTGAAGTAATCAAGATCATGTCGCCTTCCTTAGCGAGTCCAGTTTCAACTGACTTTTTAGCAGCCAATTCGAACATTTCATCTGGATTTGATGGTTTATCAACTAAGATGGGTTGAACACCATAGTTAACCGTCAATCCACGACGAACACGATCGTTAAACGTTAAAGCAAGAATATCAGCGTCTGGATGATATTTTGAAATCATTCTTGCAGTGTAACCTGAACCAGTTGCAGCTACAATCGTGTGAATTCCCATATCCTTAGCAATCCGTGCAACTGCTTCACCAAGTGACTCAGTGACGTCACCAGTACCGAACTTAGGACGTGGAGTACCAAATTCAAAGAAGTGTTTGTCAGCTTCGATATCAATCTTGCTCATCATTGCAACTGATTTAACTGGGTAATCACCGTTAGCACTTTCACCTGAAAGCATAGTTGCATCAGTACCATCATAAACAGCATTAGCAACATCAGATACTTCGGCACGAGTAGGTCTTGGTTCTTCTTGCATGGAATCAAGCATTTGAGTAGCAGTGATAACTGGTTTACCTAAATCATTACAGATCTTGATTAAATGTTTTTGAACGGTTGGGACATTTTCTGGTGGAATTTCAACTCCCATGTCACCTCTAGCAACCATCAAACCATCAGATACTTTGATGATTTCGTTAAAGTTGTCGATTCCTTCTTGTGATTCAATCTTAGGAAAAATTTGAACGTCTTCCATATTCTTGCTTTCAAGTAAGGCACGGATATCTAGGACATCTTGTGGCTTTCTAACAAATGAAGCAGAGATATAGTTAATACCATGGTCACATCCGAAAAGGATATCATCAGTATCTTTTTCAGTAATACCAGGTAAGTTAATTGAAACTCCTGGAGCATTAACACCCTTACGTGAGCCCAAGACCCCGTTATTTTGGGCAGTAACCACTAACTCTTTGTTGGCATCATCTTTTTTGTCAATCTTGGTATCCAAAAGACCGTCATCAAACAGAACGTGCCCGCCAACTTTAACGTCGTCATACAAGCCTGGGTAAGAAACAGCAATCTTGTCTTTAGTTCCCTCAAGGTTACCATCCATTGAAATTCTAAATTGATCACCAGTGTGGTATTCAATCTTTCCGTCTTTTTGTACCGTGGTTCTGATTTCAGCACCCTTAGTATCTAAGACAATTCCAACAACTTTACCAGTTTTCTTTTCCGCTTCTTTCACTTTATTCATACGGTCTAAATGTTCCGCATGGTCTCCGTGTGAAAAATTGAAACGAAAAACGTTTGCTCCTGCTTCAATAAGCTTAGTGATGGTATCAACATCAGTACTTGCAGGACCAAGTGTACTTACGATCTTTGTTCTCTTCATAAGTAAAGCCTCTCCTTTTTGCATGGCACACATCCGCGTACCAAGCATTATTTGATTTCAAGTGTATTGTATCACTTTTTATAAGGATTGTCGTTAGTTTCACAGGCAAAATTTATCATTGTGTAACAACGTTTCCCGCTCCTAAAATGTCACGTAGATCATGCATTAAATCAGAATTAATGGCCACGTTATATGCTTTATCTAATAGTTGCTTTCGATCATCGGAAGCTCGATAAAGCAAAATTGGTGTTGACCCAGGATATCTTTTTATTATCCGGATTAAATCTTGATAGATTGAATCTCGATCATGATCTAACGCAATCTTTAAATAAAGCTTTTTTTGATGATCAACTTTTTTTAAAGACTGATGAACGACATTAGCAGCTGGTTCAATTGAATTTGCCACTAATTGAAGTCCCCGTTGAACCTCAATGTTTCCAGACACCAAAACCACTATTCCACTTTTTATCCATCCACTAATTTTAGCGTAAAGATTAGGAAAAATGGTCACATCAATATCACCAAACTGATCATTACCATCGATGAAAGCCATAAGTTGCCCTTTTTTCGTTCGGATCGTCTTTACATGAGATACAAACAAAATCATTTTCACGTTTTTACTGGGCTCATGAATATCATTAGTAGTTAAAGCATGAACTTGTTCTTGTAAATCAGTATAGTGACCAACTGGATGCCCGGTTAAATAAGTTCCAAGGTACTCATTTTCCTTGTTTAGTTTCTCCCAATCAGAAAAATCATCAGTTCTTTTAATTTTGGGAGCCAACGCTTGAATTAATTCAATTGAGTTTCCACTTAATTCAGTAGAACTAATAAATTCTGGAATGGCATTAATTAATTCTTTTCGGTTATACCCAAAACCATCAAGCGCCCCTGAATAAGCAAGTGCATTTAAAAGATCAATTTTTCTAAACCTGGGATCGATTCGACTGATTAATTCCGGTAAATCATGAAAATTACCATTTTGTTTTCGTTCTTCCTCAACATTCTTAATAAAATCGGTTCGTAATCCTTTGATGGTACGAAGTCCAAACCTGATTTTACCATCCTGATAAGTATAAACATCTTTACTCTCATTGATATCAGGACGCCCAACTTGAATATCTGATTCTTTGGCTTCTTGAACGTAATTCTTGGTCTTACGTGAATTACCGATCACCGAATTTAGCAACGATGTAAAAAATGGACCAGGAAAATGAACTTTTAAATAGGCCAACTGAAACGCCATTTTGCTATATGCAACTGCGTGAGACTTATTAAATCCATAGTCGGCAAATCGTTCCATATAGTCAAACGTTGTCTTTGAAACGTCTTTAGAATATCCTTTTTTACTGGCGCCATCAATGAACTGGATCTTCATGTTATCCATTTCTTTTTTATGCTTTTTGCTCATCGCACGGCGCAAAATATCAGCTTGTCCCAGTGTAAAACCACCCATTGCCGATGCAAGTTGCATAACCTGTTCCTGATAAACAATAATGCCAAAGGTTGAACCCAAAATGTTTTTAATGGTTTCATTTGGATAGTTAACCGTCTGAGTCCCATTCTTTCTGGCAATAAACATATCAATATTCTTAATGGGACCGGGTCGATACAAAGCATTCACGGCTGCCACCATATCAAAATCATTTGGTTTTAATTTACGTAACACGTTTTGAATCCCAGATGATTCAAATTGAAAAACCCCATTAGTCTTACCAGATTGAAAAAGCTTCAAAGTATCCTGATCATTTAAATTGATGTCAGTTATTTCAAAATTACGATCAACTTTTGAATGAATAATTTCTAAAATGTTAGCCATTGTAGAGAGGTTTCTCAAACCCAAAAAATCAATCTTTAAGAGCCCCACGCTTTCAACATAATACTTGGAGTACTGGGTCATCAACAATCCATCATTTCCGGATTGAAGTGGAGCACGATCAACGATAGGATCTTCACTTAAAATTAAACCAGCAGCGTGAGTGGAAAAATGGCGTGGTAGTCCCTCTAGTTTTTCAGCAATATCAAATAGCAACCGATTGGTTTTACTATCAGCTAATAAATTTCTTAATTTCTGTGATTCTGATTCGGCCTTAGCCAGGGATTCATGAAGCTGATTTGGAATTGCAGATGACCACTTTGCCATTTGAGTTGGAGTCATTCCAAATACCCTGCCAACATCTCGAAGAGCTTGTTTGGCAGCTAACGTTCCAAAAGTCACAATTTGAGCAACATGTTCATTTCCATATTTTTGATGAACATACTGTAAAATATCATCACGCCGATTATCGGGAATATCTAAATCAATATCCGGCATCTGTGCTCGTTCTTCGTTTAAAAATCGTTCAAATAGCAAATTATACTTAATCGGATCCACATCGGTAATTTTTAAAGTGTACGCAACTAATGATCCCGCTGAAGATCCCCGACCAGGTCCAGTTATAATTCCTTGGTGATGAGCAAAATTTAAAACATCCCATACAATCAAGAAATAATCATCAAATCCCATCCGATTAATAACTTTTAGTTCAGAATCTAACCGGTCCTGATACTCACTACGATTAAGATGCGATTGATCCTTCAATCTTTCCTTTAAACCAAGTTCACATAATTGACGTAAATAGTCCTTTGAAGAAAGATTATCTGGAGCTTTAAACGTCGGTAGTTTAGGTTGCTCTTTGGGAATCGCTACGTCAACTTCATCAACCATTTTCTGGTTATTTAAAACCGCTTGATCAAGCCCTAGACTGTGATACTGAGTCTCAATATTATGACGATCCTTTAACCATTTTGTTCCAACCTGGTGCCGTTCTTCCATTGGATTTTTGATCACGTCACCAGTTCCAATCGACTTTAAAACTTCATTTGAAAAATAATCATCTGCATCAAGATATTCAACCGAATTAAGCGCCACTAAATCAACATCAGCTTGAACCCCCAGGTTCTTAAGCTCATTTATAATTATCTTAGTTCGATTTAAGCTAATTCCAACTTTTACTGCATTTGGATCGCTAACGCTCTTTACTTTAGCAATTAAGATTTTAACCTCGCTCATTCTTCCTACTTCGATTAGTTTATTTAACTCACTATTCTCTGGAAAAATGACAAATAGGTGGTGGAGTTTATCCTTGATTTTTTCAACAACATTAGTTTGCTCATTACTCATCAAAAGTGATGAAATTTTCATCAAATTCTTGTACCCATCCTGATCTTTAGCAATCAAAATCAATTCGGACTTGTTTTCTTTAAAAAACATCCCGTCCAAAACTGCCGTTAAACCAATAATTGGCTTAATACCCTGCTTTTTTGCCTCATTATAAAAAGCTACCGACCCATACATCACATTCCGATCAGTTAGTGCCACACTTTGATAACCACGCACACGAGCTTTTTCAATTAACTTAGGAACCGTATTGGTACTTTGAAGCAAACTATACGATGTAATGTTTTGTAACGGATTGTATCCCAAAATTTGTCATCTCCTTTCCTAATTTCATATTCATTATAGCAAATGGACCCGATAAATTTTATTCGAAGTTTGTAATTGATTTTTTCTACTGTAGTGATAAACTACTGGTATTGAGAGGTGTTAATTATGAAGACGTTTGCTGCTAACTTAACTGGTGCTTTCTGGGGATTTGTATATGGCGAAATTATTGGTTATATTGGATCGGCCTTGGTTGGCGCACCTTATAATTGGATTCAAGTTGGAGTAATCGGCGCTGTTGTTGCCCTTATTGCCTTCAACGGAATTAAACTAATTAGTCGTTAATTAGAAATAAAAATAACCTGCAGGTTCAACCTGCAGGTTATTTTTTTAGTCTTTTGAAACATCCTCTGAAATCTTAATAATTAAATCGACAGCCTTTTCCATCGTTTGAAGCGACACATATTCAAAGCGGCCATGCATGTTTTCTGGTCCAGCAAATAGGTTGGGAGTTGGAATCCCAAGAAAAGAAATCTTAGAACCATCAGTACCACCACGAACCGGATAAATATTTGGCTTAATGTTAACTTCATTCATGGCATCCTTAGCAATATTGACGGGTGTCATATCTTTCTTAATGATTTCCGCCATGTTGTAATATTCATCATGCATCTCAAGTTCAACTCTCCCATCACCATATTTATCATTAAACTTATTAACTAAGTTTTGAATGAATTGCTTGCGTTCGTTGAACTTACTCTTATCATGATCACGAATAATGTAATCTAATTTAGCATGATCAGTTACCCCATCAATCGCAAGCAGATAATAAAAGCCCTGACGATCTTTGGTATTTTCCGGTCGTTGGTCCTTTGGTAATTGATTATGAAAATCAATCGCAAGCTGAGAGGCATTTACCATCACACCATAGGCGTCACCAGGATGAACATCAGTTCCGTTGAATTTTATTGTGGCAGCCGCCGCATTAAACGTTTCGTACTCTAAGTCTCCAAGTGGACCACCATCAACCGTGTATGCAAAATCAGCACCAAAATCAGTAACGTCAAATTGATCGGCTCCGGTACCAATCTCCTCATCTGGTCCAAACCCAACTACGATATCGCCATGCTTAATTTCGGGATGATCAACTAAGTATTTCATTGCCGTCATAATTTCAGCCACTCCCGCCTTATCGTCAGCTCCTAAGAGAGTTGAACCATCGGTAGTAATTAAAGTTTGACCAGCATACTTTTTAAGGGTTGGGAATACGCTCGGATCCAGCTGGTATTTGCCATCTTTATCAAGTTTAATAATCGATTTTCCATCGTAATTTTTAACTACTTGTGGATTGACGTGTTCTGAATTAAAGTCTGCAGTGTCTATATGAGAGATAAATCCAATCTTAGGAACTTTTTGCTTAACATTACTTGGTAAATCAGCAAAAACATAACCACTTTTTTCATTGGTTCGTACGTTTTCCATCCCAATATCCTTTAATTCATAAGAAAGTTCGTTTAAAAAATCAACTTCTTTAGGATCAGACGGAATTGTGTCAGAATTCGGATTAGATCTCGTATTCACCTTCACATATTTCAAAAAGCGATCCAGTAACTGCTTGCTATCAGCCATAACTATTCCTCCTATATAAACTCAAACGGATCCGTGTTTAGTTGCGATGCAAATACATTGATATCCCAACGATTTTCATCAGACCAGCGCGTAAACATTTCAGCTAACTTATTTTTACATATACTTTCAATATGGTGCCCCGGATCAATCGCAGACAGACCACTCGAAAGCATCTCTTGAGAAGTATGATAATACAAATCGCCAGTAATATAAACTTGAACGCCTTGTTCAATCGCTTGTCGATAGAACTTGCCACCGTCTCCACCTAAGATAGCAATCCGCTTAACACGCTGCTGATCATCATTTGTTACTATTCGTAAACCACTAATTCCAAACACTTGTTTACATAGTCGACCTAAATCAATGATTTTCATTGATTGTTTCAAGTTGCCAACGCGTCCCATCGAATAATTAGTAGGAAACCCATTAGTATCCAAATGGGGTACCAGTCCAACGGTATTTTGAAGACCGATCGCATCTGCTAGCCAGTCATTCATTCCACCATTTGCATTATCCAAGTTCGTATGAGCCGCATAAACGGTAATATTATGTTTCAAAATATTAGCGTACATTTGATTTTGGGGATCAGCTAAATCTAAATTCTTTGCAGGATGAAACATCACGGGATGATGGGCAAAAATAAAATCAACGTTCTTGTTGATCGCTTCATCAACCACTTCAGGTCTAACGTCTAAAGTGGTCATGACGTTTTTAATACTTCGCTTTTTAGAACCAATTTGAAATCCAGTTGGGTCTTTTGGTTCAGCAAGTGAAAGTGGTGCGAATCGTTCAAATCTAGTAATTAAGTCATTAACGGTTGTCATCTAAAATCTCCTCTAATTCTTCGTTAATCTTTTGGATGTGTTGAATTTTTTCAAGAGGTGGATTAGTAGCATTATGCAGATTATCCAAAACAATCTTATTTTTCCGCATCCGATCAGTCCATTTTGCAATAAATGCTTGTTTTTGTTGTTTTAAAAGAATCGGTCCAAACCTTAGTTCCTGATTAGAATACTTAACCGGATTCGTTGATGGAGTTGCCAAGATCATTTCATAAAAATGACCAGCATCAAAAACAATGTTTTCAATATCAATCTTATACTGATTTGTAACTAACCAACTTCTTACTCGAATTTCATCAACGTTTGGTTGCAGAATTAGGGCCGTTTGTTTAGAAAGTTTCTCTTTGCCACGTTCAAGGATCTGAGTGATTAATTCACCACCCATCCCAGCAATCACAATTGCATTCACGTGGTCACTTGATTTAATCACATTAAGTCCATCTCCCAACCGAGTCACCATTTTATCACCTAAGTGTTGTTCTTTCATTTCCAATGTTGCGTTATGCAGTGGTCCAGGAGCAACCTCACCGGCAATCGCAAACTTAATCAAATTCCGTTTTAACAAATAAGCCGGAACATAAGCGTGATCCGAACCGATATCAGCTATTGTTGCCCCATTAGGAACTAAATCAGAAACTGCTTGTAAACGTGGCGATAACTTTTTTGCCGTCATCGTTTCCCTCCTAATCCAATAAAAAAGCAGCGATCCAGTTGGATCTCTGCCACATCTTTAATCTAAGAAATCTTTTAATTGTTTACTGCGTGATGGATGTCTCAGTTTTCTTAATGCTTTAGCTTCAATCTGTCGAATTCGTTCTCTAGTGACACCAAAGACTTTTCCAACCTCTTCTAAGGTTCGAGTTCTTCCATCATCTAACCCAAATCTAAGTCGTAAAACGTTCTCTTCACGGTCAGTTAACGTATCTAGGACACTTTCAAGTTGTTCTTTTAAAAGCTCATAAGCAGCATGATCAGCAGGACTAGTGGCATCTTCATCTTCAATAAAGTCACCTAAGTGGGAGTCATCTTCTTCACCAATTGGAGTTTCAAGTGAAACTGGTTCCTGAGCAATCTTAAGGATCTCTCTAACCTTTGAAGTTGGCATATCCATCTCAGCACCAATCTCAGATGGTAACGGTTCTCTGCCAAGGTCTTGGAGTAATTGACGCTGAATTCGAATCAGTTTATTGATGGTTTCAACCATATGAACGGGAATTCGAATGGTTCGAGCCTGATCCGCAATGGCTCGAGTAATTGCTTGTCTAATCCACCAAGTAGCGTACGTTGAAAACTTAAATCCCTTACGGTAATCAAACTTCTCAACGGCCTTCATTAAACCCATGTTCCCTTCTTGAATCAAATCAAGAAATTGCATGCCACGGCCAACGTAACGCTTGGCAATTGAAACAACTAATCGCAAGTTTGCTTCAGCTAATTCTTGTTTAGCTGTTTCATCACCCTGCTCGATTCTGAGAGCTAATTGTACCTCTTGATCAGCGGTAAGTAATGGAACTCGACCAATTTCCTTTAGGTACATTCTGACCGGATCATTAATTTTAACTCCCTTTGAACTGGAAGCATTTTTTAATTCTTTTTGAGTAACTTTTTTAGCTGCTTTTAAAGCTCTGGGATCAGGTTCGCCACTTTCATCAACAATACTTATTCCTGAGTCTTCAACCTTTTCCATCAATTCATTCATTTGTTTTTTATTCAAACTAAATGGAACCTGGAGTTCTTCCTCTAAGACCCCATAAGTGATGTGACCAACCTTCTTGTGCTTTTTTACAACGGCGTCAAAAACCTTCTTATATCCAGTTTTATCAAATTTTTCTTTACTCGTTGTCTTCTTTGCTCTAGTTGTCTTAGTTTTAGTCGTTTTCTTTGCAGTAGTCTTTTTAGTGCTCTTATTTTTAGGAACACCGCTCTTTTTGGGAGCTGCTTTCGCAGTCTTATTTGTGGAATTTACTTCATTTTTCTTAATGTCTTTTTCTGCCATAAAAATTGCCTCCCATTACTGTATTCTTATTGATACTTCTTTTGCAGGTCCTGGTATTCTTTACCCAATTGGGCAGCCTTATCAGTATCACCAAGTTTAACTGCATCTAACATTTCTTGATACTTTGATTTAAGGGATACCCCACCAGTTAAAGCCTGCTTTATTATTTTAACACAATCGTCAACTTCTTTTTCACTTGGCTCATTAGATAAAGCAGCCATTTCAATATTAGCAAAAGTTGATTGCAAATCAGATTCTTTCAAAAAGTCACTAAATTCAGCAGGAACGTACTTGTCATGCGATTGAAAATAATGTTGTGCAAGTAAATAAATCGTTTGATACCCATCATGAACAAAACTAAAATCAGGATCATCGGTCACCTTTAACCAAACATCATGATTATTCAACATTCGTGACAAAAGTAAGCGCTCCGCACTTTCAACTTTAGTAATCTTCTTTGGATTTCGATTCAAAACTTCAGGAGATGAGTCAGTCTTCAACCTACGGATTTGTTTTCTTTGCTGTTTATTGATGAAGGTCGAACGAATTTGTTTACATTGAACCGACAAAGCATTGAGATCCAAGTCAAACTCATCAGCTAAATGTTTTAAATAAACACTACGTTCAACGGGTTTGTCAATTTTTGCAATCACATTAACGGCTTCATCTACATAATTTAGTTTTTCTTCTTCATTACTTAAATCATACTGCGTTTTAAGAAAATGCAATTCAAAGGAAGTTGTGGTTTCTCGAGCACTTTTGATAGCATCTTTAAACTTGTCATTTCCATTTTTTCGTCGATACTCATCAGGATCAACCCCGTTGGGCATTTGAATCACGCCAACTTTAAACTTACCTTCACTACTTAAAAGGCTAATCGCTCGCTTAGTAGCCTTCTGTCCAGGTTCATCGCCATCATAACAAACGTATATCTGATTCGTTAACTGATTGAACTGATAAATTTGTTCGTTCGTCAAACTCGTTCCCATTGAAGCAACGCCGTTTTTAACCCCGGCCTGAAAAGCAGAAATAACGTCCATAAAACCCTCAAACAGAATTAAATTTTGCTCATTTCGAATACTAGACTTGGCAAGATCGAGATTATAAATAATCCTTCGTTTATTAAAGATGCTAGTTTCAGGACTATTTAAATATTTTGGAAGATCAGGATCTCGATGTAAGATTCTACCGGAAAATCCAATGGTCTTAGAATTAGGATCCCTGATAGGATACATGATCCGATTCGAAAATCGATCATTCAATTCACCACTCGAATTTTCAACAAACAATCCCGATTTTCGTAAAAGTTGAAAATCAGTTTTTTTGTTCTTAAAGAACGGTTTTAAGAGTCTTTGGCTAGGGGCAAATCCTAAGTTAAAAGTTTCAATCATTTCATCCGTTATTTTTCGTTCATGCAGATATTTTAATGCGGGAACTCCAAGCTCAGTGTTAACCAATACATGATGATAGAGTTTACTTGCTTCCTCATGAAGATTAATGAGGCTGTTCTTTTCTGAATTTACTGGAGATTTACTATTATCATTTTGAACTGAGTCAGGAAGAGTAATTCCCTCATCTTCTGCCACAGCAATAACAGCTTCTGGAAAGGAAATTCCTTGCAAATCCATGAGGAATTTAAAAACATTTCCACCGCGTCCACAACTAAAACAATGAAAAATCTGTTTACTTTCTGACACAGAAAAGGATGGTGTTCTTTCCTCATGGAACGGACACAAACCGAATAAATTATTTCCTGACTTCTTTAAATTGACATACTTACTAACAACGTCAGTAATGTTGGTCTTACTTAAGACATCATCAATTACCGTTTCAGGAATTTTTGCCATGAGATCACCATCCTTTCTCGGAAATCTATTCTAATATTAATTTTTTTATTTAACAATTATTTCGTCGACATCAGCAAAGCGATCAATCATTCTTGCTAAATTAGTCAATTCTGCCAGACGATTATTGCGAACTTTCGTGTCGTCTGCCATTACCATGGTTTTATCAAAATACTCATCAATGAGTGGCTTTAAAGAAGTTAATTCATTAAAAGCTTGGTTAGCATTCAATTCATTAAAGTTTGGGCTGATAAGTTTGATTTTATCATTAAGGACTTTCTCTGAATCATTTTCAAACAACTTTTCATCAACTTTAACACTACCAGCTGGAAAATGACCTTTTTGAGCAATCCGAACCACTCGTGTCAGTGCTTCAATTGATTCTTTAAAATTAGGATCATCTTTATGATCATTTAATGTCATTGCGGTTTCAACGTTAAAGTAAATATCACTGTCAGTTGATCCCACCGCCGCATCAATTAGATCATAGCGAATATCTTTCGACTTGAGTTGTCGTTTAATTCTTTCTTTAATAAACGTAACCACGTCAGAAACAATCTTAGTTTGATCTACTTTTGGTAAGACCGCTTTAGCTTTCTCTTCAGCAATCACTTGATTCATTAATGGCATAAGTGGTACTCGCCATTTTTCACTAACAACAATTCTAACAATTCCAGCTGCCTGCCTTCTTAATGCATACGGATCATTTGAACCACTAGGAATCATATCTGCAGCAAAGAAGGTCATCACACTGTCAAGTTTATCTGCCACTGACAAAACAGCACCTACTTTAGTTTTGGGAAGTTCCCCGTCGGATGAAATGGGAAGATAATGTTCACGAATTGCAGTAGCAACTTCCGGATCTTCACCCGCAAGCAATGCGTATTTTTCACCCATTACTCCTTGTAATTCAGCAAACTCTCCAACCATCCCGGTAACTAAATCAAATTTATAAATTTCTGAGGCACGTTGTAAGTGTTTTAATTGAGTTTCATCTAATCCAACATCTTTCCCAATTATCTGGGAAATAACTTGAACGCGCTGCATCTTATCGTATTCAGAAGAAATCTTATCGTGAAAGCTAACTGTTTTGAGCTTATTAACATAATCGTCAATTGATTGCTGTTGATCCTCATTATAGAAGAAATCAGCATCATCAAGTCTAGCAGTCAAAACTTTCTCGTTTCCGGCAACTACGTTATCAAGATGATTCTCATCACCATTTCTAACGGAGACAAAATAAGGTAAAAGATTACCATCATGATCTTCAACGTAGAAGAATCGTTGGTGGTTTCTCATTGAAGTAATCAATACTTCACGTGGAATTTTTAAGAAACGGTCGTCAAATTTTCCAGCAAAACTAGTTGGCCATTCCACTAAGTTATTAACTTCTTCAAGAAGATCATTATCAATATTGACCTTCCAATTGTTCTTTTTCGCAATCGCTTCAATCTGTTTACGAATTAAATCTTTTCGCTTATTAGCATCGGCAATCACGTGTTGCCCCGTTAAAGCTTCTTCATAATCATCGGCATTTTTTAACTCAACGTCTTTTCCAAGAAAACGATGTCCCCAGGTGGTCCGTCCAGAATGAACATCAACAATCTGCATTGGGATCACTTCGTCGTCAAGTAAAGCTACAATCCATTTAATGGGGCGAATAAATTCAAACTTGTTGGTTCCCCACTTCATTAACGTTGGAAAAGTCATTGATTTTATAACATCATCAAGACCACTTAATACTTCTTGAACTGGTTTTCCCGCTACGTGTTTTTCAACAAAAGCATACTTAGTTCCCTTAACATCCTTAAAGACGATATCATCAGGCGTTAATCCTTGTCCTTTAGTAAAACCAATTGCCGCCTTACTCCAATTGCCATCTTTGTCCTTTGCAATCTTTTCGGCCGGACCTCGAACCTCTTTATCAACATCTGGTTGTTTGTTAACTAAGCCAGTAATTTGAATTGCCAGTCTTCTAGGAGTAGAGAACTTTTTAATTTGGTCATAAGAAATTCTTTGATCTTTTAAATACTGAGCCGCTTTTTCTGCCAATTGATTAACACTTGGCGTCACAACGTGAGCGGGCATTTCTTCTAATCCAATCTCCAACAAAAATGTCTTAGCCATCTACTTATCCCCCTTGCCATCATGATGCTTTTTGTTTTTCTTCTTACTATTTTTTGAATCATCTTTTAAAAGCTCTTGTCGTCTTTGCTCATCCTTAATAAGTGGAAAACCACGCTTTTTACGCTCAGCAACAAATGCTTTGGCGATCGCGTGTGCCATTTTTCGAATTCGTGAAAGGTAACCAGCACGTTCAGTGACAGATACGGCTCCTCTTGCATCTAGTAGATTAAAAGTATGACTACATTTCAAAATATAATCATAGGCTGGGTGAACTAGTCCAAGCGATATTAATCGTTTGGCCTCTTTCTCGTAAGCATCAAACATTTCGTGCAACATTTTTTGGTCTGATTCTTCAAAACTATACTTAGAATGCTCATATTCGGGCTCTTTAAAGATGTCACCATACTTAACTCCGTTACCCCATTCCAGGTCAAAAACATTGTTGACGTCTTGAATGTACGAAGAAAGCCGTTCCAATCCATAGGTGATTTCAACCGCAACTGGATCCATGGTTAATCCACCGACAACCTGAAAATAAGTAAACTGAGTTACTTCCATGCCATCGAGCCATACTTCCCATCCAACACCGGCACATCCCATTGATGGATTTTCCCAGTTATCCTCAACAAACCGAATATCATGTTCAAGTGGATTAATTCCTAGTTGTTCAAGCGAATTAATGTACAATTCTTGGATGTTGTCCGGAGATGGCTTCATTAATACCTGAAACTGATGATGCTGATAAAGCCGATTAGGATTTTCTCCATACCTACCATCAGCTGGACGTCTTGATGGTTCAACGTAACAAACATTCCATGGCTCTGGTCCAATCGCACGCAAAAAAGTGTACGGACTCATTGTTCCCGCACCTTTCTCAGTATCATATGATTGCATCCGCATGCAACCAAGCGAACTCCAATATGACTCTAGAGTACTGATAATATCTTGGACTGATAGTTTTTCTGTCATTAACTTCTCCTCCTAATCAATAAGCAAATAAAAAAACCTATGCAAAAGTACAATGACTTTCACATAGGGACGATTTATTCGCGGTTCCACCCTACTTCTGAACTTAATCAGCAACTCGAGATTAAATGGCTCCGAAAGTGCCAATTTATACCCACATTAACCATTTCCCACTAACATGGTTTCACTGAAATGTGATAAGCATAAAACTTCTTTCATCAACACCAATTATTTAACTACTATAATTATAAAATTATCACACAAAACAGTCAACGGTTAACCATCAATTAAGGTTGATTTTCCAATTGTTCATCTGATCTAAAAATTTTTTACTCTTTAAATTTAGTCCAACAGAACTATCGTAAATTTTATCAATCACACTGCGAATTTTCTTTTTAGTTTTGTTATTAACCTGAATGTTACCAATCTTTTTTAAGTTAACCGCAGAAAATAAGCGAAGATAGTAAATTGTTTTTTGATCGAGATGCATTCGATGAGGATCAAGATGAAAATGATCCTCACAAATAATTCCTCCATACTCTTCTGAATAATCAAACTTTTTATTGGTTTGATGACAAATAACACAGGATTTAAATTCAGGTGCTACCCCAAAAGCAGGAAGAAGTTGAATCTCAATGATATTGGTAATTACTTCAGCATCAAAACCACTGTTAATCATATTTAAAGCATAGTATAAACGATTAAACCAATCGTTTATCTTAACTCCCTCAGGAAATGCCGCATCCACTAACGTCATAATGTAAGTAGCGTACGCATCTAAATAAATATCATTTGCAATCTGTTCAAAATGCTTAACCTCATTACCACTACTAATGTACGACAATCCTTCTGATTTGAGCGTGCCCTCGTACGTACCAAAGCTAAATGGCAAAATATCACCTGCCATTTTAAAGTTCGCTTTATTGGCTCCTCTAATAAAAAACATTTTGAGCCCAGCTTCTGCCGTCAAAAATTTCACCAACATATCGTGCTCGCGATAGTTCTTACGATACAATAAAATTCCGTGAAAAGTTTGACTCCTTGGATTTACTGACAAAATATCACCTAGTAACTATCTTTTCGGTACCCTAATTGTCTTAAAGCTGATTCTTTTTCACGCCAACTTGGTTGAATTTTTACCCACAATTCAAGATAAACTTTGCTTCCAAGTAGAGTTTCAATCTCTTTTCTGGCCAATGTCCCAATCTTTTTCAGCATTCCACCATTCTTCCCAATCAAGATCCCGCGTTGGCCCTTTCGTTCAACAATAATATTAGCGTCAATATGAACGTTTCCATTATCTTGGGTCTTCATTTTTTCAACTTCAACTGCAACAGAATGTGGAATTTCTTGCCTCGTTAGTTCTAAAACTTTTTCGCGAATTAATTCGGAAACGATGAAACGTTCGGGATGATCGGTAATTTCATCGTCAGGATAATACTGCGGTCCTTCTGGCAACTTAGAAACCAAAGTAGTCAGTAATTCATCAACATTGTTCCCTTGAAGAGCAGAAATAGGAAACACATCAGCCCATTTATAAGCTCGTTTGTACGTGTCCATGATTGGTAATAAACTGTTCGGATTGACTTCATCAATCTTATTGATAACTAAGTAAACCGGACAATCCACTTTTTTTAATTGATCGATGATGTAATTATCACCAGCACCACGAGTTTCAGTAGCACTAACCATAAAAAGGACTGCATCGACCTCCTTTAAAGAAGAGAGAGCAGCGTCGTCCATATAATCATCCAACTTGTTTTTTGGTTTATGAATTCCGGGAGTATCAATGAAAACAATTTGTGCATCATCAGTGGTATAAATTCCCTGAATTTTGTTACGAGTGGTTTGTGCCTTGTCAGACATAATCGCAACCTTTTGCCCAATCACTCGATTTAAAAAGGTTGATTTCCCAACATTTGGACGTCCTACAATTGCTACAAATCCTGACTTATACTGTGCCTTTTCTGCCATATTTTCCCCTTTAGCTCATTAATTCAATAATTTTTGGAACGAAAACAATTAAACCTACAATGATCGCAAAAATTGCCGTTAAAACAACGCCACCAGCCGCAACGTCTTTAATTACCTTAACTCGTTCGTCGTAATGATGGTCCGCCATAAAATCCATGATCCTCTCAACAACGGTGTTAAGAATCTCACCCACAAGAACTAAAATAATTGCGGTAAACAGCCACATAAATTGTTCCAAACTAATTTTCAAAAGAAACCCAATTATTAGGGTAATAATGGCACTAGTTATATCAAACTTAAAGTTTCGTTCATGAACAAAAACCCATTTAATGCCATCAAACGCATGTCCAAAAGCCTGAAATATATTTTTATTTTTCCCAGTCTGTTTATTATCTTGTAAGTCCATAAGAGTCCATAATCTTTCTTTGAAGTGGGAACATGATGGCTTCATCCTCAGGCTTCATATGGTCATAACCATTTAGATGCAAAAATCCATGTACAACTAAAAAACCAAGTTCTCGATCATTTGAATGATTTAAAAAATCAGCCTGTTCAGCAACTTTATCAACACACACAAAAATATCCCCAATATTTTCAGGAATATCTTTTTTCATTTCATCATTCATGATTACGGGAAAATCATCATCACTCTGATCTTCAATCGCAAAACTAATCACATCAGTGGCCCGATCTACACCACGGTAGTCCCGGTTAATTTCCTTGATGCGATCATTGTTGACCAAAGTAACCGACATTTCGGTATTATTTTTTAAATCAATATACTTAGCGGCATAATTTAGAATATCTCTAATCAAATCAATTTTTTGGGGGTCGACCCCATCCTTAGTTTGATCATATATTTCCAGATCCATATCTATTCCCCATTATCATTTTTTTCGTAGGCATTAATGATTTTAGCCACAACTGGATGTCTAACTACATCATCAGCACTAAAGTTTACAAAATTAATATCATCAATATTTCTCAGGATTTTAGGAGCGGTGACTAATCCACTCCGGATTCTTCCGTTTAAATCAATTTGAGAAATATCACCATTAACAATCATTTTAGAACCAAAACCCAACCGGGTTAGAAACATTTTCATCTGAGCATTAGTAGTGTTTTGAGCTTCGTCTAAAATAACAAAAGAATTATCGAGGGTCCGACCACGCATATAAGCTAATGGCGCAATTTCGATAACGCCACGATCCATTAGCCTTTCAGTGTGATCAGATCCAAGGGTCGAATTCAGTGCATCGTACAGTGGTCGTAAATATGGATCAACTTTTTCTTTTAGGTCGCCAGGTAAAAAGCCTAAACTCTCACCCGCTTCAACAGCTGGTCTGGTTAAGACAATCTTATCAACGTCACCCTTTTTTAAAGCGGCAACTGCCATTACAACTGCTAGATAAGTCTTTCCCGTCCCAGCAGGTCCGATTCCAAAGGTGACATCATTATGCTTGATGGACTGAACGTACTGACGCTGCCCAAAATTCTTAACTCGAACTGGCTTCCCCTTATTATCCTTTAAAAGGACTTGATTATATAATTCTGGGAGAAAACCTAGAGTTCCTTTCTCAGCCATCTTCATTGCCGAAACAAAATCACTACCATTCAAAGTGATCCCAGAATGAACAAGTTCAAGCATTCCATTTAAAATATCAATGGTATTTTGAACCGCTTTCTGAGTGTCACCTTCAACCGTAATCTTACCACCAGAATGGCGAATAGAAGTTTCCATCCCCTGTTCTAGAATATCTAAAAAGGCATCTTGAGCTCCAAATAAAGCTGATTCATCATTTGGATTCTTTAACGTTAATTCTTTTTTAAATTCAAAATTATCTGTCAATCAAACAGGTTCCTTTCATATCAACTCAACTTTTACTTAAAATACTAGCATATAATTTGCCACTTACAAAGTAAAAGAACAAAAAGAACCCATTGACCATTCAATGAGTTCCCTTCTTAACTAAGCGCTTTATTAACAAGTTTATTAACAGTGTTGCCATCGGCTTGTCCTTTAACTTTACCCATGACAGCACCCATTACTTTGCCAAAATCGCTCTTGTTTGACGCACCAAGTTGCTTAACCGTTTCGTTAACAATTTTTTCAAGATCAGCTTCTGACATTTGCTTTGGGGCATAATTTTCAAGAATCTTTAGCTCATCTTCTTGCTCCTTCACCAAATCATCCCTGCCACCATCTTTAAACTCAGCAATCGAATCTTTGTGTTGTTTAACTTCTCGATTAACAACAGCCGCTTCTTCACTATCAGAAAGATCATGACCTAATTTAATCTTTTCATTCATTAAGTTCGACTTAAGCATTCTGACAATTGTCAGCTTAGTCTTATCATGATTCTTCATTGCATCTTTTAAATCATTATTTAATTCATTTGATAAAGTCATATTGGACCTCTTTTCGTCAATATAAAAAACGCTCCTGATCAGGGGCGTTTAATATTAGAAGCTGCGACGCTTCTTTTTCTTATTGTTACGTTTACGAGCTGCTTCTGATTTTAATTTACGTTTTACGCTAGGTTTTTCGTAAAATTCACGTTTACGGAATTCCTGAAGGGTACCGCTTTTTGAAACCGTGCGCTTAAAGCGTCGAAGAGCATCATCAAGAGATTCGTTTTTACGAACGACAGTTTTTGACATGATAAAATCCCTCCCTCCGAGCTTAAATGATACCGTCTGTAATCCTTAACGGTCAATATTAATTATACATTATGGCACGGAGCCCGTCAACGAGTCTGAACAAGAAATATGATAAAATGTTAACAAAGTAGGAGGTAAATATTATGGCAACTAATTTTAATGCATTTATCATTTCTGATTCAAGTGGTGCCACGGCAACTTCGATCGCCCGAACCGCTGCTTCTCAATTTCCAGAAGCAAACGCTAATTTTAAACGATACCCATTTACTCAAACGCAATCCATGCTCGATGGAATACTCAAACTTGCTAAAAAACAGGACGCCATCATTTTTCACACTTTAGTTGATCCAAGCCTGAGTAAAATGGTATCTCAATTTGCACTAGAAAATAACCTTTATAGTTTTGACTGCATTCAAAAACCCATTCAAATCATTTCTAAAAAACTTCATGAATCTGCTGCAGAGGTACCTGGCCTAGTTCACAACTTAAATGAAGACTACTTCAAACGGATCTCAGCAATCGAATTTGCGGTAGCTAATGATGACGGAAAACGACCTAATGACCTCAAAAAAGCTGATATCGTTCTTTTAGGAATATCAAGAACATCTAAAACGCCATTATCGCTATACCTTGCCAATCAAAACTTCTTGGTAGCAAACGTCCCAATCGGTCCTACCATCCAATTACCAGAAGAGGTTTATCAGATCGACCACAATAAAATATTTGGTTTAACCAATTCAGTTACCAATCTAAAAAAGATTCGGCAAGAACGGATGATTGCTTATGGGTTAGGCCCAAACACTCCATACTCGGACTCAAATCAAATAAAAAAAGAGCTTGACTATGCCAAGCAACTTTATCGAAAACTAAATTGTCTTCAAATTAACGTGTATAACAAGTCAATTGAAGAAACAGCTACCATCATAACTCAAAGTCTTAATATTAACGAACAAGATCATTAATCTTTTTAGCTTGATAATCTTCTTTAATATCCTCAATCATATCAGGATTAAATTTCTGTTCTTTTAACATTTTAATTTCATATTGATGAGGATTAATTTTAACATCCCCAATCTTAACAACCGGCGTCTCTAAAATCTTAGGAACTTGATCAAACTTGGGATACCGGGCTACATAATTTAAAGCATCAAATCCAATGGTCCCGAAACCAATGTTAGTATGACGGTCTTTATGGGATCCCATCGGATTTTTAGAATCATTTAAATGAATCACTTTGATTCGATTAATACCAATAACTTGATCGAACTCTTCCATAACCCCATCAAAATCATTTTTAATGTCATAACCAGCGTCGCTAGTATGACAGGTATCAAAGGTAACCGATAACTTATCATTCAAATTAACACCGTCAATAATCTCAGCAAGTTGTTCAAAAGTCGACCCGATTTCAGTCCCTTTTCCTGCCATTGTTTCAAGTGCAATTTGAATCTTTTGTTCTGGGGTGATTACTTCATTTAACCCTTTAATGATCTGCTTAATTCCGGCTTCAACGCCAGCACCAACATGTGCACCGGGATGCAAAACAATTTGATCAGCTCCCATTGCTTCAGATCGATCAATCTCTTGTTTAAGAAAATCAACCGCAAAGTGGAAACTTTGTGGCTTTTTTGTGTTACCTAAGTTAATGATGTAAGGTGCATGAACTACCACCTCACGTAAATCATGATCAGCCATGTAGTCGTGTGCTTGATCAATTTTAAGATTTGCAATCGGGGTCCTTTTTGAGCTCTGAGGAGCACCAGTGTATAACATAAAGACATTCTCACCATCGCGTTCGGCTTCTTTTGCGGATCCTAACATCATCTCTGGCTTTTTCATTGCAACATGTGAACCAATCAAAAATTCATCATTACTCATGTTTATCCCCCCATTACTTTAACAACTTGATTAGAAGCATCTCCATGCTCCCAACTACAAAACTTACTATAAAATTTCTTCATTTTTTGATGATACCCAGCAAACTTACCATTTTCATTAAAATTAGACAACTCTTCATAAAAAGAATTTTGATTTTGAACAATTGGACCAGGAGCATCGCTTAGAAAATCAAAATAAAATCCACGTAGTTCATCCTTATAATGCTTTAAGTCGTAAGTATAAAACAACATTGGCCGTTTTAGATTGGCATAATCAAACATTACTGAAGAATAGTCAGTAATGAGTAAATCTGAAATTAAGTATAACTCATTAATATCACGATCAGCTTCAATGTAAACTCGCTTTTCATACCCAGAAATATCAATTTGGTCCTTGACTAAGTAATGCGGACGAATAATTAAAACAGTGTCACTAGATACATGCTTAAAGAAACCTTTTAAAGAAAACGGTAACTCAAAGTTATAACTGCCCTTCTTTTGATAATCATCATCACGCCAAGTTGGTGCATACAAAATAACTTTAGAAGTCGAGTCACCAATAATTTTTTCTTTTAATTTTTTAACCTCACCTGAAGTATTTTTATGATATAAGACATCGTTTCTGGGATAACCAATTCGTAACGGAATATTTCTAAAATCAAAGGCGTGATCAAAGATTCGTTCTGAATACTGATTAGGCATAATTAAATAGTCCCACCGCTTGGCTTCTTTGACAAAATCATTATGGTATTGATTAGTGGAAACACCTGGAATCGCAACGTGTTTGATATCAATTCCTAATTTTTTTAACGGGGTTCCATGCCATGTTTGGATATAGGTGGTCCGCTTATTCTTTTTCCACCACTTCGGAAATCGGGAATTAAAAACCCAAAAGTCTGCCCTAGCAATGTGCCAAACCCACCTTGGAAAAAAACGCCGTAAAATCTTTATGTTGGGATACTTTTCGTGTAATTGTTTGTATTTGGAAGCTTTGACACCAAAATAGGCCCTTTTAGCATCATGAGGATGTTGCTTCACCCACGCAAGGTAAATGGCGGCTGGATTATCGTTTATATCCCTACCATTAAAACTTTCAAACATTACTTCATTTTTTTTAGTTGGTAAACAAATAAACCCATCGTTTAAAACGATGAGTCCAGCGCGAATAGTCAACTTAATCCCCTTAATTAACTTGTTTTTAATTTGTTTTCCATTCATGTTATTTTTACCTATACTAAATCAACAAAATGCGATCTAAACTTAAAGTGAAGATGAGATCCAATTAAAAAGAAAAATAACGTCATCAACCAAAAAATCACGGTTAACAGTGGCTTCTCCCAAAACCAGCTACTCGATAACATTGAATCCCGGAATCCTTGAACAATGTAAAAGAACGGATTCAACTCCAAAATTCTGATTAAAAATGGTGGAAATGATGCAGACGATTCAAAGTTAAATAGAACTCCTGAGATGTAGAATAGCATTCTCATAAACGATTGCAACATGACATGATAATCTCGGACCAAGACGGTAATGGTCGAATTAAAAATGCCAAAAGCAATTAACCAAGCAATCATGGCAATAAAGTAATAAATCCACTGGAACCAGAACAAACTCGGTCGAACTCCATAAAGATAACCAATTACAATTGAAAACGCCAACATTGTCCAAAAAGAACTCAAGTTACTGACTAACTTAATCGAAGGTAAAATGCTAATTGGAAACTTCATTTTTGAAACTAACCCAGCTCGTTGGTAAATACTCTTAGAGGCGTCTAGTGTAACTCGGTTCATAAAAAACCAAGGAGTAATCCCAATGACCATCCATGGGAGATAACTGCCGTTGTGTCCGGTACTACCCTTTAACCCCACACCAAAGACTAACCAGTAAATTGCAATTTGAATCAGCGGATAAAGATACTCCCAGACTAAGCCCAAATAATGACTTTGATACGTAGCCTTATCTTCATACTTTGAAATTCGAAAAATAATGCCCAAATTTTCAAATTGTTCCTTAAGTAAGGCCCAAACTTCCTTCAAGCTCAGCACTCTCCCTTTTCTGTTTATCTAATTATTTTGTAAAACATACTTTTTAATAACCCGTTCGGTTGCATACCCATCATTATAAGTGTTCCAGTGTTTATTAAAATTAGTAAAATCAATTTTTTGATTATCCACAATGGCTTTATTCAACTGATCAACCTTAGTGATTGGTTTAGATGGTAACCACTGTAAGAAATCCTTTTGAATTCCTGGGTCTTTTTCGTATTGTTCTAAATCAAACATAAAGAAAATCATTGATCGTGCTTGTGGCAATAAACTAAAATCAAAGGCAACTGAAGAATAGTCCGTTACGAGTGTGTCACAAACTGAAAGTAAATCAGACGTTGAAAGTTGATTATAAAAACGAATATTTCCGTTTGAAAACTTTCTAATACGTGCTTCCTGATCCCTGAGTAAGGGATGAAGTTTAACCACTGTAATCGCATTTGGATCGGCGGTCAATGCTTCGCCAATACTTTTTGGAGGTTCAAACTCTAAGCCATCCCGATATGTTGGAGCATACAAAATGACCCTTTTACCCTTTAATTCTGGAGCAACCTGATAAACACGATGTCTGGCAACTCTTCTCCAGCGTTCCTTAAACAATCGATCCGAACGTGGATAGCCTAAATATTTCATTTTACTAGGAACTTCATGATAACTGCGTTCAAAGATCTTTCCCATCGCTTTTGAAGCTACCACAAAGTCATCAAAATGATTGTATACACTTTGAAATCTAAGTCTATCGAAAAACGATCTTTTCTTGGTCGTGGGATCTTCCCATCCAAAACATTTAATGGCACCATCAGCATGCCACAATTGAACAATTCTCATCTTACTCTTTGGTCGTACTAAACCAGCCAAAAATGGGAAGTAATTATCACAGAACAAAACTCGAGCTGACATTAATTGAGGAACGGTAAATAACGCAAATTTAGCGTTTTCATTAAAGGGAATCGTCTTGATTCCAAAGGCACTCAAATCAGTTGCTGCAGCTTCAATTTCGGGTTCGTATAATACGACTAATTCTTGTCCAATGGGCGTGTTAGTGGCAATCTGTTTAATCAACCTAAGGTTATTATCGAAACTCATAACATAATATATATTTTTCTTTGGTCGAAAATAAAAAATTGCAGAAACTATTTTAATTAACCATGTATACATGACTTTCACTTAAACCACCATTTTCAATAATTACAATGAGACATTATATCATAAAGAAAAAAACGGGACACTCTAACTTAATAAGCTATTTTCGCTTCTTTTCATAGAAATTCCCTAGTACCTTATCAACATCCACAACCACTCCAAATGAATCTGGATCAGATTCATTTAAAGCCGCTTCAAATTCGGTCATTTCATATCGTGAAATTGAGGTGAACAAAACCGACTTTTTTTTATGGTTATAGGCTCCTTCAGCATTATGAATAATCGTAATACCTCTCCTAAGGTGATTTTGAATACTATCAACCACCGTCTTAGGACGATCAGTAACTACCATTACTTGCACGATTTGTTGCCTTGTATATGCCAGATCCATCGCTTTCGCGTTAACTAGGACTCCAATTGCTGAATAAAAGGCATAGGGCCAACCATAAAAGAATCCCGCTGATAAGATGATAAAAGTATTGAATATCAGATTAATTGTCCCAATTGATTTACCGGTTTTACGTTGGATAACAATTCCTAAGATATCTAACCCACCAGTAGAAATCCCATTTTTAAGCGACAGACCCACTCCAAATCCGTTAATGGCACCACCAAAGATAGCACAAATCAATGGATCCGTTGTCAGAGTCAGTGGCCGTAATATTTTGATCATAACACTGGCAACCACAACGGAAACGAACGTAAACATGGTAAACTGATGACCAATTTGTTTCCAAGACAAAATAAACATTGGAATGTTCAGTAAGAAAAGTCCCAAAGCAGCTGAAATTGTAAATGGAAAATACCGTTCTGTAAGAGTATCCAATAGCTGTGCAAAACCGGTAACTCCTGAAGAATAAATGTGTCCGGGAGTCCAAAAGAAATTCATCGCAATTGAAACCATGATTCCGTACACGAAGGCGGTCGAGAACTTAGATATGTACTGATGTCGCTTTAAAATTTTCTGTACGTCGTCCATTTAAGTAACCCCTGATCATTTAGAAATTCATAACTAGTATACCATTCCAAAATTTAAAAAAAATAAAAAGTTGTGGGGTTACCACAACTTTTAGCTAATATTTAATTATCCCTTTTATCAACTGAAATGCCTAATTCATCTAACTGTTTGTCAGAAACAGGTGTAGGAGCACCAGTCAATGGTTCAACTGCCTTTGAATTCTTAGGGAAGGCAATTACATCTCGAATATTACCACGATGTGCTAATAACCTAGCAAAACGATCTAATCCAATTGCCAAACCACCATGTGGTGGAAAACCATAATCCAATGCTCTAAGGAAATACCCAAATTGATTCTCCGCACTTTCCTTAGTAAATCCGAGGGCTTTAAACATCTTTTCTTGAAGATCACGGGTATGAATACGAATTGATCCTCCACCAAGCTCCAGTCCATTCAGAATAATATCATAACTTTGAGCATGCGCTTTGTGGGGATCTTCTCCATCATTTAGGTAATGTTCGTCACCTACATTTGGCATCGTAAATGGATGGTGAGCAGCAACCCAACGCCCAGCACCCTCATCATATTCAAATAGTGGCCAATCAACAATCCAAAGGAAATTATACTTGTCTTCTGGAATCATATTTAACTCGTTGGCAATGGCAACCCGGAGATATCCTAAAGTATCAGCCACTACCTTACTCCGATCAGCAGCAAATAATAACAAGTCACCGTCTTTTGCCCCAGTGGCTTTTTTAATTTTACTTACCATTTCTGGATCTTTAAAGAATTTAGCGATTGGGCCAGAAAATCCATCATCAGTGACTTTCATCCATGCAAGTCCCTTAGCGCCAAAACGCTTTACGTATTCACCGTACTTATCAATATCTTTTCTTGAGAATTTTGCTGCACCACCAGAAACAGCAATGGCTTTAACCTGACCACCATCTTTAATTGCTGAATCAAACACCTTAAAGTCGGACTCAGTAACTACGTCCGAAAGATCCTTTAATTCCATCCCAAAGCGAGTATCCGGTTGATCTGTACCAAATCGGTCCATTGATTCCTGCCAAGTAATCCTCTCAAAGGGCAAATTAACATCAACGTCAACCGTATCTTTCATGACCTTTTTAATTAATCCTTCTGTGATTTTCTGAATTTCTTCAGCAGAAAGAAATGAGGTTTCCATATCAATCTGGGTAAATTCTGGTTGACGATCACCCCGTAAGTCTTCATCTCTGAAGCACCGTGCAATTTGATAATAGCGATCAAATCCAGCTCCCATTAGTAATTGTTTAAACTGCTGCGGAGACTGAGGTAATGCATAAAATGATCCCGGATATACTCTTGATGGGACTAGGTAGTCTCTTGCTCCCTCTGGAGTTGAAACCGTTAGATCAGGGGTTTCAATATCGATAAATCCATTCTCGTCAAAATACTTGTGAGTAGACTGTAAGATCCGATTCCGGATCAATAATCCCTTTTGCATCACTGGACGTCTAAGATCAAGATAACGATACTTTAATCTTAAGTCATCAGATGCATTGATATCATTTTTGATTTCAAATGGGGTTTGCTTGGAGGTGCTTAAAACCTTAGCGTCAGAAACATCAACTTCAACTTTTCCGGTATGGATATCCGAATTAATTTCTTTTTCTGCTCTAGCAACCACTCTTCCTTTAATCTGGATAACATACTCATTTTTAACTGATTCGGCTACTTTAAAGGCTTCTTTGCCATTTTTTTCATTAAAAACCAACTGAACGATCCCAGCACGATCACGTAAGTCAATAAAAATAAGACTTCCCAAGTTACGCTTTTTAGCAACCCATCCATCTAAGACTACTTCTTGATCTAAATAATCCTCGTTAACGTTTCCAGCATACGTTGTTCGCTTCATGTACTAATCTTCCTCTCATTTAGTTGAGTCAAAAGCATAAAAAAAGCGCACCATGTAATCACAAGGGCGCAATTAGCACGGTACCACCTTTTTTAGTTTCTTTTGTTTATTCATTTTACCTCGATGCGTCTTCACCATTTTTAGGACACGCCCTCTCAGCACTTGGACGTTCTCTTCAGACCACTAAACGGTTACTATTCATCGTCAACAGCATTTTAAATCACTTTAAGACTAATAAAACCCACATAAATTGTCAAGATTCTAGTGAATATTTTTATTATATGCTTAAACAAAAAGTCAAAAAGTTATACTATTATGAGTAATCGTATCATTAATGAGGTCGAAAAGATGAATATAAATTTATACATAAAAAATAAACGCGGTTTTTACACTACTTTGATAATTGTGGGCGTAACCTTGATTATCCTTTTAGTTATGTTAATAAAAAATAATGTCAGTATTGGCTTTAATAACCTGGACATAAAATCCGGTCCAGGGATTGAATATCGTACGGTCAAAACCATTAACCGAGGAACTAGACTTCAAATTCTAAGTGAAAAAGACAACTGGTACAGAGTTGTATATCAAAACCAAAAGATTGGTTGGGTACCTACTTGGTTAGTCAATAATCGTAAGCTTAATAAAGCCACTAAACTATCAGAAACAACCATCGTCTTAGACCCTGGTCATGGAGGAAGTGACTCGGGTGCACTATCAACCAGCGGGCAAAAAGAAAAAAACTACACCCTTAAACTAGCCCAACAAGTCGCAAATAAGCTGCGTAATCGTGGTGCGCATGTTATCATGACAAGGGATTCAGATAAGACGGTTAGTCTATACAAACGACCCGATTTTTCAACTGATAATCATGCCAATTTCTTCGTGAGTTTCCATTTTGATTCATCCAGTACCGATAATACCGCAAGTGGATTTACCAGCTACTACTATCATTCAGGAAAGTCAAAACAACTGGCATCTGACATCAATTCCAATATGGATGATGTTCCCCTTAATAATCGTGGTGTCCAAGTTGGTAACTATTTAGTGATTAGGGATGTCTCAATCCCATCGGTTTTACTCGAAATGGGATACATTAATAATGACCATGACTTTAGTAAGATTAAAAATGCTAGTTACCAAAATCTCGTTGCAAATGATGTAACCAATGGAATCAATAATTATGTAAACAAGACTTATTAGAAGGGAGTTTACTATGAAAAAATTAAATCAAGATTGGATTACTCAATTACCATTAAAGAACGTTGAATCGTTAACTCCGGTTTCAGGCGGAGACATCAATGACTCATATCAAGTTAAAACTCCAGATAAAACTTATTTTATGAAGGTCCAGCCTAATCGTGGAAAAGTATTCTTCGATCATGAAGTTGAAGGAATTCACTTGTTATCGAAAGCGGCCAACGTCCCAACGGTAGTAGCATCTGGTGAAATTGATGGTGACGGCTTTTTAATCCTGGATTGGATTGACGTTGGTTCTGGAAACCAATACAATCTTGGTAAAATGGTCGCAAACGTTCATAAAATTCATAACGATCAGTTTGGATTAGACCAAAACTTTGATGCTGGAAAAATACCAAAAAATAACACCTGGCAAGATACTTGGCAAAAATTCTACGTTGAACAACGCATTGATCCGTTGGTAAAAATAGCAAAAGAAAAGGGCCGCTGGAATGATTCCAGAGACCAACATTACCAAGTCATGAGACAACAAATTATTGACTACTACACAAAACATCCCAGTATCCCAAGCCTGCTCCACGGAGACCTCTGGTCTGGGAATGCTATTTTTACAGCTAATCATGAGCCCATGTTGATTGATCCAGACGTCTACTTTGGCGACCGTGAGTATGACCTTGGTGTAACAACCGTCTTTGGTGGATTTAACCGCGATTTCTACCGCGGTTACAATGACACCTATCCAATTGAACCGGGTTTTGAAAACCGGGTCGGTTGGTACCGCTTCTATTACTCACTAATGCACGTTGTATTATTTGGGGAAACATTTGGGCCCTTATTAGACGGCGTGCTAAGTTCATTTAATTAAACTTAACATATCGTTAAAATCATGAACTACGTAATCTGGTTCTCCTGGTTCAACAATTACGTAGTCAGGATCGAAAAGGATGGTTTTAATTCCGGCATTATGACCAGCATCAACATCTAAACGTCGATCACCAATCATAAAAGTATCAGAGCGATCTAAATTCATCTTTTCAATTAAATAATTCAAAGACCCCGGATCAGGTTTCCTTTTAAAAGACTGTTTGCTGGTAACAAAACCAGTAAACAGTCTTTTTAAGTCAAAATGATCAAGTAGAATTAATGCTTGGTCATCTCTATGAGTTAAAAGTCCGTTCTTTCCATCCGTTTCCAAAACTTTTAACAAAACAGATTGAACCCCTTTAAATGGCTTTGCTAACATAACTTCATCAACTTCAAACTTTTTATAGTCTTTTAGAAATTGATCTCGATTAAGATTAAATTCAGCGCAATATTTGGTCTCAGCCGAGCCCAATGAATGAACTCGCATATCTTCGTAGATTGACTCAGGATCAAAGTTAACATCACTCACTCCATTCTCAGCTAACGCCTTACAAAACGAAGTCACCATGTACGGGTAAGTATTAAAAAGTGTCCCATCAAAATCCCAAACTGCATTTGTCATGTTAAATCTTTCCTTTTTTCTGATAATTCAAAATAAATGTGGCAGGACCATGGTTCTCTAAATCAACGTTCATATCGGCACCAAACACGCCAGTTTCAACTTTCAATCCGATCTCTCTGAGTGCGTCATTAAACTTTTCGTAAATGAGTTTAGCGTGCTCAGGATTACCAGCTCCAGTGAAAGTTGGACGATTTCCCTTTTTGGTGTCAGCAAGCAATGTAAATTGCGAAACAGAAAGAATTGAGCCGTTAACTTGCTGGATGTTTAAATTCATCTTGCCATTCTCATCTTCAAAAATCCTTAGATGAGCAACCTTATGAACAAGATGATCAATTTCATCTTGTCCATCGGAATCTGTAACCCCAACTAAGATCATATATCCGTTGCCGATTTTCCCGTTTATTTTACCATCAATACTTACGCTTGCATGGTTAACTCGTTGAATCACTAATTTCAATCTTTTTCATCCTTCCGTTCGTTTAACCTCATAAACATCAGGAACAGCACTCACACTATCAATAATGCGATTTAGCTGTTGAATATTTCTTACGCCCACAGAGACCCGGATAGAAACAAGGTCCTCGTGAATGACCTTTCCTTCAACTGAATTCAAATTCTTAGTAGCAGAATTAACTCGTTTTAAGATATCGTTTAAAAGACCACTTCGGTTGTACCCTTGAATCTCTAAATCACTACTATAAGTAATGACATTATTATCAGTCTTACGCCAACTAAGATTAATAATTCGATTATTACCATTCTTTGCTTGAATTAAGTTAGGACAATTACTTCTATGAACTGAGATACCATTTCCCATGGTGATGTATCCTTCAATGTCATCTCCTGGAACCGGATCACAACAACGACTGATATGAACTAATAGGTTGTCAACGCCTTGAATCTTGATGTTATCTTCTGGTTTCTTTCCTTGTTCTGCGTCCTCACTCTCATGTGAGATGGTTTTATGACCTTCTAATACATCACGTTCGGCATCTTTTTGTCTTTTCTTCTCAATTTCATCTTTTTCTGGTTCTAGTAAACGATTAACAACTCCGTTAGGTTGAATATCACCAAACCCAATGGCTGCATATAAATTATCGATACTTGTATAATGCATTTCATTGATAACACGGGATAAATTATCATCAGTTAAAATGGTAGCCGGATCAAATCCGGAATCGACAATTTCTTTTTCAAGTATTTCTCTTCCAGAATTAATGTCATCATCATGACTACTCCGTTTGAAAAATTGCTTAATCTTATGCTTAGCACGACGCGTTTTAACCATGCCCATCCAGTTCTTGCCAGGGCCGTCGGAACTACTGGAAGTGATAATATCAACAATATCACCATTTTTAATTTCATAATCTAGGGGAACTAATTTACCATTAACTCGTGCCCCTGTGGTTGAATTACCAACATCCGTATGAATTGAGTAAGCCATATCAATCGGAATTGACCCCTTGGGTAATTCAATAACATCACCTGATGGAGTAAAGGCATAAACTCGGTCGCTAAATAAATCCCCTTGGACACTATCCATGAAATCAGAGGCGTCCTCTGACTCCTCTTGAATTTCAATGATCTTTTTAAAAAGATTGAGTTGAACATTGTTTTTATTACTTTTAACTTCGTCCTTTTGCCCTTCTTTATAAGCCCAGTGAGCAGCAACACCATATTCAGCAATTCGATGCATTTCCTCAGTTCGAATTTGAATTTCAAGCGGTTTACCTTCAGGACCAACAACTGTAGTATGCAACGATTGATACATATTAGGCTTGGGCATTGCAATGTAATCCTTAAACCGATCTGGGAACGGTTTCCATTCAGTGTGGATTGCACCTAAAACTGCATAACAATCCTTTACCGATTTCACAATCACCCGAACAGCTAGTAAATCATAGATTTCTTTAAAATCTTTATGTTTATCATGCATCTTACGATAAATGGAGTAGATATGTTTAGGCCTTCCATAGACTTCTCCCTTGATTCCCAGCCCCTTAATCGCTTGTTGCACCTTTTTTACGGCATTATCAACGTATGCCACTCGCTCATTCCGCTTGGAATTCATCAAATCAACAATTTGATAATAATCATCAGGCTTTAAGTAACGCAAAGAAAGATCTTCTAATTCCCACTTAATCGTTCCAATTCCGAGCCGATCAGCTAAGGGGGCATAGATATCTAAAGTTTCTTGAGCAATTCGCTTTTGCTTATCTGGGCGAAGAGCATCTAACGTTTCCATGTTATGCAATCGATCCGCTAATTTAACAATCATTACTCGAATGTCTTTGCACATTGCTAGTAATAGTTTCCGGTGATTTTCAGCAAGTTGTTCTTTACTCGATTTATACTTAATCTTACTAAGCTTTGAAACTCCATCAACGATTAATGAAACATGTTTACCAAAAAGTTCAGTAACATCTTCAATCGTTGCACCGGTGTCTTCAACCACATCATGAAGAAAACCAGCCGTGATCGTTTCTGCATCCATATGAAGATCAGTTAAAATGCCTGCCACCTCAACAGGATGATTAATATAAGGCTGCCCAGAAGCACGTTCTTGCCCCTCATGAGCAATTTTGGCAAATTTATATGCTTTTTTTATCATTTGAACATCACTATCATCAAGATACTCAGAAGCATCACGAAAGATTTCTTGTGGTGTCCATTCTTTAATTTTCGACATTATATCCTACTCACCTTGTTTTAATTCTAATATAGTTGAAACGGCTGATAAAAAATATAAAGGTGCTGATTCAGTTCGCAAAATCCTCGGCCCTAATCCGACGGGCACAAAACCATCTTGCTTTAATTGTTCGATTTCTTTAAGTGAAATTCCACCTTCAGGTCCAAAAAAAGCGGTCAAGCTTTTGCCAGGCTTCATTTTCGACACACATTCATACAATTTACTGTTTTCACCCTGTTTAGCCGATTCCTCATAGGCCACAACTTTTTGATCACTACTAAGTTTTTTTACCGTAGTGATTGAATCGATGTACTTCACCATTGGAATAACATTTCGGTGAGATTGTTCGGCAGCACTTTGAGCGATTTTTTGAAGTCTCTTAATCTTCTTCGGTGCCTTATTCCCCCATTTAGCAATTGACCACTCAGTAGGCACAAAAATAATCTCACTGACCCCCATTTCGGTTGCCTTTTGCGTGATGAGGTCGGCTTTGCTCGCCTTCGGGATTCCACAAATAATCGTTACTTTAACCGGAAGTTCAGTATTTTGACTAGTTACATCAACAATCTTAATTGTTGAGGCCGTTTCATCAACTAATTCCCCAATATAAATAATATTTTGACTAGAAACAAACTCAGCCTTGGTTCCAGCTTTTGCTCTCATAACCCCAACAAAATGATGTGTCACATCGTTTGGAAGTTTAACAATTTGACCCACTTTTAGTGGCTTATCTAAAAAGTAGTGTTGCAATTAATTAACCTCAATATCTTTCTTTGCAATTACTGATCGCCAATCATCCATACTTAAAACTTGATCAACCTTAAAATGATGTTTTTTTAGCGCGTCAATCACTAGCTCTAATTTATCGGCAATAATACCGGAAGTAATGAACACGCCACCTTCATTTAAACATTGTTCTGCTTGCGGGATTAACGGAATGATAATCTCAGCTAAAATATTAGCTACCACAATATCTGCTTTTTCATCGATTCCATTTAACAAATTATTAACACTAACGTTGATTCCCTTCATCCCAGAATTTAATTCAATGTTTTTTTCAGCTGATTTAACGGCCACCTTATCGACATCATAAGCATTTATATTGCCAGCACCAAGTTTCCTCGCTGCAATACATAGCACTCCAGATCCAGTTCCAACGTCAAACACTCTTTCTTTTCCTCTAATAACAATCTCAAGTGCTTGCATGGCAAGTTTAGTAGTAGGATGGGTGCCTGTTCCAAATGCCATTCCAGGGTCTAATTTTACCATCAACTCGTCAGAGCTTTTGACATCATAGTCTTCCCAACTTGGGACAACGGTTAAAAATCGTGTCACCCGTTCTGGATGATAATACTTTTCCCAGGATGTCGCCCAATCCTCATCTTTTACATCATGAACATTTATCACATTTTTACCAGGATTCAAACCGAACCGCGTTAAATCAGCAACTTTTTCATGAATCTTTTTTACGGTCGCATCTACCTCAATATCATCCTGAAAATAAGCACTTACTTTAGCGTTAACTAGATCGTTATCAGCTTTAGAATCTCCCAATTCATACTGATCCCAATTAGATTCTCGTTTTAAAACCTCATAATCATTTCTATCATTAATCTGAACTCCATTTGCTCCAAAGTCCATTAAAATATTAGCGACCGCATCAACTGCTTCGTGACTGGTTTCAACTGAAATCTCGACTAAGTTCATTGTTATCCCTCATTCTTTTTATAAAAAAAGCACCCGTTAATTGGATGCATTATTTTTATTGCCCTCAATTTTTTTAAGCTTCTGCTCGTGTTGTTTCAAATGACCAGCCAAATACTTAAGCAATCCTCGTTCTGTCTTAAAAATCCGAGGATGCTTTTGTTTATGCAATCGAAGATCAATTTCCTTAATTCTTTGTCGCCCTGTCCATCCATGGCCATAACGAATAATGAGCCGATTATTTAAATTATCTTTACCGAAGCGAAATACATAGACGTTATCTGGAGTAATTAACGGTCTGATATATGTTTTTTTGTAATGATATCCTTGATCGCGCAAAAATCTTTTAGTTTGATCTAACATATTCATCCTCCTCTCATATTTTTAATAAAACTCGTTCTTAAAACCTTTAGTCTATATCATAATGGAGATATATTTAATTGGCAAGCATCTAACTTCCAGCAAACAAAAAGACGTGTATCGCCACGTCTTAATATAAACATTCAAACTATAAACTAAACAATTTGACAGAATTCAATTTTTTCGTGGTTAGGCCCATAAATGTTAAAGAAACGGATTCCCTTATCCCAGAATGGACGAGTATCAATTTCATCTTCCTGAACATCTAAGCCCATTTTCTTAGCTTCTTTAAACGCTGCGTCAGCATCAGTAGTGTTTAATGAGATATGGTTAATAGCGCCATCTTTATCAGCAACTGGATCGCCCTCCCATGTCTCAATCATTAAATTGCCATACTTCATAAAAGCACAACGATTTCCTTGATACATGAATTGACCAGCTTTATCAAAACCTAACTTCTTATAAAAATCAATCGTTTCATCTAAATCTTTTGCTGGAATACCAACATGTTGGATGCCGGTAAAGTAATTACTAAGTGCCATAATAATTCTCCTTATGATATATTTTTCACCATATGTGAAATCTCTAACAACTACATTGTAAGACATTAATGATAAATAATAAAGCCATCATCCTAGTTTATTTTATTAATTTAGCACTCACAATTTCATTCCATTTAAGAATTTGGTCTCCCACAATTACTAAGTTCTTATAATACCCTTTCATCCTACCGATAATTTGTTCCACTTTTAGTTCGTTTTTGTCATAATAAGCATACTGTAGTTCCACTCTCAGTCGACTGACAAACGATTTTTGCAGAATTTCATCAATTTTTGAGTGATCCATCTGATCATCTAATTTTCTGGTTTGCTCATTATCCTTTTCTTTCTTTATTTGATTTAGTTTACTGGTATGATCTGATAAAAAATAACCCTGCCATTTTTTAATCCCACGATCATGATAATCAAACTTAAAAAAATCATGTACAGCTTCTTCGTTCATAACGTTCTCCTAACTTTAAGTTAATCTTGAATTTTCTTCTGTGAATCAGGCCAAACCATGTCATCAAAATTACGATAATAAATGGTTAACAGGTTATATTCAGTTACATAGTTAACTATCTTTTCTAAAAGTTCCAAGTCGTAATCAGAAATAACATAGATTGGTTGCGATCGCTCCTGTTGATACTTCTTCTTAGAACTCAAAAACCAATTGTACTCTTTATCAAAAGTGTTATTAACAATCATCATCCAGTAGCGAGTCTTAGGAATTCGCAAAAATAGATGATTAATATGGGATAAAACTTGATTCCCAATAAAAATCACATCATTACTCATAAGAATTGCCTCCATTGTGTCCGCCGACCAAATTAGATCTTGAAATTGCGGTAGCACCGACACACAAACTATTGGCATTTAATAAAGCCGTGTTACCAAACCGTTTTCGAATTTGATCACCGGTTTTATTTAACACATTTTGCTTAATCATATTTTGATTATCCTTAAATAGGTTTAATTGTTCTCCAACCTTATTTGAGAGATGACTGTAGTCAACTCCAATATTTCGCACAACTTCACCGTGCCAGTTTCTTTCAAACAATTCAATTAAATAACGACCAAGGTCATGATCATCATCTGTTGGTTCAACTTTCATTGACTGAGAAAAACCATTGCTACCAGTAAGCTGTTTTATTGAAAAAGAAAAGCCAACCCATAACGTCACACATCCGACTTGCAGTCCATGATTACGAATTCGTGAAGCAACCTGACTCGCAATTTCTCTAATAACAACTTCAATATCATCCCGTTTAACGTAATCACGTGGAAGTACCTGAGAATTACTGTAACTTTTTTCTTTAGCATGCAGGGGTTGTCTCAAGTTACTTCGATCAATTCCCCATGCAGTGGCAAATAGCTGTAATCCAATGACTCCCATTTTTTCTTTCAACAGATACGGGTTAGCATGCGCCAATTCATACATATTATTAATATGAAGTCGCTTTAGATGGACTTTTGTTCTTTTTCCAATTCCCCAAACATCCGTTAATCTATTGATATTCCAAATCTTATCAGGAACATCTTCGTAATGAATCTCACCAATCAGGTCGTAATCATGCTTCGCATAAACGTCTAACGCTAGCTTAGCTTGAACGGGATTGTCACCAATCCCAACCGTTGTATACAGTCCTAAACGGCTTCTGACCTCCTCTTGAATTTTAAGAGCCACTTCCCTCAAACTACTACCAAACAACCTCCAAGTATGAGTCATATCCAATAATGACTCGTCAATTGAGTATGGCAAAATGTCATGTTCATCGGTAAATTCAGCAAAAATATCATTAATTTGTAGATTCTTTTCAATGTATAAGTTCATTCGTGGAGGAACAATCAACAACCTCTCATCGTCAGGAAGATCACGCTGACGACTAACGTTGCTAATCCCAAATAACTTTTTTGCCATAGGAGAAGCTGCCAGTATTAATCCGCCATTTGTATTAGCTTGTTCCGACATAACCACCAAAATCGAACGAAGTGGATTAAGTCCACGTTTAACACTCTCACAACTTGCATAAAAAGACTTATTATCAATGAAAAAGTAAACACCATGAGGTTCATCATCATAATTCAAAATATCACCTACCCGAACATCTGTTCGTATTAAATATTACTATCTTTCATTTGCTTTGTAAATATAATTTTTTGCTTTTATTTTTTATGATATTCTAATTATATTAAGTAGAAACGGAGCATAATAACCATGCATCGAATCAAGAAAGCAATAATATTAATCGGCTGTACCTCATTACTATTCACTACTCCGGCAGTAATTCTGTCTGCTTCAAAATCTAGTAGATCAGAATTAATTTCCCAGAAAAAAGCACTCATTGAACAGAATCAACAACTATCAAAACAGATCAATCATACGGAAAATGATCTAAACAGTAGATATGTATCGATTAACCCAGTCTCAAATGTCAAAACAGTCGACCCCGATGCCTTAAAAACAAGACCTACACCAAAGCATCAAAATCAAAGTAATAGCAATGACATCAATACTTCAAACGCTCAGCGAGTCGTTGGAAATAAAAATTCACACATTTATCATGTCCCCGGCCAAACTGGTTACAACATGAACAGCCAAAACATCATCTACTTTAACTCGGAGGCAGACGCACAAGCAGCTGGATATCGGAGGGCTAAACGATGAAAAAGTTCCTACTATTTCCAATCATAATATTATCCTTATTACTTGCTGGATGTTCACAACAAACCAATTCAAACGAACACAAAAGCCTTCATGATAATGAAAATACCCAGCAACTTGAAAAAAGCATTAATCAACTTCAAGGGCAACTTGACACTAAAAAATCAAAACTTAAAAAACTTCAATACCAATTGAAACATGCACCAGATTTAAAATTAAGTGATTTAAATTACGACGGAAATCAAGAAGTAGAAGTTGATCACAATAATCCTAATTTTTCTACTGAAGAATTGCATAATAAACGCCCCTGGTTACGATTTAGTAACCTTGATCATCTTAACCGAGCCACCGATGCTAACGGTATGTTAAACGTTAAAACAATGCCCACTAAGAAACGTGAACCACTTACCTTTAATCCCACTGGATGGCACAATAAACACACCAACAGTGGTTGGTTATATAACCGAAGTCATCTGATTGGTTACCAACTATGTGGTGAAAACAATAATCCCAAAAACTTAATAACTGGGACAAGAACGTTAAATTCCCCATTAATGCTTTATCATGAGGATGATATTGCTACTTATCTAAAAGAAAATCCAAATAACTACGTTAGATATCAGGTCACTCCGATTTATCGAAATAATGAATTACTTAGTCGTGGTATCCAAATGAGAGCCCAATCAGTCGGAAGTAATCAAATTCACTTTAACGTGTACATTTTTAACGTCGAGCCAGGATACAATATTAATTATCAAACTGGATACAGTACCAAATCATAAAAAAGGACAGTGACCATCTAGTCACTGTCCTTTCAATTTAAATATTAATGATTGGTTGGTTTCGTATGGAACCATGCAATGTTTTTGTCAAAGAAGCTTAACAAGTCATTACATAAGTACAAAATGTAAGTTAAGAATAACGTCCAATTGGCACCACCCTGATATGCAGTAATGCCCCACAGAATAATCGAGAAAATCCCCTGGGCAAGCCAGAAATAATAAGTATCTCGAAACCTTAAAGTCGTAAGTAAAGCACCAGTAATTCCAATTGTGGCCGCAAAACTATCTACAAAAGGACGAGGGCTGTCACTGTATCCATGCTCCCAGGCATATAAAACTCCTAATACTACAACAAAGAAAAGAGCTGTCAACCCCCAATTCATAAACGTTTTTTTAAGGTTACCCTTAACAGTCAATTTCTTAATATGTTCATCAACATTAGTAGCCCAACTAGGAATTAACAAGACCGGAATATCCAAAAGTACAATGTATGTAGTTTGGAGAATAATATCATTGTAATTCTTAGCAGTGAATGCGACGTAAATATAAATCAAAGCACTAATCAAACCAAAAATTCCATTTAATGGTTTCGTATTAGTAATTGAAATGGTAGTAGTAAATCCGAGCATCCCCGCTAACATCGTCATAATCGCAATAAACGAAAGTGGTTGTGTGACAGTTGATCCAGCAATTACTCCCAAACCAAATAGGAGCAACAAATAACTTTTAAAGCTCCAACCTTTCATCTGATTGACATACCAATTAGGCTTTAATATGTCATAAGCCGCAATGTTGTTTTTCTCTGACATAAATAATCATCCCTTCGACAAATTTGAATTCACTTTTCATCATTACACACTTATAATCTCTAAACAAATTTACTAACAACCCTAACTTTTATAAATTGGCCCAACATTGGTCCATAAAAAAATTTTTTTATTTTTATAGCTTCATTTTTTATTCGATCCTAAGAGAGAAATTGATAAAAAAATTCAAAGTGTGACAAATTAAGGTAAATGTATCATTTATAAAATATAAAAGATATTGTAAATGCAAACAAAAAATATGTATAATGAATAATGAAGTATAAAGGAGGAAATAACATGCTAGTAAATGTCCCATTTGCAATCAAAGCCGATGGAGTTCATGATCTTAGAAAAGTTACCGTAAAAATGCCATCTGGTGAAAAAGTAGAATTAGACGCCGTCACCCTTGACGATATTGATCGTGATCATGAACATCTTTTAACCATTACGAAAGACGTTAAACATGAATTGGGAGCTCCTGGTGAAAGTATTTCCTTTGATGAATTCGGTGAAAAGAACTCATTCCCATCAAATAATACGGTTGTGTTCATGGCAATTCCAAAATAAAAAGAAGTACTACCTAACAGATAGTACTTCTTTGGTAAATAAGCATCATAATTATGAGAATTCCCTGGTAAAATTTCGTAAAGTGTGATTAAATATAGAGTGTAGATTAGAGAGGTAATAAATTTCTGTCACATTCTCAACATTCACATCAGCTAAGGCTTTCCACTCCTACTGCTTATTAGTCTTAGACACGTGTGCTCTTTTATTTCATAGATCTTTACTTATTAGATTGTTACTTCTCATAACTATGCTACAGTTCTTGAACCTCTCTAATCGTAGAAAGCACTCTATTTGAGTGCTTTTTTTGTACATTCAAATCCCCTGGCGTGAATTCTTTAATCTTTACCTTACTTTTACAGTATATTATATTAGCTGTTACTAATCAAGTATATAAGTAAAAAATATCAAAATATACTCCTTATAAGAGAACACAAAGACTAATCATAAAGCAATTTTTATCTTATAAAAAATTTTTCTAAGAAATTTTTACAATTATATTGTTTCCCATATCACATATCTTAACACCCATGACAACGGGATTAATAGTGGCAATTCATAATTAAAAACAAAGAACCCTTTCGTTTGATAGTTGGAAAAGTTAGTCATATCACTTCATTAGTGTACTCAATCCAATTGTGTAATCCATAACATTAACTAATGATTTTCATAATCATAATACCGGCATTTCATGAAATTTATTAACAATTAACGGAAAGAATAATATCATTTAAACTAAAAAACCACTATTCTATAATAGTGGTTTTTAGTACTAAATAAAATAATAAATTTTAATTTTTAAAATATCATAATTATTATTTAAAAAGCGGTTCGTGGGCCATATTTACATGTTCAACATTTCCCTCCATGAAAACTTCTCCTTCTGGTCGAAAACCAAATGAAGCATATAAATTTTCAACGTATTTTTGTGCCTCAATAATAATCTCTTTATGAGGATATTTTTCTTTAATAACCCTCATCACACTTTGAACTAATTTTGTTCCCAAATGTTTCCCACGTTGTTCGGCAGAAACAGCAATTCTTCCAAAAGTTATATAGTAATCTTGTTTATATATTCGACCATAAGCAATAACGTGATTTTGATCGTTAAGCAAAAAAACATGCCATGCCTTCTTGTCATTATCATCAATATCCTGCAAAGTAATCTTTTGTTCTACTACAAACACTTCGCATCTCAGTTGATAAATATCAAATAATTCGTTCAAAGTTAATTGATCAAATGACTTTACCATCCACATATATTCACTTCCAATCATCAAATTTAACTTATTATAACCCATAATTGTTAGTATCAAAAAAGCGGCAACTACTATTTGTCGCTTTTTTGGTCTTCATCAGTTTGTAAGACAGCCATGAAGGCTTCTTGAGGAATATCAACCTTTCCAACCGCTTTCATCCGCTTTTTCCCACGTTTTTGCTTCTCAAGTAACTTCGCTCTTCGATCAGGGTCACCAGTATGAATTCTAGACGTCACATCTTTTCGATAAGCTTTAATATTAGTTCTAGCAATAATGGTAGCGCCAATTGCTGCTTGAATTGGAATTTCAAAATTTTGTCTTGGAATAATACTCTTGAGTTTTTTAACAATTTCACGACTTCGGCCGGCAGCAAACTGTTTATGGGAAATAAAACTTAAAGCATCGACCTTATCACCGTTCAATAGAATATCCACTTTAACTAGATCACTTTGTCGATACTCAGATAATTCATAGTCAAGTGATGCATAACCATGCGTACTTGATTTTAATTTGTCGAAAAAATTAAAAATAATTTCCGATAATGGCATTTGATAAATGACATTCACTCTGGCATCGTCTAGATACTCCATCGTGACAAACTGACCACGTCGATCTTGACACATTTCCATCACAGCACCAACATAATCGTTTGGCACCATGATACTAGCCTTAACAAATGGTTCCTTAATATCCTTAATTGCTGATACATCCGGCATTTCAGATGGATTTTCCACTTCAAGTGTACTTCCATCATTTAAATCCACATGATAAGTTACTGATGGAGCCGTAGTAATTAAATCCAGCCCAAACTCACGTTCCAGACGTTCCTGAACCACGTCCATGTGAAGTAATCCAAGGAACCCACAACGAAATCCAAAGCCCAGTGCTTCAGACGATTCCGGCTCAAATTCAAGTGAAGCATCGTTTAATTTAAGTTTTTCAAGTGCTTCCCTTAAATCACCAAACTTCGCATTATCAGTTGGATACAATCCAGCATAAACCATGGGAATCATTTCACGGTATCCTGGTAGAGCTTTATCAGTTGGATTGTTTGCGTCAGTAACTGTATCGCCAACTCTCGTTTTAGCGATATCTTTAATGCTGGCAGTAATGTATCCCACATCCCCAGCCATTAAGTACTTTCGTTGAAGTGGCTTCGGCGAGTTAACACCAACTTCTGTGACTTCATATTCACTTCCACTGTTCATCAAGCGAATTTGATCTCCAGGCTTTACGACACCATCGTACAAACGAACACTTAGTACTACGCCCCGATAATCATCGTAAACTGAATCAAAAACCAACGCCTTGAGCGGACCCTCAATATTTCCCTCAGGAGCAGGAATTTTTTTAACAATTTCCTCTAATAAGTTCTCAACCCCGAGTCCAGTCTTGGCACTAATCTCAACCGCATCAGAGGTATCCAATCCAATCACATCTTCAATCTCTTTTTTAGTTTTCTCGGGCTCTGCTGAAGGCAAATCAATTTTATTAATGACAGGAATAATTTCAAGATCATCATCCAAAGCCAAATAAACGTTAGCTAAGGTTTGGGCTT
Source organism: Fructilactobacillus sp. X7R4C1 (assembly GCF_059901115.1). Lineage (NCBI taxonomy): Bacteria > Bacillati > Bacillota > Bacilli > Lactobacillales > Lactobacillaceae > Fructilactobacillus > Fructilactobacillus sp. X7R4C1. The sequence goes on from NZ_JBWXVD010000002.1 coordinate 237,504, forward strand.
GAACTCCTTGAGTGGCATCAACAACCAGTAAGGCACCCTCACAAGCAGCCAGACTTCTAGAAACTTCATAAGAAAAGTCTACGTGTCCGGGAGTATCAATCAAATGAAATACATAATCAATCCCATCCTTACCATGATAAGTTAACTCAACCGCATTTAACTTGATGGTAATTCCACGTTCCCGTTCCAAATCCATATTATCCAAAATTTGATCTTGCATGTCCCTTTTAGAAACAGTGTCAGTCAACTCCAAAATTCGGTCGGCTAAAGTTGACTTACCGTGATCAATATGAGCAACAATAGCAAAATTTCTCGTCCGACGTTGCTTTTCCTTCATTTTTTTATAATCCACGATATTTTCCTACTTTCATTATTAATTCGTCCAAGTCGTTACTATTATTATAACAACCCGATATATGTATAACAAACAAATAAAGGAGCGGTTATTAAACCGCTCCTTTATTTGTTTATTTAAAAGCATCTTTCATTTTATCAAAGAAATTCTTGCCTTCTTCAACATTAGTATCACCACTAGCTTCAGCTAAAGCTTGTAAAGCAACTTTTTGTTTAGAGTTAAGTTTTTTTGGCGTCTGAACCTTAACTTTTACCATTTCGTCACCATTACCATTTCCATGAAGTTTAGGCGCACCCTTTCCTCTTAAACGGAAGACCGTCCCAGTCTGGGTGCCTGCAGGAATTTTCAAATCAACGTCACCATGAACGGTTTTAACTTTAATTTCTCCACCTAAACCAGCAGTGGCAAATGAAATTGGTTGATCAAAATAGATGGTAGATCCGTCTCTTCTAAAGTACTTGCTTTGAAGAACTCTAAAGATCACGTACAAGTCACCATAAGGACCGCCATTTTCACCGGCATCACCTTGACCCTGCATGTGCATTTGCTGTCCCTCTTCAACACCAGCAGGGACCGTAACTTCAAGAGAATGTTGTTTCTCAACTTTTCCAGTACCGCCGCAGGTTGGGCACTTCTCTTTAATTACTTTTCCAGTGCCGCCACAAACGGGACATGGTTCCTGGGTCTGCATCTGACCGAGCGGGGTATTAACCGTTTTAGTAACATAACCACTTCCATGACAGTTAGAACAAGTCTCTGGTTTAGTCCCGGGCTTAGCCCCAGTGCCATGGCAGGTCGGACAAGTTTCTTCACGATTATACTTAATGGTCTTTTTAGTCCCAAAAACAGCTTCATCAAATGTAAGTGTCATCTGATATTGCAAATCTCGTCCACGACGTGGTGCAGTTGGGTCAGCTTGACGACGTCTTCCGCCACCACCAAAAATATCATTGAAAATATCAGAAAAGTCACCAAATCCGGCACCTTGTCCGCCTGCACCAGCACCGGCTCCGCCACCAAAGCCTCCAAATCCTTGGGGACCATCAGCTGAACCATACTGGTCATAATTGGCTCGTTTCTTTTTGTCACCTAAAACTTCATATGCTTCGGTTATTTCCTTAAACTTTGCCTCTGCATCTGGAGCTTTATTAATATCTGGATGGTATTTTTTTGATAATTTTCGATAGGCATGCTTAATGTCATCTTCACTGGCGCTTTTGTCCACGCCTAATACTTTGTAATAATCTTTATTAGCCATTAGTTCGCCTCCAAGCTCAAATAATACAACAAAAAGCCAAAGCCCATCAAACTGACTTTAGCTTTTCATCAATTGTTAATAGCCTCAATTGCCACAATTATTTGTTGTCATCATCATGGACTTCATGGTAGTCACCATTAACAGTATTATCATCATTTCCATTAGATGGTCCACCGTTAGCATTATTTCCACCTTGTTGTCCTTGATCAGCTTGGCCTTGGTTTTGTTGATACAATTTAACTGCTAATGCTTGAACCTTTTCGTTCAAAGCATCCTTTTTAGTCTTCATTGCATCAGTATCGCCATCTTCTTTAGCTTTTTTGAGTTCGTCTTCAGCATCCTGAGCGGCTTTAATCTCATCATCTGAAACTTTGCCTTTAACATCTTTCAATGTCTTATCAGTCTGGAAGATCAATTGGTCAACTTCATTATCTAGATCAACCTTGTTCTTCTTTTCCTTGTCAGCATCTTCATTTGCTTCGGCTTCTTTCATCATCTTATCGATTTCGTCGTCTGATAGACCATTGGAATCTTTGATGGTGATTTTTTGCTGTTTTCCAGTTCCCTTATCTTTAGCAGAAACATTTACAATTCCGTTTTTATCGATATCAAAGGTAACTTCGATTTGGGGAACACCTCTTGGTGCTGCAGGAATGTCAGTTAATTGGAAACGACCTAATGATTTATCATCAGCAGCCATTGGACGTTCACCTTGCAAAACATGAATGTCAACGGCCGTTTGATTATCAGCAGCAGTTGAGAAAGTCTGTGACTTGGAAGTTGGGATGGTTGTATTTCTATCGATTAACTTAGTGAATACACCACCCATCGTTTCAATACCAAGTGATAGTGGAGTAACATCAAGTAAAACAACGTCTTTAACGTCACCAGTAATTACTCCACCTTGAATAGCTGCACCTAAAGCAACAGCTTCATCGGGGTTGATTGAATGACTTGGTTCTTTACCAGTCCACTTTTGAACTTCCTCTTGAACAGCAGGAATTCTAGTTGAACCACCATTAAGAATTACTTGGTCAATATCACTAGCTGAAAGTCCAGCATCCTTCAAAGCATTGTCTAAAGGAGCCTTAGTCTTTTCAACTAAGTCAGAAGTTAATTCGTTAAACTTAGCACGTGTAAGCGTGGTTTGTAAATGAAGCGGACCATTTTCACCAGAAGAAATGAATGGAAGTGAGATTTCAGTTTGAGTTACACCTGACAAGTCTTTCTTAGCTTTTTCAGCAGCGTCTTTCAAACGTTGTAAAGCCATCTTATCCTTTGAAAGGTCAACCCCATTTTCCTTCTTGAAGTTATCGATTAACCAGTCCATGATTCTCTTATCAAAGTCATCCCCACCTAAGTGAGTATCACCATTAGTTGAAAGAACTTGGAAGACACCGTCACCTAATTCAAGGACGGAAACATCGAAAGTACCTCCACCTAAATCATAAACCAAGATTTTTTCATCTTTATCTTTTTTGTCTAACCCATATGCAAGTGAAGCAGCAGTAGGTTCGTTAATAATTCTCTTAACATCAAGCCCAGCAATTTTACCAGCGTCTTTAGTAGCTTGACGTTGTGCATCATTAAAGTAAGCAGGAACGGTAATAACAGCTTCACTAACAGTGTCACCAATGTAATCTTCCGCATAGCCTTTAATGTACTGAAGAATCATAGCTGAAATTTGTTGTGGAGTATATTCTTTTCCGTTTGCCTTTACTTTGTAACCTTGCTCACCCATGTGACTCTTAATTGATACAACAGTATCTGGGTTAGTAATTTCTTGACGCTTAGCAACTTCACCAACTTGAATCTCACCATCTTTAAAAGCAACTACTGATGGGGTCGTTCTTGATCCTTCTGGATTGGTAATGATTTTTGGTTCATTACCTTCCATAACGGCTGCAGCTGAATTAGTTGTTCCTAAATCAATTCCAATAACTTTATTACTTGCCATAACTTAAACCTTCTTTTTATATATTTAATAACTATTTAATTACTGTGCCACTACTACCATTGCTGGTCTTAAGACCCGATCAGCAATTTTATAACCGCTTTGAAGTACCGATACTACGGTTCCTTTTGGATGTTCATCACTTGGAGCAACCGTTTGAACAGCTTGATGAAAGCTAGGATCAAATTCCACTCCATTAGCATTAATTTCCGAAATATCATTATCCTTCAGAGCTTTTTCAAGATGTTGTTGGACCATTTCGATCCCCCTTTTGAGTTGCTTACCGTTTTCGTCAGAAACGTCAACGTCAAGAGCTCTTTTTAAATCATCCATCACAGGCACAACGTCTTTAGCAAGATCTTGTGCACCATACTTTACTAAATCAGCACGCTCTTTTTTGTTTCGATTTTGAATGTTCTGAATCTCAGCTTCTGCTCGTAAGTAGTTGTCTTGAACTGAATCTAGTTGTTGATTTAGTTCATCAATCTTTTTTGCAGAATCATCTTTCTCGTCTGTTTTGACTTCTTGCTCTGACTTACTCGATTCATCAACATTTTCCGTTTTATCATCTAAATCTTTACTTTGCTTTTCCTTCTCGCTCGCCATTTTGAACCTCCTTTTTATTTATCATAATTATCATAGTATCCATTGATTCGTTTCTGAAGTTCATCTTTAAACGCATCAACTAGACCCAAAACCTTAGGATAAGACATTCTGGTAGGGCCAATTACAGCAATCCTACCAACACCATGAATCCCAACATCATAAGTTCCAGAGATAATACTATAATTTTTCAATAAATCATTTCGTAGTTCAGAACCAATCATAACTGAAATGGGTTTGGATTCATTATCTAAAATTTTTGCCATATTCGAGTTATTTCCAAACATTGAATAAAGTGGCTTAATATTTTTTAGATCGTTCTTATCATCCATTGTATCCAATAAATTCATTCTTCCACTAACAAAGAAATGGTCTTTAAGCGATTTATTAATGACGTATTCAAAGGCTCCAACAAAGTTTTCTGAAGAAGTTAAATAGCGTCTAATTTCTTCAGGAATTGTACTTTTAAGTGCCTCTAAAACTTCCGGAATTGTCTTACCAAAAAGCTTGTCATTAACTAAATTAGTTACTTGAAGTAACTTATCTTCATCAATTTGGTGATTAGTTATAAAGGGCTGACTTTCAACTTGCCCATCATTCATCACCATAATTGCCATCACTTGGTGATCGGCTAACTTAATTAGTTGAAAATGTTGTAAAGTTTCGGTATTAGTCTGTTCTGGACTCAAAGTCATCGCGGTATAATCGGTCAAGCTGGACAAAATATCAGCAGATTGTTTAACAATATCATCAATTTGTTGAAATGTTCCTCCCAGAGCATTATGAATCAAACTTTTTTCTTCATTGCCAACCAGTACAGGATTAACCAAATTATCAATGTAATATCGATATCCTTCATTTGAAGGAACTCTTCCAGACGAAGTATGAACTTTTTGAATCAAATTTTGACCACTTAAAACCGCCATCTCATTACGAATGGTAGCCGAACTAACATTCATTGGGAGTTGATCAGCCAAGCGTTTTGATCCAATTGGAACACCATTGTTAGTATAGTCATCAACAATGTACTTTAGAATCATATCTTGTCTCTTTGTGAGCATTCTTACCACCTCTTTTAGCACTCTTTATTATCAAGTGCTAACGTACATTTATACCTTACCAAAGGTATTAAAGAACGTCAAGAAATAAGTTTACTGGTGAGAATTAATGTATTTCTTAAAATAAGATCGGGTGTTACTTTCATCAATTTTTAATTGATCAATCAACGGTTTCCGCCCCTGATATTTGACCTCGTCTCTCATTTTCGATAACCATCTAACTCTGACGTGATTACCATAGATATTTTGATCGAAATCCAAAATATTAATTTCTAAAGTAACTGGATTATCATTTCCAAACGTCTCATTTTTGCCAATTGATGCCATCGCTTTGTACCACGTACCATTAACTTCAAGCTGGACCACATACACCCCAAGTTTGGGCAACTGCTGTTTTGCCGAATACTCAACGTTAGCAGTGGGAAAGCCTAATTCACGACCACGAGCAAATCCATGAACAACCACTCCGTCATTTTCGAATTCATATCCCAAAAGATCGTTAACCGTCCGGATGTGTCCCTGTTCAAGATTTCGACGAATCCTAGTAGAACTAACCTTCTTGTCGTCCATTTCATCAGCGGCCACACTGACTACATCAAATCGCTCCCTGGCATATTGAGGGAGCTCCTTCATGCCCGCATTTTGTTCTCCATAAGTATGATCAAATCCTGCTATAACCGTATCAGCATTCAATCCAATCAAATAATTATCAACGAATTCTTGGGGATTTTGATTTTGAAAAGCAAAGTTGTAATTGATGACATAGACCACATCAACCCCCAGTTGCTCAAATAAATGTAACTTACGGTTAAGCGGGGTTAAATAACGTTTTTCATTTCCATCCAACTTTTTGTACACTAACGACGGGTGATGATCATAAGTTAAAATTGCCAAAGGAAGTTTTTTTTGTTTAGCAATTTGTTTAGCTTGATTAATCACTTTTTGATGTCCCAGGTGAACTCCATCAAAAAACCCCATTGCAATGACTTGGGGACGATTTTTTTCGTTCTTATCAAGTGGGTATGATAAATAATTGACTTCCATAATTTCCTCTAATCTAAATCAAACATTTTTTTGGGCTTATAATTATTTTCCTGTTCATTTCTATAATACAAAGCTCGATCAATATTATTATACTTTAAAACTATCACTTCATCTTGACAAGCGATCTCATCAATACTTAAAAAACCGCCATTTTGAACACGATTCCACTGCTCTTTATTAATCACAATAGTCTTAAAATCTTTAAGAGCATGTGAAATTGGAAAAACAACTTTATTGATTTGATTAGAATTCATGGCTTCTTTAATATCTTTAAAAGTTACTGTATCGCAAAGATTAAATCCACCACTTTTAGTCCGAGTTAAACTTGACATCACAGCTGGGATTCCAACTTTTTTCCCAAAATCAGTTGCCAAAGTTCTGATATAAGTTCCCTTTCCACACTTCACCTCAAAATTAAAGGTTTGGGTGTGAGTATCACGATTGTAGAAACTCGCATTGATACGAACAAATTGACTAACGTTAATTTGTCTTTTAGGACGATCAACTTTCATACCAGCACGTGCGTACTCATATAACCTTCTTCCATTCACTTTAACAGCGGAAAACATGGGAGGAATCTGGGTCGAAATCCCCAAAAATGATTTCAAGACTTCGTCAATTTCTTGATCTGTGATTGGCTGAAAATCAAAATTAGTATCAATAATTTCACCATCTAAATCCTCGGTAGTAGTGGAAAAACCTAACGTAATTGACCCACTATAAACCTTCCCTGATTGCATTAAATAATCAACTACTTTAGTGGCATGGCCCAAACAAATCGGTAAAACTCCATCTACATTAGGATCAAGTGTGCCACTATGGCCCACTCTTTTTTGTCCAATAATGTGTCGAATCTTACTCACACAATCAAAGCTCGTCATTCCCCTAGGCTTATACAAAGGGATAATTCCAGTGACCAATTCACTCACTCCTGTACCATATACGCAAAAAAGACCGGAAATAAATATTTCCAGTCAATTTTTTACTTATTTTTTTTATTTAAATTATCAATCAAACGATCAATCTTACTTCCGTATTGAATGGATCCATCCCGTTCAAAATGAATCTCTGGAGTAACGTAGATACTTAACCGATGACCTAACTCGCCTCGAATTAAACCAGTTGCTTTATCCAAGCCCTTTTGAACCTTTTCTTGTTCAGACTTCTTGTCAGATAAACTACTGTAATAAATCGTAGCTTGCTGCAAATCACCAGTAACTTCAACACCAGTAATAGTTACTCCTTGAACTCGTGGGTCACGAACACGCTTAAGTAAAATATCGTCGACTTCTTTTTGAATTTCCTGCTGTAGTCTTCCAACACGATATTGTGCCATGACAATCACTCCTTACGGTATCTACTTAGGTTGGACTTCTTTCATGTGGTATGCTTCGACTTTATCTCCAACTTTAATGTCATTATAGTTTTCAATCGTTAAACCACACTCAAAGCCTTGTTTAACCTCTTTAACATCATCTTTAAAACGCTTTAGACTACCAAGCTCTCCATCATAAATCACAACATTATCTCTAATCAGACGAACTTTGCTATCACTTTTTACGTACCCATCAAGAACCATTCCACCAGCAATCGTTCCAACTTTAGAAGCTTTATAAATTTGTCTTACTTCAATATTACCAGTAACTTCTTCTTCATAAGTTGGATCAAGCATGCCTTTCATTGCAGCTTCCACGTCATCAATGGCGTTATAGATAACTTGATAAAGACGAATATCAACCTTATCAGTTTCAGATTGAGCTTTAGCTTGCGGAGTAGGACGGACATTAAAACCAATGATGATGGCATTACTTGCTTCAGCAAGTGCAACATCACTTTCGTTCACCGCACCAACAGAAGCATGAATAACGTTAACCTTAACTCCCTCAACATCGATTTTTTTGAGGCTTCCAGCTAAGGCTTCCACTGATCCTTGTACATCAGCTTTAATAATTACGTTAACCTGTTTCATATCTTCTTGTTTCATTGAATCAAACAAGTTATCAAGAGTAACACGGTTATTTTGCTTCCGTTCTTCGATTTGGGCTTCTTTAGCTCGTTCTTCTCCAGCAGCACGAGCAGTCTTTTCGTCATTAAAGACAACAAAACGATCACCGGCTTCAGGAACATCATTTAACCCCGTAATTTCAACTGGAGTTGACGGTTTAGCATTCTTGATTTCTTTCCCGTTCTCATTAGTCATGGTTCGAACTCGACCAAAAGTGTCACCAACAACGATTGGATCCCCAACGTGCAAAGTTCCTTGTTGAACCAAAAGGGTAGCAACAGGGCCCTTACCCTTATCCAATCTTGCTTCAACGACTGAGCCAGCTCCATTTTGTTTTGGATTAGCCTTAAGTTCAAGCACATCGGACTGAAGTAAGATCATATTTAACAATTCATCAACATTAGTTCCATTTTTAGCAGAAATATCAACAAAAATCGTATCTCCACCAAAATCTTCAGGAACCAATCCATAATTCATCAATTGCTCTTTAACATGTTGTGGATTGGCATTCGGTTTATCAATTTTATTAACCGCCACAATAATTGGAGTTCCCGCTGCTTTAGCATGATCAATTGCTTCAACAGTCTGTGGCATAACACCATCATCAGCTGCCACTACCAAAACAGTCACATCGGTAATGTCAGCCCCACGAGCTCTCATGGCAGTAAAAGCAGCATGTCCTGGAGTATCAAGGAAGGTAATGGTCTTATCGCCATGTTTTAACTGATAAGCACCGATAGCTTGAGTAATCCCACCGGCTTCACCTGCTGTAATGTGTGAATGACGAAGATAATCTAGTAACGTGGTTTTACCATGATCAACGTGTCCCATGATGGTAACAACGGGTGGACGGCTTTCTTGGTAATCGGTGTTATGCTCTTCTTCATTAAAGAACTTGTCAATATCTGATACATTAACATTTTCTTTTTCTTTAGCTTCGATCCCATAATCGGTGGCAAGAAGTTCAATGGCATCCTTATCCAAGGATTGATTCTGATTAACCATCATTCCCAGCATAAATAATTTTTTAACAATCTCTGCTGGTTCCCGATGCAGTAACTTACCAAGATCCTGCGCATTCATACCATCCTGATAGATTAAAACTTTAGGTAATGGACGACTCTTACGGGTTGGCGCCGCATTCTTTTTGTGATTCTGACGAATTCGTTGATTCTTAGAATACATATTATAACGATTATCGCGACGCTTATTACGCTTCTTGCCCTTTTTATTTTTGTTGCGGTTCAAACTACCACCAAATTTTCCACTTCCGTTATTATGTGGCTTAGAAGTATTATTAACCGGCTTCTTGCTTGCACTATTTGCAGTTGCGGGACGATTACTATTCGCATGGGTCGCACTTTGACTATTATTCGTGTGCGAATGTTGACTATTTTGATGATTGTTGTGATTAAAATGATTACTTGAATTCTGATTCCGGTGCTGACCGCTAGTATGAACACCATTGCTATGAGCATTTTCTGGACGCTGATTACTTGTTTGCCCATTATTTTGATGTTTATTTACTTGTTTATGTTCAGAATTACTTGGTCGATGTTGATTGTTAGAATGATTGCTTCTACCAAAATGATTGTTATTCTGACCATTTTCATGTTTTGAAGTATTGTGACCATTACTTCCGTTACGGGAGTCAGCAGTCTTTTTTGCTGGAGCATGCCGTTGTTCACTTCCACTGGCCGCTTTCTGACTATTCTTAAGCGCGCCTCGGACGGTCTTCTCCTGATTTGAATCAAGCGATGACATATGGTTTTTAACCGTAAAACCATTTGACTTAGCAGTGTCAATCACACGTTTACTAGGTATATTAAGCTCTTTGGCTAATTCATAAATTCTTTTTTTGGCCATATAATCACACTCCTTTACTTGTATTATTTTAATTCTTTAAATTTTTTCGAAAATCCTTTATCCTTAATCGCTACGATTGATCGTTTCATCCCAATCGCCTCGCTAAGATCATCTTTAAGCATACCAGTATTAACTGGAACTTCATAGAATTTACTTTTATCGAGAAACTTCTTTTTGGTACTTGCACCGCAGTCTGATGCAATAAACAGGTAATTAATCTGTCCCTTTTTAATTGCATTCAAGACAATTCCCTCACCTGAGATTATTTTACCAGCTCGTCTTGCAATTCCCAATAAGTTTAAGACTTTATTATAATTTGTCATTATCAATCAATTCCTGTCGAGCCTGCTTATGGTCGACGTAACTAATAAGTTCATCATAAAAATCATTTGTTAAAGTTACATCAAAAACTTGATCAAGGATTTTATCCTGCTTGGCTTTTTTGGCAATTGTTACGTCAATCTTTACGTAAGCTCCTCGACCAGATTTTTTCCCAGTTGGATCGACTGACACATTACCCTCTTTATCACGAACAATTCTTACTAATTGTCGTTTAGGTGCCATTTCACCCGACACCACATCTTTTCGCATTGGCACTTTTCTTTTTCTCATAACAGTACCTCCTCAAAAATTATTCCTCGTTTTCGTCTTCATTTGATGAAACATCATCAGTAGAATGATTATCTTCACTGTCACTTTCGTCAGTGCCATCCATTTCTGATTCGGATTTAATGTCAATCTTGTATCCAGTCAGTCTAGCGGCTAACCGTGCGTTCTGACCACGTTTCCCAATTGCTAACGACAACTGGTCGTCTGGAACAACAACGGTGCAAGAACGATCGTCTCCATCTTTAAAAATAACGTCAATAACGTCAGCGGGTTTCAATGCATTGGCAATGTACTCAGCTGGATTCTCATCCCATTGGACAATGTCCATATTTTCTCCACCAAGTTCATTTACAATTGTTTGCACTCTGGTTCCTCTAGGTCCAACACTAGTTCCCACTGGATCAATATCAGAACTATTAGAACGAACAGCCACCTTAGCACGGTCGCCGGCCTCCCTTGCAATCGAGACAATTTCAACTGTTCCATCATAAATTTCGGGAACTTCTTGTTCAAAAAGTCGTTTTAGCATTCCAGGTGCAGTTCGACTTACAAAAATTTGTGGTCCCTTTGAGGAATTTTCAACGTTTGTAACATACACTTTTAACTTGTCCTGTGGACGATAAGTTTCATTTGGCATCTGATCATTTTTAGCCATCACGGCCTCAACTTGACCAAGGTTCATATACACAAAACGACTATCTTGACGTTCTACTTCAGCAGTTACAAGTTCATCTTGATACTTACTGTACTTATCATAAACGGTCTCACGTTCAGCTTCACGAACCCTTTGAGTAATAACTTGTTTAGCGGTTTGGGCAGCAATTCTTCCGAAATTCTTTGGTGTAACTTCAAACTTAATTTCGTCACCAAGCTCGTACCCTTTATTAATCTTTAAAGCTTCATCCAAGCTAACTTCTAACCGTTGATCCTCAACCTTATCAACTACTTTTTTAACAGCGTAAACATGAATACTTCCAGTTTTTTCGTCGAAGTTAACTTCGACGTTCTGAGCCTGATCAAAGTTACGTTTGTAAGCCGAAGACAATGCCGCTTCTAAGGCATCGATCACAACCTCTTTTTTTACGCCCTTTTCTTTTTCAAGTTGATCAAGCGCACTTACTAATTCTTTACTCATTTTAATCTCCTAACTAAAATTCAATTGCTAATCTAGCTTTTGAAATTAATTTTCGCGGAATTTCAAGTTCACTAATTCGCGTTTTATCTTTAATTGCTAACGTTAATTTATCATCATCAACATTTTTGAGGGTTCCCTCAAAAGACTTTTTCCCATCGAGTTTTTGATATAAAGAAACGTGGATATAATCACCAATTGCATTTTGATAATCAGACTCCCGTTTTAATGGCCGTTCAGCACCCGGCGAAGACACCTCTAAGAAGTATGGTTCGTCAAATGGATCTGGATCCAATTCATCAAGTTTTTCACTTAACTGATCACTAACCAAAACACAGTCATCCAAACTAATTCCTTGGTCTTTATCAATATAAACTCGCAAATACCAGCTTCCACCCTCTTGAACATACTCAATGTCATAAAGGTAAAAATTGTTATCATCTAAAATCGGTTGAACGGTTTTAGTAACTCTATCAATAACTTCGCTCAAATACTTTACCTCCTAAAAAATACCAATAAAAAGAGCGAGCATCCCTGCTCACTCATCAGAAGAGTTTATTATTACTGATATAACTATACCATATAACCCAAATAATATCAAAAAGCCCTAGATATCAAACAGACTTAACTGATTTTCATCGGGTAATTCACTTAAGACTCCATTTTGGGTCATAAATTCAATAATGGTTTTAGAAACTTTACCACGTTTAGCAAGATCTTCCTTTGAAATAAATGGCTTATCTTCTCGAGCCGCCACGATTTGTTTAGCAACGTTTAAACCTAGTCCAGGAATTGCTCGAAATGGTGCGATTAATTTTTTACCATCAATTAACCACTCAGAAGCGTCCGAGCGATTAATATCGACCATCTCAAATTCATAGCCCCGCTCCAACATTTCATTGGCAATTTCCAAAACAGTCAAAAGATTTTTCTCTTTAGTGGATGCTTCGGTCCCTTTATCGTTGATTGCCTTAATGCTTGATTTAACTGCTTCTTTTCCATGACTCATAGCCACAATGTCAAAATCATCAGCCCGAACAGAAAAGTAAGCGGCATAGTAAACGAGTGGAAAATAGACTTTAAAGTAAGCCACTCTTAGTGCCATTAACACATAAGCAGCCGCATGAGCTCGCGGAAACATATACTTAATCTTTAAACAAGAATCAATGTACCACTGCGGAACACCAACGTCTGTCATCTTATCCTGCCACTCATCCTTAATTCCACGACCATGTCTAACTTGTTCCATGACCTGAAATGAGGTTTCTGAATCTAACCCCCAGTTAATCAAGTCGGTCATGATATTATCACGACATCCAATCACATTCGCAATGGTAGCCGTCCCATCCTTAATCAGTTCTTCAGCATTTCCTAACCAAACATCGGTCCCGTGTGACAACCCAGAGATTTGCAATAATTCAGAAAAATTACTTGGTTTAGTTTCTTCAAGCATTCCCCGCACAAAACGCGTCCCAAATTCAGGAATTCCAAGTGTCCCTGTCTTTGAAAAAATTTGTTCAGGACTCACACCAAGAATCTTAGGACTAGCAAACAATGACATCACACCCGGATCATCCATTGGAATCGTTGTCGGATCAACTCCTGATAAATCTTGAAGCATTCTGATCATCGTTGGATCATCATGTCCCAAAATATCAATTTTTAAAATATTATCATGGATGGAATGAAAGTCAAAATGAGTCGTTTTCCATGCCGCATTTTGATCTTCGGCCGGATATTGTATTGGAGTGAAATCATAAATATCCATGTAATCTGGAACAACAATGATTCCTGCCGGATGCTGTCCAGTAGTTCTTTTAACACCAGTTGCACCCTTAGAAAGTCGATCAATTTCAGCATTTCGAAAACGTTTCCCGGTGTCCCGTTCATAAGCCTTTACGTATCCGTAAGCTGTTTTATCAGCAACGGTTCCAATCGTTCCGGCCCGATATACATTCTTTTCACCGAACAGAACCTTGGTATAATTATGCGCAATTGGTTGGTAGTCTCCAGAAAAGTTTAAATCAATATCCGGGACCTTATTTCCCTTAAATCCTAAGAAAGTTTCAAAGGGGATGTTGTGCCCATCACCAACCATAACTGTTCCACACTTTGGACACTTTTTATGTGGTAAATCAAATCCAGAACTATATTCACCTTTAGTGAAAAATTGCGAGTACTGACATTTAGGACAACGATAATGGGGAGGAAGTGGATTAACTTCAGTAATTCCAGACATAGTGGCAACTAAACTCGATCCAACTGAGCCCCTAGAACCTACTAAATATCCATCCTTGTTACTTTTAGAAACTAATCTTTGAGCAATTAAATAAATAACAGAGAAGCCGTTTCCAATGATACTTTTCAGTTCCTTATCAAGACGCTTCTGGACAATTTCAGGAAGCGGATTGCCATACAAACGATGCGCTGTATTCATCGTTCGATCTCTAATTTCGTCCTTAGCACCCTCCATTTTTGGTGTATACAACTTGTCTTTTAAGGGTTTTACATCATCAATTTCGGAAGCAATTTTATTAGTATTATCAACTATAATTTCTTCAGCTTTATCTTCACCCAGAAAATTAAAATCTTTCAACATTTCATCAGTGGTCCGAAAATGGAGATCGGGTAATTCTTGGCGATTCAGTGGGTTAGCTCCACCTTGAGAATTAATCAAGATCTTACGATAAATATAATCATGAGGATCAAGATAGTGAGCGTCACCAGTTGCTACTAACGGAATATCTAGCTCATGGGCAATTTCATACATATTACTAATAATTTCTTGTAACTTACCCCGATCACTAATTAATCCCTGATCGATTAGTGGCTGATACGCTGCTTGAGGTTGAACTTCAAGATAATCGTAAAACTTAGCCTTATCAAGCGCCTCTTTTTTACCCTTTTGCATCATCGCCGTAAACACTTCACCGCTTGAACAGGGCGATCCAATCAATAGGCCATCCCGAAACTTCTTAAGCTGACTCCTAGGAATTCGAGGAACCCGATAATAATAATCAACATGAGCAAGTGACACCAGTTTAAACAGATTCTTTAAACCAGCTTGAGTTTTCGCCAGGATAATCGCATGGAATGGACGAGCATGCTTATAAGCATCATGTTCCTCCATATGATCATTAAGCTGATCGTGATACTGAATGTTATATTTATCTTCAGCCTCTTTTAAAAAAAGATAATTTAAATGACCAGTTGATTCTGCATCATAAATCGCACGGTGATGGTGCTCTAATGAAACGTCAAACTTTTTAGCTAACGTGTTTAATCGATAACTCTTAAAATTAGGATACAGAAAACGTGCCAACGTCAAAGTATCAATAATTGGATTACTAATCCGACTCATGTCATGGCGTTCGTAACCAGTATTCATGAACCCAATATCAAAAGTAACGTTATGTCCTACAATGATTGCATCACCACAAAACTCACGGAACAACTTAAAGACTTCTTCTTCAGACTTAGAACCAGCCACCATATCATTGGTAATTGAAGTTAAATTGGTAGTTTGTTCAGACAATGGGAAACCAGGATCAATAAACTCCTCAAACTGTTCAATCACATTGTTATTTTGCATCTTTACAGCCGAAAGTTCGATAACCTTATCGTAAATTGCTGATAAACCAGTGGTTTCAACGTCAAAGACAACGTATGTAGCATCCTTT
The DNA here is from genome assembly GCF_059901115.1 of Fructilactobacillus sp. X7R4C1. Lineage (NCBI taxonomy): Bacteria > Bacillati > Bacillota > Bacilli > Lactobacillales > Lactobacillaceae > Fructilactobacillus > Fructilactobacillus sp. X7R4C1. Next base: position 253,068 of record NZ_JBWXVD010000002.1, read on the forward strand.
AAAGCAACATGTTTATCGTTATAAGCAATTGGTTCACCATCATCAACGACATTTGCTTCCATTCCATAAATCATTTTAATATCGTTATCAACTGCAGCATGATAGGCATCCGGAAAGGCTTGCACGTCGTCGTGATCAGTAATGGCAATTGCGGGATGACCCCATTTTTTGGCGCGACTAACATAATCACTAATCGAATTAGTAGCGTCCATCTGGCTCATGTTAGAGTGTAAGTGCAGCTCAACCCTTTTTTTATTTTCAGGGGCAGTATCTTTTCTTTCTTCGTGTTTAATTGGATTAATATCATAAGCATTAAGTGTCAATTCATGAGAGTAGTTATCTTCTTGAATGCTTCCACGGACTTTAACCCAATCTCCTACATTTAATGATGCAAATTCTTGTTCTTCGTCATCATTTTTGGAGAATTTTTTAACAACAATTGACGAAGAATAATCAGTAACCTTTAAAATCATCAATTGGCGGCCAGATCGTAATGATCGAATTTCTTTATCAAAAACATATCCACTAACCACGGCGGAACGTTCCTCTTCGGTTATGTCCACCATCTTAGTAATATCAACATCATCTTTGATTTTCTTTCCAATCATTTTAGAATGCTTACTTGGATGTGATTTGCCTGAGGAATTCTTTAGAGCCTGCATCGCCTTTTGAGCCAACTCAACGTCACGTTGTTGTTTCTTTTTCTTTAAATCATCTATTTTTTCTTGAGATGCTGTAGTATCAATCATGGTATGAATGGAAAATTTAGGAAATCCAACTCTTTGATAAGTTGATTCAATTGGTCCCAAAGCATTACCATTTAGAAAATCTTTGACGATTTCATTTTCAGCAAGAAAGGTAACTCGGTCATCAATCAGTTTTGGTAAATTATTATTACATAATTCATGCGTTAAATTTGAAGTAATTCCAGCGTGATTTACAACCCATTGCCAATAATCACCAAGCTTACGATTATCAAAACCACTATTCTTAGTTTTAATCTCGAAATCTACCTTAGCAATCCCATCGAAGGCCACACCCAAATGATGAACAAATTCTATAAACTTTTCGTAGGGCATAATTTCTGGCAAAACGAAATGAAAATGCCATCGATTTGATTTTTGATGCACATCAATTTTGTCAATTTCAGCATTTTGAAAGTAAGATTGATCAGCTGAATCTTCTAATTTAATTTGCTGAAGTAATTTACTAAATAATTCTTTTTTATTTAAACCCACTTTGATCCTCTCTTTCATTAGTTTAAAAAAGACCAGTCAAAACCTGGTCTTTAATTTAAATCTCTTTAGACAAAATATCAATTGTATTACTTAAATCATCTTGTTTAGTTTCAATCGTTTCGCCAGTTTTACGAATTTTAACTTCTACAATTCCTTCATCCGCCTTTTTGCCGATTGTAACCCGAATTGGGATCCCAATAAGATCAGAATCAGCAAACTTAACCCCGGCACGTTCCTTACGATCATCAACCAAAACAGATAGTCCTTTTGATTCCAATTCTTTTTCAATTGAAGATGTCATCTCTAATTGCTCATCATTTTTAACATTCGTTGGGATAACATGAACATCATATGGAGCAATTTCTTTTGGCCAAACTAATCCATTTTGATCAGCTTGCTGCTCTGAAACTGCCGACAACAAACGACTGACACCAATTCCATATGAGCCCATGACAACCGGGATATTACGACCATTCTGATCGAGAATATCAGCACCCAATGTTTTGGAATATCGTGTCCCCAATTTGAAAATATGACCAATTTCAATTCCCTTGGTAAACTTCAATACTCCGCTACCATCAGGAGAAATGTCTCCTTCTTTAACTAAATGAAAATCCCCAAAGTCTTTTACTTGGTAATCACGGTCGTAATTGACGTTTTTATAATGCTTCCCGTTTTTATTAGCCCCGGTAACACCATTACTAATACCTTTAACATACTGATCAGCATAAACAGAAACGTCATCTGGAACATTAATTGGTCCAACTGATCCAGGTTTAACGTCTAAGTATTTAGAAACCTCAGTAGGGCTAGCAAGTTCTGCCGAATCAGCATCAAAATAATTCTTAACCTTTGTTGGATTAATTTTTTGGTCTCCCCGAATCAAAATCATTACTGGCTTACCATCAACGATATAAAGTAAACTTTTAATAATCTGATCTTTTTCAACATCAAAGAACTTACTAACTTGATTAATGTTATTAACATCTGGAGTGTCAACTAATTCCAAATCATTTAATTCTTGATGTCCCTTTTGATCAACAAACATATTCGTTGCCATCTCCAGATTAGCAGCATAATCACTATCATCCGAATAGACAATCGTATCTTCACCAACCGCAGCAGGAGCAGAAAATTCTTTTGAATCGGAGCCACCCATTGACCCAGAATCACCAATGATGGTCCGATAATTTAACCCAATCCGGTCAAAAATTCTCTGAAACGCTGCTTCCATTTGTTTATAAATCTTATCCAAATCATCATCATCTTCAGAAAAGGAATAGACATCGAGCATAATAAACTCTCGACTACGCAACAATCCATAACGTGGCCGATCTTCATCACGATACTTAGGTTGAATTTGATATAAAATTAAAGGAAGCTTTTTATATGATTTGATATTATTTTTAATTAGATCTGTAAAAGTTTCTTCATGTGTAGGACCCAAAATAAAATCCGTATCATGTCGATTTTTAAATTTAAATAGTTCGGGACCATAAGTGTCATATCTACCCGAATCTTTCCATAATTTAGCTGGAATAACTGCGGGCATCAACATTTCTGCTGCATTGGTTTTATCTAATTCTTCACGAACAATTTTTTTGATGTTTTCAAGCACGCGATATGCCAGTGGTAAATATGCATACATACCTGCCGAAACCTGCCTAACGAATCCAGATCGAACTAGCATTTTATGACTAAGAGCTTCAGCTCCCGCTGGATCTTGTTTTAAAGTTGGTATCAATAATTTTGACTGTTTCATTTTATAACCCCTAAAGTTTTATCGAATAAAGTATCGCTCAATATCATTCCAAGTTACCAGTACCATCAATACTATCAGAATGGCAAAACCAATGAGCGTAATGATCGTTTCCGTTTTTTCCGAAACTGGTTTTCTTCTAATTGCTTCCACAATATTTAATAATATTTTACCACCATCCAAGGCTGGAATTGGTAACACATTTACAATGGCTAAATTAATGGATAAAAATGCTAAAAAGCTCAACAGTCCTAAAAAACCGCCCTTGGATGCGTTAGACGTCTCCGCAAAAATGGCAACTGGACCACCTAAGTCATTTAAAGAAAAATGGGTAAACATTGAACCCAACACACCAAACAATTCAGTTGTCATATCCCAGGTTCGAGTAAATCCAGAAAACAACTTAGCTGAAAAACTAGTGTCCATCGCCTGCTGAACTCCAATCATACCAACTTTTTGCTTCTGAATGGTTTTGGCTTTGGTCGTCATTGAAATATTTTTAACTTTTCCATCATGCTTAACCGTTAAAGTTACTTTTTTATCTGGGCGCTTCTGAATCAACGTGCCGATATCATTCCACGTGTTGGTTTTGTGACCATCAACAGCCAAAATATTACTATTATTTTGCAGACCAGCTTTTTTCGCAATTGAAACTTGTGGCGACAGGTTAACCTTGTTTGAGTTATTAGGAACTCCACCTTGCATGAAGGACAAAAGCATAAATGCCAAAATTGCCAAGACAACGTTGTTAAAAATTCCCGCGCAATTTACCAAAAGTCGTTTATACAAAGGTGCTGACTGAAATTGAACGTCAACCGGCGCGATTTGAACCTCGATCCCATCTTTTTCAATAATAGTAGCATCGTGATCAACAGAAAACTTTTTTTTCTCAGAATCATCACCATTTTCGTATCCTTCAATCCAGAGACCCCCTTCTAGATCGGATCCCGACACATCTAGTGGTATTCCTTGAAACAGTTGGCTTTTATTACTCAAATCAATTCTAGTAACAACACCTTTGCTATTAGTTTGAAGCCGAACTGGAGTCCCTGGCTGAATTTCTTCATCCTCATCATCACTACTTCCAGCCATTCGAACATATCCACCAATAGGCAGTAATCGTAGTGTATAAGTCGTGTGATTATGTCGATAGTAAAACAACTTGGGACCCATTCCAATTGAAAATTCACGGACCATGATTCCTGACATTTTAGCCACGATAAAATGACCAAATTCATGAACAAAAACTAATATTCCAAAAATGATTATGAAACTAATGATTGTAATTAACAATAAAGACCCAGTCCCTTCCAGATATTACACAATTCCAAATAAATGTAGTAGTGGTAGAACAAATAATAAACTATCGAATCGATCTAATATTCCACCGTGGCCTGGCAAAATCTTGCCGGAATCCTTAACTCCATAATAACGCTTTAAAGCTGACTCAACTAAATCACCAAATTGACCAAAAATGGAAAGAACAATCGTAATAAAGAACATACTTACGGTACCAATCCCATCAATTGGGAAAAAGCAGACAAAGATTGTACACAAAATGGCTGCTAGTGCTGTACCGCCAATCGATCCCTCCCAAGTCTTATTAGGAGAAATATGAGGTGCCAATTTGTGCTTTCCAAATGCCCTTCCAAAAAAGTAGGCACCAGAATCAGTTAACCACACAATAAACAGAGCGTACAACAGGGTTGTTAATCCATCAGTCCGGGCTTCAATAAAGTAATGAAATCCAAACCCAATGTACAAAATTGCCAAGGTAAAGACCCCAGCGTCATCAAAATTGAACTTATTTTTAGAAAATACGGTAAATAACATCAATAACATTATTAAAATGTAAATTGCAAATGGAGGCTTAATCCACAATGGTAAAAATGATAACCAGTTTGTCGGGATAATCATAGCAATTGTCGCAACAAACGCAATTAGTGTCTCTGGAGACACTAAAAGTCGTTTTTTCATAATAAAAATTTCTGCTAGAGCAATCAAACCTAACACGATAGCGGCTAAATCAATCCATATTCCACCAGCAATGATAATCGGTATAAAAATAATCAAAGCAATAACCGCTGTGATAATTCTCTGCTTCATAATAAATCTCCTATTTTGCGTCCAAACCACCAAATCGACGGTGACGCTGTTGAAATTGTATAATTGTTTTTTCTAGATCGGCAGGTGTGAAATCAGGCCAGTACTGATCAACAAACTCTAATTCACTGTACGCAATTTGCCATAACAAAAAATTAGAAATCCGTTCTTCACCACTAGTTCGAATCAATAAATCAGGATCAGAATATTCACCCAAAAAAGCGGTCATCAAATGATCTGAAATTGTCTGATCAGAAATTTCATCAACATTTATATTACCCCTTTTTACATTTTGCGCAATTTCCTTAACGCCACGCACAATCTCGTCACGACTACCGTAATTTAAAGCAAAATTCAAAACCATCCCGGTACAATCCTTAGTATCATCAATTGCGTCATAAACTGCTTTTTGGGTTCTTTTAGGTAATCCAGAAATGTCACCAATTGTCGTAACCTTAACATTGTGTTTAAGGAGGCTCGGAACAAAATCATCAAAAAATTTAGCTGGCAAACTCATCAAGTAGCCAACTTCCTTTGCGGGTCGCTTCCAGTTTTCAGTAGAGAATGCGTATAACGTTAATACTTTAACCCCAAGATTACTTGCTTTGGTAGTAATATCTTTTACTACTTCCATTCCGCGCTTATGGCCATCAATTCTAGGTAAGTGTCTTTTTTTTGCCCAGCGCCCGTTTCCATCCATAATTATTGCAATATGATTAGGAATGTTTTTTATATCCAGTTCGTTAGTCATTTGAGTACCTCAATACTTTTACATAAATAAAGGATGAGAGAATCCTCATCCTTTTACTTTACTAATTTCCATTCTCCACGACCTGCGTCAACCAAAGTATTAAAATACTTTAAAATCTTATTAGCGTCTTCTGGGCTCTGTTCCCCGAGTTGATTCAATCCCTCACCGGTTGGGATTGGCTCTGACAGATCTGTAATCTCGTTTCCATTCTCAATCGTCGCTTTTGAGAAAGCAATAATCCAGTCATTTTCGATCAAGGGAGAAACTACAAAAAATAAGTTAAAGTCATCATTAATATAAGCGGGCATCACGTACACATTATCTTGAATTTTCTGTAATTGATTACCATCATAGTCCAGTGCACGCAGGTTTCCTTCGTTAACTGGCTGTTTCAAACGAAATGCCATGTGATCAAACTCAGGTGTGCCCGGTGTTACTTCTTTTTCGTTATCATTATCATCAGCCATTAGAAAAACTCCCCATTTTATTAACCATTAAGAATCTCGTCTTCCTTTTTCGAGATAATGTCTTCCACTTCAGAAATTGACTTATCAGTGATTTTTTGAATTTTGTCCTCCAAATTATGAGACTCGTCATCCGTAAAATCACCATCTTTGTTACCCCGTTTAGCAGCGTCCATGCCATCACGACGAACATTTCTAACTGCTACTTTACTTTCTTCACCAGTTGCTTTAACTTTTTTCGCAATTTCTTTTCGACGATCTTCTGTCAACTGTGGGATCACAATTCGAATATTGTCACCATCATTCATCGGATTAATTCCAAGGTCAGCCTCTAAAATACCATGCTCGATGTCCTTTAACGAACTCTTATCATAAGGTGTAATTAAAATTACACGCGGTTCTGGAATTGAGATTGAAGCGACTTGGTTTAATGGCGTTGATGCCCCATAATAGTTAACTCTAACCGGACTTAATAAACTAGCATTAGCACTACCAGCTCGGATGTTTCCAAGTTCCCGCTGTAAGGCTTCCTCTGCTTTTTTCATTTTTGACTTAGTTGTGTCAATAATTTCATTTGAACTAGGCATATTATTTTCCTTCCACGATTGTTCCAATTTTATCACCTTGAACAACCTTCTTGATATTGCCAGGCTTATTTAAATTGAATACCACTAACGGGATATTATTATCCATCGAAAGTGAGCTTGCAGTAGTATCCATAACATGTAAGCCTTTGTTAATGATATCCATTTGCGTTAATTTCTCATACTTTTTAGCATTGGGATCGGTTTTAGGATCAGCTGAGTAAATTCCGTCAACTCCGTTTTTTGCCATTAAAATGGCATCAGCGTCAATTTCAGCAGCACGGAGGACTGCCGTAGTATCAGTTGAAAAGTACGGATTACCAGTACCTCCGGAAAAAATCACAATTCGTCCCTTCTCTAAGTGGCGAACTGCTTTACGCCGAATGTAGGGTTCTGCAATTTGCTTCATTTCAATCGATGTTTGAAGCCTAGTCGGAACATCCACTGATTCAAGGTTATCCTGTAAGGCTAAACCGTTCATAATGGTCGAAAGCATCCCAATATAATCGGCTTGGGATCTTTCCATTCCCATTTCTTCACCAGCTTCACCACGCCACATGTTTCCACCACCGACAACGATGGCAATTTGAATCCCTAAGTTATAAACATCTCTAATTTCTTCAGCAATCGTCTTGATAACGGGGGGATTAATTCCAAATCCTTTATCACCAGCAAGAGCTTCACCGCTTAACTTTAAAACGATCCGTTTGTACTTTAAATCTGCCATCAGATTTCCTCCAACAATATAAATTAACTACGATAATTTTAGCATATATTAACGTATAACAACAGTGCCCTGAAGTTAGGTATAACAAAAAAGCCAGTGCATTTAACACTGACTTTTTGCTGAAATATTATTGATTCATTTGTTGTTTAACTTCATCAGCAAAACTTTGAGTATCTTGTTCAATACCTTCACCAACTTCATATCGAACAAAGCCTTTTAGTTTACCATTATTTGATTCAACATATTGTTGAACAGACATATCAGGATCCTTAACAAAAGGTTGATCAGCTAAACTAATTTGAGCTAAGAATTTCTTTAAACGCCCATCAACCATCTTTTCAACGATCTTTTCAGGTTTACCCTCACTTAGAGCTTCCTTTTTAAGAACTTCACGTTCATGCTGCAACCGATCCGAAGGAATTTCATCTTGAGTTAAGAATTCTGGGTTTTCAGCAGCAACATGCATGGCAACATCCTTAGCAGTATTGTCATCTCCACCTTGAAGTTCAACCAAAGCACCAATTTCTCCACCATTATGAAGATAAAAGCCAAAACTATCATCATCATTTTTATTAAAGGTCTTGAAACGACGCAATTTGATTTTTTCACCAGTAACTTGGGTAGTATTAATGATGGCATCTTCGACGGTTCCATCGTTTAATTCAAGTTTCATTGCTGCATCTAAATCTTTAGGCTGATTTAAAGCAATTGCATCAGCAACAGCATCAATCAAATCCTTAAAGTCATCATTGCTGGCAACAAAGTCCGTTTGCGAGTTAATTTCAACGATCGCAGCCTTGTTATCATGAACAGCAACTCGAGTGAGGCCACTGGCAGCCACCTTTCCACTCTTCTTTTCAGCCTTTGCAACCCCATTTTCTCTAAGAATATCAATGGCTTTCTTTTCATCACCATCGGCGGCAACTAAAGCCTTCTTAGCATCCATCATACCAGCACTAGTCTTGTCACGTAACTCTTTAACTTGTTTAGCAGTTACTTTTGCCATAATTGTGATCTCCTTTGTTTTAATAAAAAACTGACTTAAATTAGGCCAAAAGGGTCTAAACAAAAGTCAGCCTATCACTTTAATTATTTAGTTTCTTCGGATTTTTCATCTTTTTGGTCAGCATTTTTATCAAAATCTTTTTCGCTAACTTCATCTTCACCCTGTTTACCCTCAATAATAGCATCAGCCATTGTTGAAGTAATCAATCTGATGGCACGAATTGCATCATCATTAGAAGGAATAACATAATCAATTCCATCAGGATCAGTATTAGTATCTACCATTGCTACAACCGGAATATTGAGCTTTTGAGCTTCATGCAAAGCAATTTGTTCCTTATGTGGATCAACGATGAACATTACATCCGGAATCTTAGGCATATCTTCGATACCGCCTAAGAATCTTTCAAGTTTGTCGGTTTGCTTCTTAAGCAAAGCAACTTCCTTCTTTGGTAAACGTTCAAAAGTGCCATCTTGAGCCATCTTTTTAAGTTTCTTCAAGTACTTAATTCGTTTTTGAATCGTGTTCCAGTTGGTAAGAGTACCACCTAACCAACGATGGTTAACGTAGTAAACACCAGCACGTTTTGCTTCTTCTTCAATTGAATCTTGAGCTTGTTTTTTAGTACCAACAAAAAGAATTACAGCATCATTTGCTGCTTCATCCTTCATAAAGTTGTAAGCACGGTCAATGCACTTAACCGTCTTTTGTAAATCGATGATATAAATACCATTACGTTCAGTAAAAATGTATTTCTTCATCTTAGGATTCCAACGACGAGTTTGGTGACCGAAATGAACACCAGCCTCAAGTAATTGTTTCATTGTAACTACAGCCATAATTAGCCTCCATATAAAAGTTTTTTCCTCCCTAGAATTATGCAAGGAACTCAAATGAGCACCGCCTTACAAAACCTTCTAGGTGTGTATTGGTAATTAACACCAAGGATTAGTATACAAAATATCAACGTAAATAACAATAATATTTTGAGATTTAATCAAATCTTGCGTATAATATTAAAAATGTGTTACGGTTTTATGTATCTGAGGAGGAGTTTAAATGATAAAAGCTGTCGTATTTGACGTCGACGACACATTGTATGATCAAAAGCGGGTTTCAGAAGAGGCCTTTTTTAAGACGTTCCCTAATCATCCAATTATTGACTCAGCTACTTCATTTAAAAATTTTCAAATTCAAAGTCCCTTAGTTTATTCCAATATAATGTCTGGGACTTACAAGCAAAATGAACTAGTTTATCAAAACATCAAAAATGGTGTTAACGATCTTGATCCGGATAAAGAAGAAATTAAACATTTTAAGAAAAACTATCTAACTTGTATTAAAGAAATTTCATCTTATCACGATCTTTTAAAGACAATCCAAATGTTGTCAAATAATTTAAAAATTGGAATTATTGCTAACGGATCCAGTCAATTCTTAAATAACGAACTAAAGATCCTTGGATTAGATGATTACATTGATCCTAATTACATCATTGCTTCAGAGTCAGTTGGCATGTTAAAACCGGATCCTAAAATTTTTACCGTTATGAATCATAGATTAGATGTCAGACCATCCGAAGTAGCTTACATTGGCGATTCATTTACTGGTGACATCATTTCAGCCAAGCGAGCTGGTTGGCATGCCTTTTGGTTCAATCACCGCAAACGATCCGTCCCAGAAACAAACTTTGTCCCAGATCAAACGGTAACTTCTCAAAATGAGCTTTGTGAACTTTTAAAGGCTCTATCAAAATAAAAAGCGCACTTCACATCAAAGTGCGCTTTTTATTTTGAGTTCCTATTTAACTTCAACTGAGTTATCGGACTTACCGTTTTTAATCAATTGAACGTTTGAATCGAGTGCAATTTGAACCATGTTCTTAACCGCAGGCTTCGTATAAAATGCAATGTGTGGAGTGATTAAAACATTATCCCGTTTCATCAAGTTCTTCAATCTGTCATCTGGGATCTTATCAAAACTTCCAAAATCAACATTGAAAATACCCACTTCGTTTTCGTACACATCAAGAGCAGCTCCTGAGATCTTGCCACTGTCAAGGCCACGAATCAAAGCATCAGTATCAATTAAACTTCCACGGGCAGCATTGATAATTTTGATTCCATCTTTCATTTGCGCAATTGAATCATCATTAATCATATGATCATTTTCTTTTAATGCTGGGGCATGAAGCGTTATAATATCAGAATTTGCATACAATTCTTCAGGGGTATCAACGTAAATTCCCTCTTTTTTGAGCTCAGGGTTTGGATAAGGGTCATAAGCAATCACTTTGGCACCAAAACCTTGAAGGATTTTAACAACTTGGCGTCCGATTCTCCCAGTAGCATAGACACCAACGGTTTGCTTGTTCATTTCGTCAGCAATATCTGGAGCCCAGGTCATGTTACCATGGCGTTCCTTATCTTCAAACTTTTTAGTATGACGAAGTAACCGCATCATTTCTGTAACCGCTAATTCAGCAATAGCAGCTGGTGAATAAGCTGGAACGTTAGTGACATTAATGCCATCACGTTTAACAGCATCAGCATCAACATTATCCACCCCAACGTTTCGAAGTGAAAGTGATTTAATGCCAAAACTAGCTAATTTGTCTAAAATATCAGCAGTATAAGGCTTTTGCTGGTATGCAACCACACCATCAAATCCCTTTGCTTCGTCGACAGTGTCATTATCCAATAATTTTGATTCTGCTTTTACTTCAATGTCTGGATGAGCTTTATCCCATTGTTCTAAGTATGGTCGTTCATCGTCTCTAATTCCATATGCAATGATTTTCATAACTTAGTCCCCCTTTTCTTTTCACCATAATTATAACACCCAACCACTAATTACCCCAAAGAGTCGAGTCAATTCCATGGCTAATTAGAAAAAATTCTTTTTTTCTCCGAGTTTGATGCTTAAAAGCGTATTCTGCTTTCATGGCACTCCTTTTATCATTAAATTTTTCGTAGTACAGTAGCTTTAAAGGTCGCCTAGTTTTAGTATATTTGGCCCCTTTCCCAGCTTGATGAACCGCTAATCTACGATAAACGTCATCGGTAAACCCACCGTAAAACGTCCCGTCACAACAAAGTAAGACATACATATAGTAACTTTTACTTTCCATACAACATCTTTTTAACCTCTTTTGAATAACTACCATGGTCATAAACCGTAATCGGGTAATCGACTTTTAAACCAGCATTTTTTCCATCTTTAATTGCAGATACCAAAATCATGTTAGAATTCTTTCCCTCTTTAGGGTAAATAAATTGAATTTGCTTCATTGCTAGTCGAAAGTTAGTCATTAAGTTCATTAATTCATGTAGGCGATCAGGACGATAAACCATGTAAAGTTTCCCACCAGTTTTTAAAAGCTCACTACTAGTTTTAATAACGCTTTTCAAATTAGTTTTTACTTCGTGTCTTGCAATCGCTAAATATTCATTCGGATTTTTTTTACTAGTCGGAAGATTTGAAAAATACGGAGGGTTAACCGTAATAGTATCAACCTCATCTTTGCCAAAAATTGTGGTAGCATTAGCTAAATCATCATTATAAACGGATATCTGATCCTCTAAGCCGTTCAGTTGAACACTCCTAGTTGCCATATCACTTAGACGTGATTGAATCTCGACTTCGGCAATCTTACCATGTGTTTTTTTGCTTAAAAACAAACCAACGGCACCATTACCAGCACATAAATCAACCAAAAGACTATTCTTATTGATCTTAGGCTGAGCAAAATTAGCAAGCATTACGGCATCCAAAGAAAATGAAAACACACTTGGACTTTGAATGACTTTAATGTCCTGACTGTAGAGTTGGTCAATTCGTTCATCACCAATCAAGTTCACCTAGTTCACCACCATTTTTTAAATTTAACTTGTCACTTTTACCGTTAATAATATACTATTAAATTATACATCTTAAAAAAAGGAGCTTAAAATCTTTTGTGGTACTCGTTTTTATTTACAGTTGGCCAATTCATTTTAAGAATTATAAATGGACCAATGAATGTGATGCACAAGAATCGTATCCCAGACGGAAATTACGTGTTAATTGCTCCCCACCGGAGTTGGTTTGATATGATTCTAATTGCAACGGTAATTCGCCCTAAACAGTTGTGTTTCATGGCTAAAAAAGAACTATTCAAAAATCCAATGCTGGGATGGTTTTTGCGGCACGTCAACGTATTTTCGGTTGATCGTTCAAATCCAGGAATTTCAGCAATTAAAATTCCAGTTAGAACACTGAGAAAAACCAATCTATCACTCATGATGTTCCCGTCTGGTACGAGGCATTCCAAAAAACTCAAGGGCGGTGCAGCACTGATTGCCCAACTAGCTGGAGTGCCCCTGGTACCAGTTGTTTATCAGGGGCCATTGACCCTCAAAGAAGTTTTCAAACGCCAGAAAGTTTCAATTAACTTTGGTGATCCAATTTATATCAACAAAAAAGAAAGATTGGATGATAAGAATCAAAAATTAATTGAAAATCAAATGCAAGCCGCCTTTGACAAGCTCGATGATGAAATTAATCCCAACTACGTGTACATTGATGAATCAAAACCGCATAATAAAAAAACGTCGAAGTAATTCGACGTTTTTTTAATTTTGATGATGTTTCATTGCGTTCATCATTTGGTTAAGTTTCTTTTGTGATGGCTTTTGTCCCATCTGAAGCATCATCGCTTTAAGTTGTTCCTGGTTGATTGGTGGATTATCCTTCAAATACTTTTCCATGTACTTACGAGCACCGAAGAAGCCAATTAGTGCACCAGCTAGTAAAGCCAAAATCACTATTAAAATCCAGATCCATGTAGACAAATCATTGACCTCCCTTCAAGCCTTTTATTATTATTTTACACAATTAGCAAGGTTTTGAAAAGATTGGAATCAATCGTCTCGCAAATTTTTCTTTCGCTGAGATTCCTTGACTTTGTCTGAAGTAATTTCGTTCCCTTTTTTATCATAGACCTTAGTCATTTCAATCTGACTTTTAAAATTAGCCTTGAAACGATCTAAGTACTCTTTTCGTAACTTCCTCTGTTCTTCTTTTTCGTCTTCAGATAAACCTTCGTTTTTTGATTTTTTAGATAATTCGTTAATTCTTGGAATGAGTTTTTCTAATTCTTTATCTTCAGCCATGTTAACCTCTCCCTTCATCTGATATCATAATATCACGAAATAAAGCGTGAAAACAAGGATTTGTACACGAACAAACGTTTGCAAAATTCCGTTTTTGTGGTATTCTTATTTTAGCTAAAAACCAATTAGAAAGCACAGAGGTGCCTTATGTCGCAAGCATCACAAACAAAACAACATGATATTCTCGAATACATTTGGAAACAAGTTCGTGATCAAGGATACCCACCAACCGTTCGAGAAATCGGCGAACACGTTGGATTATCGTCAACTTCAACGGTCCATGGTCATCTCGCTCGTTTGGAAAAGAAGGGCTATATCATCAAGGATCCAACTAAGCCGCGCGCCCTTGAAGTTACTTCTGATGGAATGAACTATCTTGGTGTTTCTCAAGAATCAAAGCCGGACGAGATGCCTTTACTTGGAACCGTTGCTGCCGGAGAACCAATTCTTGCGGTTCAAGACGCAACTGATTATTTCCCGATTCCAACCGAACTCCAACGAAGTTCTGATTCACTCTTCATGCTTACCATTAGTGGTACAAGTATGATCAATATCGGAATTTTAGACGGTGATCAGGTAATTGTAAAACGCCAAAATACCGCTGAAAATGGTGATATTGTTATCGCCATGAACGACGAAAACGAAGCCACCTGCAAACGATTCTTTAAAGAAAGTGACCATTTCAGACTCCAACCCGAAAATGATGACATGGCACCAATTATTTTAAAAAACGTAGTCATCTTAGGTAAAGTTGTCGGTTTATATCGAATCGGCATTAAATAAAAACCATTCACTTCAAAGTGAATGGTTTTTTTCTTGATTTAAATACTGACGTTTACCTTCTTTAACACCAGAAAAGACAAATTTAGCAGGATCATTACTTAGATCCAATTCATAATTATCATCCAAAAGACTAGGCAAACCATTGAATATTTGTTCATACTCTTCAATTGATAATTTCTTTCGACTGTCTAACAGATTATTCATTAACTGTCTCCGATTTTGATCCCTAAAGTGATCTTGTAGCATTCCGGTATAAAACTCGCCCTGAGCCCCAGAACCATAACTAAACACACCAATTTGGTCTCCTACCCTTAAATCTGAAGAATTATCCAGAAGTGAAAGAAGACTCAAATATAGTGACCCGGTATACAAATTGCCAACTCGTTTACTGTAAACCCGACTAGCTTCAAATTCTCTTAACAATTTTTCCTGTTCCTTAACTGAAACTTCAGGAAGGACTTGGCGTAATGCTTTTAACCCCATCTTAGTGTATGGCAAGTGAAAAACGATCGCCTTTAAATCATTAAAAGTAAGATCATGTTTTTTTAAATAATCATGAACCGTTTCATTAAAAAATTTTTCATAAATATCGTTGGAGTAGTGTCCATCCACAACCGCCTCAGTCTTTCCGATTGGCCGCCAAAAATCCATAATGTCTTGAGAATAAACACTACTATCATCGCTTAAAGTCATAATACGTGGATTATTCGACACCGTCATGGCAACCGCTCCACCACCTTGTGTAACTTCGCCAGCAGTTTGAACCCCGTATCTAGCAATATCAGAACCAATCACTAAAGCTTGCTTATCAGGATGCAAATGAACATAGTCTTTAGCCATCTGTAATCCCGCAGTCGCTCCATAGCAGGCTTGTTTAATTTCAAATGCTCGTGCGTGTGAACTCAGTTTTAACAGATTTTGAACATAAATTGCCCCAGACTTAGAGTTATCAATTCCACTTTCTGACCCAAAAATAATTAAATCAATCTTATCTCGATTTTCTTGACTTACAATTTGGTCCGAAGCATTGGCTGCCAACGTAACAGAATCTTGGGTGGAGGGAATGACAGCTTGTTGAGTTTGTCCGATCCCAATTAAATACTTGTTTGGATCTTCATCACGCGCTTTGGCTAAATCCACCATATCAATAAAATAAGTTGGGGTATAAAAGCCAATTTTATCAATTCCAACTTTCACTAATACCACTCCATTTTCAATTTAATTTTCTAAACGTCACTCATGTTTAAAAATGATCAGTTATCTTACCAAAAAAGATGGTTAAAATTAATAAATCAGCTGAACCACCTAAGCTTAAATCTTGATTATCAAAGTTTTCACACATTTTTTCCAGTTGTTCTTTAACTAGAGCGGAATTAAAAGCTTCAGTGTTTAAAATTGAAGTAACCTGCCTGTGTACCTTTTCAACGATTTCAGGCGATCCAGCACGTTTAATCAAATTACTATCTTGACTATGAGCAACAATGTTAAGTAACGCTCGAAGGATCTTTTCATTTTTATTTCCATTAAAAGCGACCAAAGCTGGCAAGCCATGACCTGTCACAGTTTTGAATCCAGCCTCGGCTTCTCCACGAATTCCTGTCATCCCATATTCTAAAAATTGGTGCTCACCAGCGGTTAATTTGCTAGCAGATTTTCTTCTCACCTGCGAAAAGTCTGATTTAACGATTCCAGCAGTCATAGCTTTTTCTACATTAATTATATCTCCAAGTGTAAAGGAAGCTTTAGACTGAGAAAGATAGCCTAGTGCCGCAACAATAATTCCCATTACGAAGATTGCACCCTTATGGGTATTGACACCGTTAGTCTCCCTAAACATGTTTTTTTCAGCTTTAATTCCATCAGGTCGAATCAACTTCAATAATTGACTTAAGTCATCACTTAAAAAATTTTGTCCTCGTAAAAAAGCGGTTTCAAAATAAGGACGCATTGTAATAATGCTGTCAATGAATGTAAAGACATCCATATCAGGATGAGATTTATGAGAAACTGGATCAACCAATCCTGGTTTTGGATTAGAAACAACTTCATCTAACATTGATTCCATCACAGCGTTAACGGTTTTATTTTTTTGACAAATTTTAACTTTCCAATCCATTACCGCATTATTCATATCCGACATTCCTAAAATATATCTCGCTAATTTTTCGTTGCAAATCAGACACGGAATGAGTACGGTTTCTAGCGCATTCTTTAGCATTTCGATCACAAATCAGACATCTTCTGGGTCTCATTTTGACATCAGTCCGGGAGTAATGAGAATGATTATGATCCATTACGTCAATATCAAACAAACGTCCTAAACGATCATGATCTTCAAAATGAATTGCTCGTTTCTTCAAAACAAGCCCATCACCATCAACCACCAAAAACCGTTCTTTTCCCGCATCAGTGTTCCACCCCATTTTATCGATAATTTTCATATTGTACAACTGTGTTTTAAAGAATCGCTTATAGCCAACATCAAATAAGTTCATGATTTGCGGGTTGTTCTTGATGGGACCCGGAATATTTAACTTGATTGACACAATCGTATCCATTGGATACTGCTCCTTTAATCGAGCCTGTATGTGTGCCCGTCTGTCTTTGTTAGCAAGTACAGCTGGGATCCCCTGCACTTTCCCAGTTAAAAAAATATTATCTTCCAACTTATCAAACTCCTTAAAAAAACGGCTCCATCTGCCTTACAGATAGCACCGTCTTTAAAATTAATCTTTTACTTGTCGAATTGAATCAATGATCGTTCCATCCCGATACTCAACCAATCCAACCGTCTTATCAGTATACTTCAGTGGTTCTTCTTTGCCGACAATCTTTTCAGCTTTTTCAGCTAATTCTTGGATGCTGTATACATGCAAACTCGGAACATCCTTAAATTGCTTAATCAGGTCTGGACGATTAGGATTAACGGCGATTCCAAATTCGGTTACTAAGACATCAATCGATTGCCCTGGAGTAACAGCTGTACTAATATGATCTACCACCGTTGGAATGCGACCTCGTACCAGTGGAGCACAGATGATTGTCATCTTAGATGTAGCAGCATCCTGATGTCCACCAACCGCTCCTCTAATTACGCCATCAGAACCAGTTAACACGTTAACGTTAAAATCAGTATCAATTTCCAAGGCACTTAAGACCGCAATGTCTAACTGAGCGACCATTGATCCTTTATTATCAGGATCAGCATACCATGACGCATCAATTTCCTGTTGGTTTTTGTTGTTCTTCATTGAATCAGCAGCGGCTTTATCAAAGTCTTGAACATCCATTAACTTATCAACTAATCCCTCTTCAAGCAAATCAACCATTGGTTTAGTAATTCCACCCAAACCAAACGAGGCATGAAGATGATTATCAAGCATTGCTTGTCTTAAGTAACGAGTAACGGCAAGGGCAGCTCCACCAGAGCCAGTCTGAAATGAGAAGCCATCTTTAAAGTACGGTGAATTAACAATTACTTGATTGACCGCTCTAGCAATGGTCAAATCTTTTGGATCCTTAGTGAAACGAGTAGCGCCAGAGCCAATTTTATTAGGATCACCAACTTTATCCACCTTAACGACATAATCGACTTGTGTTTGTCGAATTGAGGCAGGGGTGTTGGGATAGTCCACCACATTATCAGTTAATAAAACGACTTTATTAGCATAAGCTGCGTCCATTAACGCATACCCTAGTGAACCAAATGCGGCTGGACCTTCCATCCCGTTAGCATTACCACAACAGTCAGAATTAGGAACCCCTAAAAAGGCAACATCGATTTTGATATCACCGTTTTCAATGGCACGAGCACGGCCTCCATGGGATCTGAAAATCACTGGATTTTTAAGAATTCCATGAGAAACTTCGTCACCCAATGAACCACGCATTCCGGATGTGGTGATGTTAGTAACGGTTCCATTCTTGATGGCTTTAATTGCCATATCATTCATTACGCCGGTCAGTGAAGAAGGTGCTAAAGTTAGATCTTTAATTCCAAGGTCCATGATCGCCTTCATCACAAGATTAAAGATGTAATCACCATTACGTAAATGGTGATGAAATGAGATGGTCATCCCATCCCTCACGTTATCTTTAACAACCTGCTTTAAATCATCCTTTAATTTATCATGTCCATCTTGAACCTGGACTTTAGGAGCCGTTCTTTGAAAGACCGGGTTACCAATCCTAGTGGTTTCAAATGGTTTAAAGTGCAGTTCATTCATTAATTTATCGGGTAAATTACGACCTAATTTATTTTCCAATGTAATGACCCTCCTTATCAATCAAGCCAGAAGCTTTAGCTAGTTTCATAACTCTTTCAGCTCTGAGTGCAACTGGTCTATCAACCATCTGTCCGTTCATTGAGATAACTCCTGAGCCAGCTTTTCTTGCTTTTTCAATCGCAGCAAGTACATTCTCGGCGTTCTTAATTTCTTCTTCACTTGGAGCATATACTTGGTTAACTAAAGGAATTTGGCGTGGATTAATAACTGATTTTCCGTCGTAACCCAACTCATGAATATACTCGGTTTCTGCCAAGAATCCCTTCACATTATCAACATCGGTGTAAACCGTATCAAAAGCGGCGATACCAGCTGCTCTAGCAGCATTTAAAATCATATTTCTGGCAAACTGTAGTTCCAAGCCATTTGGATAACGGTGTGTTTTTAAATCCGTTGTGTAATCTTCCGCCGATAAAGCAATCCCAATCATGCGATCAGAGGCTTTAGCAATCTCAAGTACATTCATGACACCTTCAGCGCTCTCAATTGCGGCCATTAAATGAGTGGTTCCAACTGGAATGTTGAACTCCTTTTCAGCGTCAACAACTAGACTCTCCATCTCTTCAACCATTGCCGCACTTTCAGTTTTAGGAATTCTAATAACATCGATGCCAGCCTTAACCATCATTTTGACGTCAGCTTCAAAGAAGTCAGTGTCGAGTCCATTAGTTCTAACAACTAATTCTGCATCACCATAATCAACCGTTTTTAAAGCCTCATAAACTAAGTTTCTTGCAGAATCTTTTTCCGCTAACGAAACTGAGTCTTCAAGATCAAACATGATTGAATCGGCGCCATAGATCCCAGCATCTTTGATCATCCCTGGATTGTTACCTGGAACAAACATCATCGTTCTTCTGAGTCGTTCACCATTTTCAGCCATTATAGTGCCTCCCATGCTGGTTGTTCGCTGTCGCCCACGGCCCGTTGAATTGCGGTAATCGTTCGAGCTTTAATTACGCAATCTAAAGCTCCCTGGTCAACTGCCTTAATATTGACATTATCTAATTCAAATTTGTTAACAACTTCCTTAATGGTAGCAATAATATCATCACCAAACCGTTTCTTAACATCAGATTCAAGATTAATTTGGATTCCGTTAGTACCCTTACTGACTGTGATCTGAATGTCAGAAGATTCCAGCGTTCCATCCATTGCCGTTTTATTAATTCCCATTGATCTTCATTCCCTTCTTAATTCTTTCCTGTAACGAATCCATATGTTTGGTAATAAACTCGTAAGTTGTTTTTGGGACAATCCCTTTAATTGATGTTAACTCACCATTCTTAATGGCCATCCGAACCGTTCGGGCCGAAATCACTTTTCCGGCTTCATCCTGATCTCGTTTAATAACTTTAACTTTGACTTCAGGCGGGAGAACCTTTTCTAAAATTTGATTATAGATTGAGGTCGTTTTGGAATTTGGCTCCGTTCCAAGAAACCGAACGTTAATGCCAAGATCTTTGGCAATCCAATCTTTAAAAATTAATGCATCAATGGTTGTCTGATACCGCACCTTGTCTGCTTGCGCCCCCAAAAAATACGAAGGAAAAGTGGCATAACTTACTAAGTAATCGCCACCCGGAACAACCATCACATTCTTTAAGTCAGAAACGCCCTCTTGAACAAGTTTTAATCGTTCTTGTGACGTAAACAGTGATTTATCAGTACTTACAACAAATACGTAAACGTTATCACTAACTTCTGACGCTTTTTCAACCAAATATCTATGACCATCGGTAAAAGGATTAGCATTCATGACAATCCCGGCATTATTATCAGTTTTATTAACTTTAGGCAGACTTTTAAGATAATCAGTAATACTATAATCACCGGTCTCTAAAAAGGCCGCATCATCACTTTGAACGAGTTCCTTAAACCCAACGTGTTCAAAACTTTCCGCATACATTGGCTTTGTAAAGACAAAGACATGAAAGACTCCACGTTGTCCCAAACTTGTTAAAAGATTCGAAATTACCTTGTTAAAATAAACCCCATTTTCAGTGTACTTATGACAAACACCAATGTACTTCAAAATGTTTCCAGAATATGAACCAGTACCAACTAATTTATTCCCATCAAAAAGTCCAACGGTATAATCTAAGGGATCAACCTCATCACCAGAAAAATTGGCGATGCCAAGTGATTTCAAAAAATCTCTCCACTGATTAAATTGGTCAGGAACCTCTAAATTAATTTCTCTAGTCTCAATATTCATATCCTCAATAATCTCCCGTTTCTACTAACCCATGATTAACATAATAATCGGAATTACGATGATAAAGAGGACTGAGGTAGATACAACCACGTTTGTAGCAAACTTAACGTCACCATGATAAGTTTGTGCCAAAATTGGCAGAACTGCAAGTGAAGGCGTAGCAGCTTGAACAATCAAAGTCTTGGAGAAGGTTGGAACCATTGATGCTCCGAGTTTGAACCCAACAAAAATAATTGCAGCCATGACTAATGGTGAAATCACGAAACGGCCTGCTAAAGTCAAAATGACATCTTTATCAAAATGCATGTTTCTAAGACCAAATGATCTCAACATAATTCCAATATAGATTAATGCAAGTGGAGTAACCAGTGCCCCCAAATCAGTTAAGGTTGTTTGGACAAAATTAACCAATAAATGTTCCTGAAGCCATGGAATATACAAAAATGGAATGGCAACAATGAATCCCCATAATGGAGCCGGAATCAAATGGTGCCAATCAAATTTAGCTTTGGAACCATCTTTAGCGGTTGGATCGTCTGCAGCAATTACCCAAACACCTAACGTCCAAATAATGATCGTATTTACAATATAGTAAACAAGTAAATAAGGGACTGATATCTCACCAAATAAAGCAACGTTTAAGGGCATTCCAATAAAAACGGTATTAGCACCGTTAATACCGGTCATCATCAGTCCTCTTCGACCCTTTTTAACTCTAAATAACTTAACTTCAATCCATGAAATAACGTAGCCTAAAAGGATAGCAAGCACAACATAGATTAATCCAGTTGACAAATTAGCTAGTTGTTCTGGATGAAAATATTTAAGCATTGCCACAAAAATAGAACATGGTAAAGCAACTTTCATAATAATCTTTGAGATTGAACCGGAAAATGATTCTTTAAACCATCCAAGTCCTTGTGTTACATAACCAACTGCAATCATAATTACAATCGCTAGCACACTCTGGATTGATGTAATAAATATTGCCATAATTGCACCTCTTATCCTTTTTCACCATATTTTATAATTGAATTTGTGACTGTTTTAACAACATTTTCATCAAAAACCCCAGGGACAATTTTATCTGGAGTAGGATCAGGAATCATGCTGGCTAACGCGTCAGCAACGACTTCCTCAATTTGGTATGTAACCTTTTTAATTCCACTCTTTAAAAGTCCTTTGAACAGACCTGGGAAAACCAAAATATTATTAACTTGATTTGGATACTTACTAGATCCAGTCGCAATCACTTTAGCACCACCAGCTTTAGCGTCTTGTGGAAGAATTTCCGGAACTGGATTAGCAAGCGCAAAGACAATCGGATCCTTTGCCATTCTTTTAACTTGACTAGTACTTAAAACATTAGCATCTGACAGACCGATAAAAACATCCTGATCATCAATTACATCATCCAGAGTTTGTCCTTCTTTTCCGTTCAAGGATTGGGCAAGTCCAGTTTGATATGAATTATAGTTCTCACTATTTGGCTTAACCACGCCATCGATATCAACCAAAGTAATATTTTTAATGCCAACATGCTCCAGCAACGAGGCAGTAGCGACACCAGATGCTCCAACCCCATTGACGACGATCTTTAAATCTTTCAACTCTTTACCAACTACTTTACTAGCGTTGATTAATCCGGCCAAAACTACAATAGCAGTTCCCTCTTGGTCGTCATGATAGACCGGAATATCTAATGTTTTACTCAAGATATCCTCTAACTCAAAGCATTTTGGTGCCGCAATGTCCTCCAAATGGATCCCAGCAAAGGTATCTTGAATACTTTTAATGTGAGTGGCCATTTTCTTGGCATCTTCCTGATCAATGGCAACTGGTAACGCATTAACATTGGCCAAGTCTTTATATAACAAAGCCTTCCCTTCAACAACCGGAAGCCCTGCAGCTGGTCCGATGTTACCTAATCCTAGAACTGCTGAACCATCAGTAACAACAGCAAGCAACTTTCCACTCATTGTGTACTTGTCCTTTAAACTAGGGTCTTTTTCAATGGCCTTGGAAATCTTAGCAACACCAGGTGTGTAAGCCTCACTAAGTTCTTCACGGTTTTTTACAGGAAATTCTGATTCCATTTCTAGCATTCCCGTGTGCTTTTCATGAATGGAATAAATATTATCAGCCACGTAAACCCCTCCAATTGTTTTTATTTTCACGCAGACACGATTGCTCATATCCGCTTACATTGTGATTATATTAACCAAAGTGCATAAAGTCAACCAAGTTAACACTCTTTAACAAACCCCAATAAAAAACGACCTCATTAAAGTGAGACCGCTATTAAAAGGTTAAGTCTAATAATTCACACGATGATATTTCTTACCATTGTGATTTATTATATTCTTTTCACAAACTTCAACAAAATATCGTTAAACACATCTGGCTGTTCAGCCATAATAATATGCCCCGCATCTTCAACAATCTGATAATGACCATTATGAGCCATCCCAGCTGCAACTTTTGCAAAGTGATAATCAAAAAATGGTGATTTTCTTCCCGCTATAATCATCAATGGAACCTTCAAATCACTCAAAATGTCACGCCAATCTTGAAAAGCATGATCCACTAACAACGAATAGTTTAAGTCGGCGTCATATGGATACTTCTGTTTTAACGATTGAATCTTACTATATAAAAGATCATTAATTTTACTATAAGTCGAACGTCCAAATGGCTGCTTCAAAAGTTCAGGAAAATTACTCCAGTCTAAAGCCTTAAATCCGTATGGCCATGACCGATCCGCAATCATCTTAGGACTCTGATCAACGTCTACAATGGCCTTAATTCCCTTATCAGTAAACAAAGAAACGTACGCAAACATGGTCGCTGCTCCCATTGAATTCCCAAGCAAGATTGGTTCTTTTAATTTTAGTTCATTCTGAATCTCATATAAATCCATCGCATGGCGCGACATTCGTTCATCCTTACTAGTACGCTCAGACATCCCCTGATTTCTAGCATCCACGTTAATAACCCTAAAACCGCTTTCGACTAATTTTTGGACAGTAAGGGTCCAAATCTCTTTATAGCCCCCAATTCCGGTAAGAATCATCACGGGTTGATTGCTTTTATTTCCCTCATCATCATAGTTTAATTCCACATTATCAGAAGTATAAAATTTCATTATCGCTTCACCATTTTCTTTAAGATTTATTTTATATGTTAGCACTTCTCTTACTACTAGATTCGTACCAATACCAAAAATTAATTGGTAGTATAATAACTACGAAAGAAGGGATGATATGAAACGGATTACTTTAACATTTCCAGCACCTGGAAATTCAGATACTAAAACCATTAAAGTTAACGATGACAATCAGTACGTCATGAAATTAACTACCTTAGATAATCTGGCTCCAGATGGCCATTCACTTGAAATTGAATTTCTTCCTAAGACCAGTGAAGATTTTCCAGAACGAGGTACTACCATTTATCTAAATGGTTTTGATAAAACGTTCAAATTGTCAAATGGTGATATTCTAGTAGCAAAAAGCATGTAATAAAAAGGGTCTGTTGATTAAGTCAACGGACCCTTTGGTTTTATTTGTGATCTAACTTATCTTGTGCTTTTTGAGCTGCGACGTTCATGATATTCCATGGACGGTCAAAACCTGGTTGGAAGAAGAAGTCAGCATATGCCAAGTCATCAACGGTCATGTGTTGTTGAATTGCTAATGAAATGGTATTGATATTAGCAGTTACATCTCGTTTCGACATGATTTGAGCACCCTCAACTTCACGAGTCTTTGGATCAAAAGTTAACTTGAAGTAGACTTCTGCATTCAACTTATCATCATGAACAAACGGAGGAACCGCAGTGTCAACAACAAAGACGGATTCAACGTCAACGCCAGCTTTTTCAGCAGTAACATCCTTAAATCCAGTTGAGGCAAACTTGTAATCAAAAACATGAAGTGCTGATGAACCAGAAACTTCAGTAGTCTTACGCTTCTCATCGTTCAGGTTCATGGCAGCTGAGCGACCTTGACGTCTAGCGTTAGAAGCTAAAGCAATGATTTGCTTCTTGCCAGTAGGTGCAAAGGTAACCTCGGTGGAATCACCAACAGCAAAAATATCAGGTTGATTGGTTCTTTGATATTCATCGGTCTTGATCATGCCCTTTTCGTCAAGATCAACTTTACCTTTAAGCCAATCGGTAGCAGGACGAATTCCGGCAGTTTCAATCACTAGATCAGCATCCCATTGGTCACCATTAGTTGAAATAACTGAAGAAACGTTTTCATCATCGTCACCAACGTATTCTTTAACACTTTGGTTCAATGATAATTTTACTCCGTTCTTTTTAAGCTCAGCTTCAAGAATTTTAGTAAACTCTGGATCCAAGTAAGTAGGAAGAATGGTTTTACCAGTATCAACTAATGTAACGTGCTTACCAGCCTTAGCGAATGATTCAGCTGCTTCAATCCCAATGTATCCACAACCAACGACCGTGACGTTGTTGATACCTGGAGTAACTTCAGCTTCCTTCAATTTAATGGCCCAATCACGTCCACGCATTGCATAGATATTACCTAATTCCTTCCCTGGGACTGGAAGTTGGAATGGATTAGCACCAACACTTAAAATTAATTTATCATATTTTTCAGTGCTCTCTTTGCCATCGTTAACGTTTAAAGCGGTTAATGTGTGAGCTTCAGGATCAATATCAGTGATTTCAGTATTAATGTGAACATTTACACCTAATTTTTCCATGCCTTCTGGAGTTGCATAACTTACAGAGTTAACATCTTTTACGACGTTTTGAAGATATAATTCAATTCCACAAGATAGAAAAGATACAAAGTCTCCCTTTTCGTACCATTCGATGTCAGCATCAGGAAAATCTTTTAAAACTCCTCTGACAGCTTCGAATCCACCATGAGATGATCCAATTACAGCTACTTTCATATCTGCTTCCTCCTTCAATTTTTAAATTGTCGTTCTCTATGAACATTTTTATAGTACCACGCAATTACCTAATGAGACTACAAAATGTTCAATATTTAATAAATTATTTGCACACAATTTGATTGAACTACCCATAAGTTAAGCAATTAATAACCGATAAGATAAGTTACTAGTAGTATCCATAGTTTTTGGTATCATGAAGTATAAATTATTAAGGGATGAATTAAAATGAAAAAAATTTATTTTTTGTGTACGGGAAACTCGTGTCGAAGCCAAATGGCAGAAGGATTTGCCAAAAAATATTTCCCGTAAAACTGGCAAATAAAAAGTGCGGGAGTAAAAACTCATGGTTTAAATCCAGTTGCGGTTAAGGTGATGAAAGAACGTGGAATTGATATTTCTCACAACACGTCAAAGCTAATTGATAAAAATTATTTAGTTAAGTGTGATTTAATCGTTACGCTTTGCGGAGACGCTAAAGATAAGTGTCCAGTTACCCCACAATCAGTTGCAAAAATTCACTGGCCACTTAAAGATCCTGCACAATTTAAGGGATCCAAATCAGAAGTAATTGAAACTTTTAGAAACGTCCGCAATCAGATTGACCAATTAGTAAAACAATTGTCAGTTGATGAGACCAAATAAACTAATTATTACACGACAAAGACCTAGATCAACTACTGCAACTGATCTAGGCCTTATTAAATCTTACGATCACTACACATACTAATACTAATTACAAACGTGAAAACAAGTAGTATTAATACATTTAGTTTATCTTACTGCTCTTTTATCACATGGATAACAAATGAAGATTACGAAACTTTGATATCTAGGTACTTAAAAATTTGCTTCCTAATTCTTTGAGATTTAGGACTCATCTCACCATGAATTGCCCGATTTAATTCAACTGGTGAGACATCAACAATTTTTGACATATCAACTTGAGTCAAGTCCTTGTTAATTAAAGCAACTTTGATCTTTTTAAATACTCTTTGAGCATTACGTTCCAATTCAACGTTAGCCATTATTGATCCCTCCTTTCACAATTTATTAATTAAGTTATTGACTATGTCTATCCTTTGGAATAAAATGTAAATATGATGAAAATAATGGACTGTATTTAAACTATTTTCTTCGTGGGAACTAGTTTAGATACTTTTAACCATTGATATTATTCTGGACTGACTGATCAATTACTTAACTAAATTAATTATCAATCATATAAAATAAAATGTCAATGATTTTCTCTATTATTTGAAATAACTTTTTTTTAACCACCAATTTCAGAAAAGGAGAAACAATTTTGACAACAATTGAACGAATAAAGAGACTTTCAAGAATGCGTGGATGGTCACTTCAGTTAGTGGCCCAGAAGGCTGGGATTGGGATTAACAATATTTATACTTGGAACAAGAAAACTCCTAGTACAAAAAGCCTTGGAAAAGTCGCCAAAGTACTTGGAGTGTCGATCGATTACCTATTAGGAAATACTAATCAACTTAACTATCACAATGATAGTACAAGTGCTAAATCAAAAACTAATGAGACAATTGATCTTCCTCTCATTGGCAGCATTGCTTGCGGAAAACCAATCTTTGCTGAACAGAACGTTACCGCGTACTTTCCAACTCTAAAGGAAGGACTGCCAAGTGGTGAGAATTTCTGGTTAAAATGTGACGGAGATTCAATGGCTCCTACCATTCAAAACGGATCATACGTTTTGATTCATTATCAACCAGAGGTGGAAAATGGTGAAATTGCCGCTGTCCTATTAAACGATAACGACGAAGCTACTCTTAAAAGGATTAGTACCCAAAAAGACCAAACCGTCTTAGTTCCTGATAATAAGGAGTACCCACCGATTATCTTGAATAAAGATAATCCAGGCAAAATCATTGGAAAAGCAATCCGGATGCAATCCGAATTATAAGAGCTCAATACAACAAAAGGGCTATCAAAACTTGTGATTTTGATAGCCCTTTTGTTTTGTAACACATATTAAATATTAAAGGAGAGAAGGCATTAGTAGATTACGTAAAAAAGTAAAATACGTCCAATCAATTCTAACTGTAGTAATAAAATAAGGAGTTTCAGTTTATGAATGAGTATATAAATACTGTGTATATAACAAAAAAAGACGATCCTCTTCCAATTATGATAAAAAGATATAATAACAATGGCATTTATGTAACTATCAATATCCAGCTTATTGGATTAGAACAAGGAAAACATAACCTTAAAATCGATGCAAAAAATAAAAATGATAAAAGCATAATGGATAATCATGAGCCCGACATTTTTTAATTTGATCTAAAAGATATTAAAGCAAAGCAGATGTCAAACAACTATATTGCAATGTTTGGAATAGCATTCTCGGCGACTCTAAAAGATGTTCAAAATACACCATATATTAATTTTGAAATCCAATTAGATGAAAATGAGAAAAAAAGTAAATTGACTTTATTTCTTAAAAGGGAGAATTCGTAATGGCTGAAAGTAAAAATAATATTATCTATCGGCCTTTTGAAGGAGAAAAAACGAACAATGATATAATTAATTCAAAGCCAAATGATAATGGAGGTAACGGAAATATGAAAAATTATGTAACACATGATGAATTAAATAGTGCCGTTGATAAACTCAGTAGTAAAATTGATTTACTTGGAAAAGACATTGATATTAAATTTGAAAAAGTAAATACTAAGTTTGCTGAACAAAAAACATGGTTAATTACTACTTTTATAGGAGTAGTTGGAACAATTATAGGAATTATTGGAACAATACTATCAATTTATAAATTCTTTTAAAGAGCCACAAGAAACGTGGCTTTTGTTTTACAAAAACGTCTTAAGAAATAATTAGACTATTTTAAACAAACTTAATATGTCCAATTCCTGATTGACTTAAAAAGCTGTTAATTTTTGGAGGATAATACTATGCGTACTTGCCCAATATGTAATAACAAAATCACTTTATTGCAATTTAATATGCCGGTAAAAGACGGAGATATTTGTGATAAATGTTGTAAAAAGATAGGAATAAATGCTAAAAAAGTTGGAATTGTAACGAGCATGGCCGCTCAAAACTTTGTAACTGTGGAAATGGTAAAAGATGCCATTGCAAACGGAACTACAATAGACCCACTGAAATTAAAAGATGACTACAAACAAAAGAAACGCGAAGAAAAAGAAAGTAAACAACCAAATGGATCATCGCAAAATTCAGAAAGATTCGAACAAATTAAGCAACAATTAGATGAAGCTGGATTAACTGATACGTTTGGTACTAAACGTGAACTCAAAATGTTACCCGAAATTTTAAATGATGATGAAACCATTAAATATGCTACTTCTGGTTTTACTGAAAAAGATTCTCAAACGGTACTGATGGTTCTAACTGATCAACGTATTATTTTTATAAATAAGAATTTGCTTATTGGAAGTCAGACTTCAGATATTCCTATCTCACAAATAAATGGTGTGTCCAAGCATAAAGGAATGGCACTTGGAAGAATTGTTTTAATGAATGGAGTAACAGAAGTTGGAATAAAAAATATCTACAATAACAACGTAGAGATTATGGCTAAAAAGATTAACGAAGAAATTAATAATTCTAAAACTCCAACTGGTAATGTTGTTCAGTCTATTTCTAACGCAGATGAATTACGAAAATTCAAATCCCTTTTAGATGATGGAATTATTACTCAAGAAGAGTTCGACCAAAAGAAAAAACAACTACTAGGTCTTTAATTTTAATAATAGTAATAAAGGAGATATGAATGATGGATATTGGTCTGTTTAATTATTCTTGTAATCATATACGCAGTAAAAAGTTTTAAAAACACCTTACTGATATAAATGTAAACAACTTACGTCCAATTTCTGATCGACGTAAAAAGCTGTTTGTGGAGGACTTATGTATTTTGTAATAGGTTGGATTTTATTTATTTTTTTAGTTGGTCTCACTATCGGAGGAATCAAGCAATCTCTTGATGAAGCAAATAAAGACAACAAAGGTATGTTTTATGCTTCGTTAGTATTTGGATTAGTTGCAACGATGCTTTTAATCTTTTTATTATCAGTTGAAAAATCACTCGAAATTGTTTTACTTATTCTTCTAATAATTGCTTTAATTGTATCGGTATTAGAAATATTTGCCTCAAAATCAAAAAAGATGTGGATAACTTTAAGTGTTGTTTTTGCTGTGTTTGCTTTGATTTCAATGGGACAAATTAGTGCTTACGATCAACAACAGGCTGCTAAAGAACACGAAACAAAAATGGCCAATAAAAAAGCAGCCAAAGAAGATAAGCAAATTGATAAAGAAGTTAAAAGCAAACCAAATAATAGTGATAAAAATATCAATGGCTACAAACAAGCATTAGCTGATCTACCTAGTCAAACTAACGGAGATATCACTAACGCTAAAGTTGATTCAGCTGGAGAAACGGTTGTAACCTTAAGTGATGCAACAGCTAACTTTAATAGTCAACAATTAGAAAATGTCTCACATTCTGCTTATGATGCAATTGAACGAATTATGCAGCAATACAACATTCAAGATTCATACAGTTCAAAGGTAACTAGTTCAATTAGTATTCAAGATGGTTCTGGTAATCAGATTGCTAAAACATCCCTAACAAATAAATACAAATTTACTGGTCAAAAGCAGTAATATTACCCTACTTGGTAGCATGAAGTCAGTTCAATTCTGACTTTAGGGCTTTAATGGAGGTACATAACATGGCTAATTTTCAAAAGCGTGGCAAAGTCTGGCAAGCCCAGTTTAGATATAAAGGTCCAGATAAAAAATGGCATGCAAAATCTAAATCTGGTTTTTCAATTAAACAAGAAGCACAACTATATGCTTCTAAAATGGAATTGAGTAAAAATGATTTCTCTCTACAAAACAGTAAACCTAACTTATTTTATGAATACTTTTGGAATTGGTTTCAAACTTATAAAGAAACATCAGTAACTGAAAGAACTAAAAAGACTTATTTAAGAACATACGGTATTTTAAAGCGATACATCCCTAATGTTCAGGTCGATGCTATCGACCGTAATATTTATCAAAAACTATTAAATGATTATGGTAAAGACCACGCTAAAGAAACCGTTAGTAAATTAAATACAATGGTTCACTCTTGTGTTAAAGATGGTATCTACGATGGTGACTTTGAAAAAGATTTCGTCCAGCGAACCACAATGGTGTACGACCGAAGTAAGACCAGAAGGATTGAATATTTAAATGTCGACGAAATGGAAAGATTGACTAATTATCTGT
Organism: Fructilactobacillus sp. X7R4C1; assembly: GCF_059901115.1. NCBI lineage: Bacteria > Bacillati > Bacillota > Bacilli > Lactobacillales > Lactobacillaceae > Fructilactobacillus > Fructilactobacillus sp. X7R4C1. Next base: position 284,358 of record NZ_JBWXVD010000002.1, read on the forward strand.
TAGAGACTAAGAACAAAAACTTTACTTCTAAATATATGATTCTGTTAGCAATTTTCTCTGGGATGCGACTGGGAGAAATTCAAGCACGGATTTGGAAAGATGTTAATTTTAACTTTCGAACTATCAATATTAATAAGTCTTGGAATTCCGTATTAGAAAGTGAATAACCTACTAAAAACGAAAGCTCCAATAGAATTATTCGAATAAATGCTGATATTCTTGAAGTTTTAAAAGAGTTAAAGGAAAATGGCAACAACCATGTTTTTACGAATCAATATAAGACTATACGACTTCCTCAGCCGTCAACAAAACATTGAGGGAATTTTTAAACGAGTTAGGTATAAATTTCTACTCTCTCAGACACACTCACGTAGCTTATTTGCTTGCTAATGGAATTGATAACTACGTCATCAGTAAACGACTTGGTCACTCAGATATATCAACCACAACCCGAGTATATTCATACATGATTGATGAATATCGTCAACAAACTAATGATCAAATCAAAACATCACTAAATAAAATTATCAATAAAAAAAGAGCTACCAGAATTTAATCTGATAGCTCTTTCTATATATCGACCATAAATATTTAGCAGGAGACATCACACCCGGCTTAAATATAAATTTAGTATGGCACACTACTAAAAATTGGTATACCTCCGCTTTTAACCGGTTAACATTTTTTGTTAACAGATTGTTAACAGATTTTTATTTCTCTATAGTTTTCTAACTATCCACAGCTGCTTCTTTTGTTGATATAAAGACGTTTGAGAACTATAGGAAACTATCCAAATTGCCACTAAAAGGCGAGTACAGGATTTGAACCTGCGCGCCGGCTATAAACCGGTTCGCCGGATTTCGAGTCCGGTGCATTACCACTCTGCCAACTCGCCATAATTAACACCACTTAAGTATAATCGTAAAAGAAAAGACAATCAACTTGAGAAGTGTGTTTAATTTAAAATTTAATCATATTTAATCAGACTGAGAATATCATAGTCTTTAATCTTATCGCGACCCTTTAAGTCCATTAATTCGACAATAAAAGCCGTTCCAACTACTACTCCACCAAGATCTTTGACTAACTCAATGGTAGCTTCAATGGTACCACCTGTAGCTAGCAAATCATCAGTCACAAGAACTCTCTGACCTGGTTTAATCGCATCATCATGCAAATAAAGTGATGACTGACCGTATTCCAAACCATATGTAGCTTTGACAGTTTTACCAGGTAACTTCCCTTTTTTTCTTGCAGGAGCAAATCCAATTCCAAGTTCATATGCAACGGGACATCCAACAATAAAGCCACGCGCTTCGGGACCAACAATCATATCAATGTTCTTACCCTTGGCATAGTTGACAATTTCGTCAGTAGCTTGACGATATGCTTCGCCACTTTCTAGTAATGGAGAAATATCTCGAAAAGTTACACCTGGCTCTGGAAAATTAGGATAACTTGCTACATAATCCTTTAAATTAAGGACCATAAAAAATACTTCCTTTCTTATTATCAGTTCCCAATCTTATTAATTATTTTCACCAAATCACTTGGAGAAACGTTAAAAAGAGCATCTTCTACTTTTAATTGCTCTTCTCGCAATTGGTATGTGGGAGAAGTGGACAAGCTTTGCTTGTTTGGATTACTGATACCATTCAAAATTCCATCCCGAATGGTGATAAATCCCAGTTCATTAAATACCTGCAACATGAAAACCAGAATATTGGTTGGAACCTGCAAATGGTTTGCAACCTCACCAACATTCTTTGAAATTTGCACATTTTTATTAGTTTCAACGAACTTAAATAGTTTAGCATACTGTGAACGTTCTGGCATCCCTAAATTTAAAATATGATTCTTTTTATATAAATACAATATAATTTCAGGATTTTGGAAATGATTAACAACGCCTTTTAATTCACCAAGTGTTTCAGGACAATCAACAAGATAAACTACCCCATTAGTAATATCTTTTTTAACATCCGAAGCAAGCATAGCTTTAGACTTCTTACCAACATATGATTTTAATTGTTGATACAAGTTACGATGAAAGAAAATATACGTTCCCGCATTTACAAACATTGACTTAGTTAAGGTAGTAGTCCGTTTGTCAATAACAACGGTTCCGTCAACTTTAAGATCATCAACCATCAACTGAAGATTAGTACGACCCTTCCACTCATTTTCATTCAAGGTCGCTGCTACGTTAATATTAGCTGACAATTTAGAAACTTCAGTAGCAACATCACCCATCCCAAAGTCAATTGCAGAAATCCGTGAATGATTGCCAACAACTTGAAATTTAAGGTGATCATGGGCTTTCCCAATTGCCTGAACATTAGTTAAAGCAATCGGATCAACGTCAAATCGGGGGCATTCATTATCAGTCCCAAATGGACTCAAAGTTTGAATTTGTTGAAATAACTTTTGATCAATTTCATCTGGAGTAACTTTAAAATCAATTTTTAAAGTTGGCTTTTGTGATAAATCAACCTGCTGTTTTGCTGCTGACCGTTCAAACCGCTCAGCTAGTGTTTTTAAATTATCAGCTGGAACCGTTAATCCAACTGCCATCGCATGTCCACCAAATGCATCCATCAGATCACGTTCACTATCTAAGGCTTTAAAAAGATCAAATCCTTTGACACTTCTTCCGGATCCCTTGGCGATCTTATTTTGGTCATCAACACTGACAACAACCGTCGGCTTATGAAATTTATCTTTAACTCGACTAGCTGCAATACCTAAAACTCCAGTATGCCAATCCTTTCCCACAATTAAAAGGGTTTCTCTCTTCTTATTCTCAGGTGAATCAGCTTGAGCGATTGCCTCGTCCGTAATTGAACTAACCAGTAACTTCCTCTGATCATTTTTTTGCTCAGTCTTCTTAGCTAGTTCGTTAGCTTGATCGTCGTCAACCGTAGTAAGCAGATCAACGCCCATATTGGCGTCACCCATCCGTCCAAGTGCATTTAATCTAGGAGCAATGTTAAACCCAATATCTTGTTCATCAACTTTTTCCAAATCAATTCCAAATCGTTTAATAAGGGCTTTTAATCCAGGTCGCACCGTCAAGTGAATGACATTTAATCCAAACTGAACGAGTGCCCGATTCTCTCCGGTTAACGATACTAAGTCAGCAACCGTTCCGATTGCAGCTAAATCTAGTTTATCTTGAGGAATTTCATCCATTAATGCCGTCGCCAACTTAAAAGATACTCCAGCTCCAGAAAGATACTGAAACGGATATTTAGGATCGCCCAACTGAGCGTGAACGATTGCATAGGCGTTCGGCAACTTTTCTGGTAATTCGTGATGATCGGTAATAATCACATCACAACTCAATTTATTAGCTTTCTCAATTGCATCAAAGCCAGCAACTCCATTATCAACAGTAACAATTAACGAAGTTCCACTATCAATAATTTTTTGAAAGGCCTTCACATTTGGACCGTATCCATCTTTAAACCGATTAGGAATATAATAACGAACTTCCGCTCCCATCTCGACTAGCGTTTCATATAAAATGGCGGTACTAGTAAGTCCGTCAGCATCATAATCCCCATAAACGGTAATTTGTTCACCGTTTTCAACTGCCAATTCAATCCGTTCAACCGCTTTTTGCATATCATGCATTAAAAAGGGATCGTTTAAGTCACTAGTATCCGGGTTTAAGTAATGTTGAATCTTATCGACATTATCATAACCACGTTCAAACAGTAAGCTAACAACTAACGGTTCAAGTCCCAAATCATTAGCTAGTTGATTAACAGCATCTTGGTTAAGATTATTTTGTTTTAGCTCCCAATTATACTTTGAAGAAAGCAAATATGGATCCTCTTTTCACTATTTTTCGTTGTCCTTTTGCTGTTTATTAATTACATCTTCAACGTTTCGATTATCTTGATTAACCTTTTGTTTACTAATTGAATTCTTTAACTGCATCTTTAGAGAATCATTTTGTTTATTTAAATCATTAATTTGTCCCTTTAATCCATCAATGGTTTTCTGTGAATCACGATTTTCTTTTTTCCGTTTGGAACCATTTTTAAATGAACTGATCATTGATAATAAGAACATGATTAAAGCCCCAATTAGTAATGTCAATAATAAGACTAAGATTAACGGCATTTTAACCGTCGTAAAACCAAAATTAATCTCCGCACTTCCCATATTTAACAAAACAAAAATAGCGACAATCACAATCAAGACCATGCTTAAAATCATTGAAACTTGCTTTTTCATTGGGCATTCTCCTCTCCCTTATTAAAGGGAATATCAATAAAATCAAAATCTTTAACTACCTTGGTATTTGGAAAAACTTGTTGAGCCTGCCTCTGTAACTCATGAGCCATTTTAGCAGTATACCTTGCAGAAATGTGCGTTAATAATAATCGTTTTACGTTGGCATCCCTGGCGGTATTAGCAGCCTGGATGTTCGTAGAATGATAGTAATTGTGAGCTAATTTTGCTTCGCCCTTTCCAAAAGTACTTTCATGAACTAAAATGTCAGCATTTTGCGCTAACTTATTGATGGTATCAACTTTTCTCGTATCCCCTAAAATGGTAACAATTCTCCCCTTTTGGGAATTACCAATGTAGTCCTTGCCATTAATGACTCTCCCGTCACTAAGTTTAACCGTCTTACCTTCCTTAAGCTTTCCGTACAGTGGACCAGACGGAATATTATCCTCCTGCAATTTATCAACAAGCAGTTCACCCGGATGATCATGTTCAACAATTCGAAAACCCCAACTTTGAACTTGATGATCAAGCTTTTCCGCATAAACTGTAAACTTTTTACCGTCAAAAATCTTACCAGGCTGGTCCAGCTCTACGTATTTTATTTTATACCCTAACTTAGTCTGCGTCACTTGCAAACTAGTCTGAACGTAATTTTTGATTCCAAAGGGGCCATAAATGGTAACCGGATCATCTCCGCCTTGAAACGAACGACTTGATAATAATCCCGGAAGACCATAGATATGATCACCATGAAGGTGGGTAATAAAAATCTTATTAATTTTTCGCGGTTTTAACGTTGATCGCAAGATTTGTTGTTGAGTACCTTCCCCAGCATCAAACAACCACACGGAATTAATCTCATCCAACAATCTTAAAGCGACACTAGAAACGTTTCGAAACTTACCAGGAACTCCCGCACCAGTTCCAAAAAACTCTAATTGCATATCCTATCGTTCCTTTTTGACACTCAAATTTTTACACTCGTGAAGAATTACTATACAATTGTAGCATACCACATTAGCAATAATAAGCTGAATCTAGGTGATAACTTTGAGATTAAACGAATTTTACGTCTCATCCGAAGATTTAAATAATTCATATAAAATATACGTTGAAATTAATAAGGTTATTTTACCAGTTTTTGACATTGAATTTTCGCAAAATAAAATTTTATTAGTACCAAGCAAAAACAAACGGTCACTAACCTTGAATCAATTTAATACCCGGACAAGAGAACTTGATGATCATCTATCACTTTTTTGTAAAACAATTGAAACTCCAAAACTATTCGGTTATCGTTTAAAAAATGATGAGCTTATTTTTGGATAATAAAAGACGATACCACAAGTATCGTCTTTTATATTATTCAACATATGAAAAGGTAAAGTCCGAAATTGATACCAGATCGCCATTCTTAGCGCCGGCATCCCGTAGTGCTTGATCAACACCCATTCCACGTAATTTTCGAGCTAATCTTAACACACCTTGTTCATGTTCAGTATTGGCCATTTGAATTACTCGTTCAATCTGATGTCCAGACAGAACCCAAGTTCCATCTTCATCTTTTGTCAAAGTAAACGGCTTTTCATCCTCATCGGGACGGTAAATGACTTCCTTAGAATCATTAAGCTCGTTAGCACCCACAATTGGAAACTTTGGTGCCTTATCAAGTTCACTACTCGTTTCTCGAATGAGATCATTAAGCCCTGAATGAGTAATGGAAGAAATGGGAATAATTTTGCCATTAACGTGGTCATTATGTTCAGCTAATTCACGTTTAAACAACTTAAGATTTTCAGCCGAATCCGGCATATCCATTTTAGAAGCAACGATGATTTGGGGACGTTTCAAAAGACTTTTATCAAAATTAGCCAGTTCATGATTGATTTTTTCATAGTCATCATACGGATCACGTCCCTCAACTCCACTCATATCAACAACATGAAGGATAACTCGAGTTCTTTGAATGTGTCTTAAAAATTCAAAACCTAATCCCACACCCTTGGAAGCTCCTTCAATCAGTCCAGGCAAATCAGCAATCACAAAGTCACTTCCATCATGATTTCGTACAATCCCCAGATTAGGAACAATGGTCGTAAAGTGGTATTGAGCTACTTTTGGTTTTGACGAAGTAATTGCACTTAATAACGTGGATTTACCAGCCGATGGAAAACCGACTAAACCAACATCAGCTAATAACCTTAACTGAAGTTCGATCTCCATTTCTTGACCTGGTTCCCCATTTTCAGCAATTTCTGGCGCAGAATTTTTAGGGGTGGCAAAGTGAACGTTTCCTCTTCCTCCACGACCACCCTTTACAACTACAACTTCATCGTTTGCTTTAGTCAAATCCGCAATTGGCTCGCCGGTCTCTGAGTTATAAATCGTGGTGCCATCGGGGACATGTACTACCAAATCCGGTGCACTTGCACCCGTCATTTTTTTGTTAGCACCATTCCCACCGTTTTTGGCTTTAAATTGTTTTTTATACTTAAAATCCATTAAAGTTGACATTCCAGTATCAACTTTGAAAACAACATTACCACCATGGCCACCATCACCACCAGAAGGTCCACCATTTGGTACATATTTTTCCCGACGAAATCCGACCATTCCGTCTCCACCTTTACCGGCCTTAACTTTAAATTTTACTTGATCTACAAACATAATTTCTCCATTTTCATATTAGTTTTTCATCATCTTGGCCACTGGTGCAACGTTCTCAAAGGTCAATTTTACCGTCTGAGCAACTTTCTTTGAAATACCGACTGCTTGAATGTCTTCGACACTAGCATCTGCAATGTTTTTGGTGGAACCGAATTTTCGCAAAAGTTTATTTCTAGTTTTGGGTCCCACTCCCCTAATACTATCTAATCTAGAAGTCATCGAATTCTTATTATGGAGTTGATGATGATAGTTAATTGCAAAACGATGCACTTCGTCTTGAACCCTTTGAACTAGATAAAAGGCCTGGCTTTTCGGATTTAAATTAACATGATGATCATTACTTCCGTAAAGCAAATCAGCCGTCTTATGTTTCTCATTTTTCACCATTCCAGCTACTGGAATGTGCAGATTAAGTTCATTTTCCAAAACATCAGTAACGGCATTCATCTGAATCTCGCCTCCGTCCATTAGGATCAAGTCTGGCATTTCAGCGTGTTCCTTTAATAAACGTGTGTAGCGCCTTCTAATCACTTCGCGCGTGCTGGCTGCTTCATCGGCATGATCAACGGTTCTTAACTTATATTTTCGGTACTTCTTCTTATTCGGTTTCCCATCTTCAAATACTACCATAGCAGAAACCAAATCAGCACCCGAAATATGGGAATGATCAAAAGCTTCGATTCGTTCGAGATGACCAATTCCTAAAGCGTCGCCCAATTCATCCATTGCTCCGGTAGTCTTTTTGCGATCCATTTCCATTAACTTAAACTGTTCGTTTAAAACCAATCGCGCATTATGCTCTGCCATGTCCAAAAGGGCTTTCTTCTGACCACGTTGAGGGGTTCTAACTGGCACTCCGATCATCTTCGAAAGAACATCATGGTCGATTGAGTTAGGTACCAAAATTTCTTTGGGTGGAATCCGATCAGAATCGTTATAAAATTGAACAATATAGCTAGTCATCTCTTCATTGGCGGTACTGATAATCGGAAACAATTTTTTCTCACGTTTCATTAAACGTGCCTGCCGAATAAAGAAAACTTGTACAGAAAGCCATCCCTTATCAGCATAAAAATTAAACACATCTCGTGGAGTATTGTCATGTGAAATGATTTTTTGTTTCTCAACGGTCGCATCAATGTAATGCAGTTGATCGCGCAATTCAGCTGCCCGTTCATACTCCATGTTATTTGAAGCCGTATTCATTCGTTTAGTCAGTAGTTGTCTAGCAGGTCCCACACTACCGTTTAAAAATGACTTGATCTTCTTGATTTGAGCATCGTACTCTGACTTAGGTACTTTCTTAAAGCAAGCTCCCAAGCACTGTCCCATGTGGTAGTACAAACAAGCTCGTTTTTGATACCCATTACAACGTCTGAGTGGATACATCTTTTGTAAGAAATTCAAGGTTTCATCTGCAGCATAGACGTTTGGATATGGTCCAAAATAATATCCACCATCATTTTTAACGGTATTAGTAATCAACATTCGGGGATCACGTTCATTAGTAATTTTAATGTAAGGATACCCACTGTGTCCTTGCTTTAAACGAACGTTATAATAAGGCCGATGCTTCTGAATCAAAGTGATTTCAAGTAAAAATGCTTCTTTGTCATTTGAAGTAATGATTGTCTCAAAATCAGCAATGTTTCGCACTAATTTGGCTCGTCTCCCATACTGAGTACTCTTGAAATAAGAGCGAACTCGATTCTTTAGGTTTTTTGCCTTACCAATATAAATAATTTTGCCATCTTTATCTTTCATAATGTAACAACCGGGTTGATCCGGAAGTAACGTTAACTTTCGTTCAATTAAATCAGATGCCATAAACTCCCTCCTTTCCGATAAATACTACTGTTACAATTATAATGAATTAGTTACAGTTTGTATAACAAACTGACATGAAATGATTTTTTTGCTATGATGAGTTTAAAGGAGCGATCGATATGGGACTAAAAATTAGAAGAAATGAAGATCTTGATGCCATGTTCAGTAAATTCGCTAAAGAGAATCCGAAAGATCCTAACCGTACCAAGTTTTTGAATCATAAAAACAAAGAAGACCAGCGCGAATCAAAAAAGAATAAAATATTAGATCAAGACAAAACCAAATAAACACAAAATCAGCTGTTCTCACAGCTGATTTTTTATTACTTAATTTGTTGCTCAATCCAGTTCCAAATTTGATCTGCTCCGACCTTGGTTTTAGCAGAGAACATTATCAGCGGTTCATCTGCTTCAAGCTCCAACCCTTTTCGCAACGTCTGTTCTTGTTTCTTGATCTTACTTTTAGGAATTTTATCAACCTTAGTCGCTACATAAAGCACGGGAATTCCATAATACTCTAACCAATCACGCATCTGAATATCGTACTCACTCGGGGCGTGTCTACCATCAATTAAATTGATCACTCCCCGGAGCTGTTCACGTTGCGTTAGATAAGTCTCAATCATTTGAGCCCATTTTTCCCGTTCTGTTTTAGAAACCTTCGCATAGCCATATCCTGGAACGTCAACAAAATAGAGTTCATCGTTAACGCGATAAAAATTCAAAGTTTGAGTTTTTCCCGGTTGGCCAGACGTATGAGCGTAATCCTTCCGGTTAATCAACACATTCGTTAGTGAAGACTTGCCAACGTTAGATCGACCCAAAAAGCCAATTTCTGGATATCCAGTAGTGGGATACTGTTTGGGATCAACTGCACTCATTACAAGTTCAACATCATTTACGTCCATTATTATCTCCGTTTAATTACTTTGTTTCGCTTTTTAAGACCATCTTTGGTTCTTTACCACTATTTACTGAATCTGGGGTAACAATCACTTCTTTAACGTCATCACGACTTGGAAGTGAATACATAATATCTCTCATCACACTTTCAATCATAGAACGAAGACCACGAGCACCCGTATTTCTAGCAATGGCTTTTTTTGCCATGGCCTTAAGTGCAGCGTCTTCAAATTTAAGTTGGACACCCTCGAGTGATAAAAGCTTTTGGTATTGTTTTACTAACGCATTTTTAGGTTGAGTCAGAATTTTGACCAGATCATTTTCACTTAACTTATTCAAAGCGGTCAAAATTGGAAGACGACCGATAAACTCTGGAATTAATCCAAAATTCATCAGGTCTTCAGGAATTACTTTTTGCATAATATCTTCATCAGCAACGTCTTGGGTCTCATGATTATCAACCCCAAAACCAATTGTCTTATCACCTAAGCGTCGTCTAACAATATCTTGAATTCCATCAAAAGCCCCACCAACAATAAACAGAATATTCTTCGTATTAATCTTAATAAACTCTTGGCTCGGGTTCTTTCTACCACCCTTTGGTGGAACATTAGCGGTAGTTCCCTCTAAAATCTTTAACAGAGCTTGTTGGACACCTTCACCAGATACATCTCTTGTGATTGAAACATTTTCGGCTTTTTTAGCAATTTTATCAATCTCGTCAATATAAATGATTCCCTTTTCAGCCCGATCAACGTCATAGTCAGCGTTCTGTAAGAGTTTCAAAAGAATATTTTCAACATCTTCTCCAACATATCCAGCTTCAGTCAACGTCGTAGCGTCAGCAATTGCAAAGGGAACGTTTAAAATTTTAGCAAGTGTTTGGGCCAGATAAGTCTTCCCCGATCCAGTTGGTCCAATCATCGCAATATTACTTTTCTGAATCTGAGCATCATCATAAGCATGTCGTTCTTGGTTACCATCTTCACTTTCATCATCATCTTCAGAATCATTCAAAGCCTTAATTCTCATATAATGATTAAAGACAGCCACCGCTAGCGTTTTTTTGGCTTCATCTTGACCAATCACATACTCATCAAGTTTTTTAACAATTTCACTTGGGGTAAGCACATTGATGTCTTCAACATTGGTCTTGTTTAATTCATCACTCATGATTTGTTCACACAAATCGATACATTCATTACAAATATATACACCGGGTCCAGCAACAATTTTTTTTACTTGGTCCTGTGACTTTCCACAAAAGGAGCAAGTAATGGTCTCATTTTGATTTGAATCATCATACATGGTATCTCTCCTTTTTGTTAATTCGTTGTTAATTCGTCTCGTTGCCTGCAATTTGAAACTATACCATACTAATAGAACCTTTTAAAATAATTTGCTCTACAAAAAAAGACCCGCTCTAACAAGCGGATCCCATCTTGTATAAATTATTTCTTATTTTCTTTACTGGAATCCTTCTTTTCAGAAGCCTTCTTGGTAGCTGATTTTGGTTCTTCTTTAGCACTGTCAACCACAATGTCAACGGCTTTTTGAATACCAATATCATGTTTTAACATGTCATCAGATAATGCATTACGAACGGCTGTTTCTTCCATTCCGTATTGTTTAGCGAGGTTGCTAACTTCTTTTTGAATGTCTTCTTCACTAGGATCAATCTTTTCAGCTTTAACAATTGCTTCTAAGACCAAATTAGTTTTAACTCGACGATCTGCACCATCAGCAAATTGCTTCTTTAAGTCCTCTGGCTTAGTACCAGTGAGTTTGTAGTACATTTCAGCGTTAATACCCTGCTGCTGCATTCCAGCTAAGTACTGGTCCATTTGACGTTGAACGTCATCATTAATCATAACTTCTGGAATATCTTTAACAGTAGCATTATCTACTGCTTCACTAATAGCCGTATTTTCCTTGGCATCGTGAGCGGCTGATTCTTTTTGTTCCTTAAGTTCTTTTTTAACTTTGTCTTCCAATTCAGAAAGTGTATCAACATCTTCATCAACATCTTTAGCAAAGTCATCATCAAGCTTAGGAAGTTGTTTCTCTTTAACTTCATGGAGTTTAACCTTAAAGGTAGCTTCTTTGCCAGCTAGTGACTTTTCTTGATAATCCTTAGGGAAGGTAACTTTTACTTCGACATCATCGCCAGCCTTTTTTCCAATCAATTGATCTTCAAATCCTGGAATGAATGATCCTGAACCAAGTTCAAGAGAATAGTTATTTGCTTTTCCACCTTCAAAAGGCTTGCCATCAACAAATCCCTCAAAATCAATGGTAACAGTGTCACCTTTTTTGGCAGGACGATCAACTAGAACAAGTTCAGCTTGAGATTGACGCATTTTATCAATCTTAGCATCAACGTCTTTCTTGTAAACTCGAGTACTTTCCTTTGGAACGCTTAGTCCTTTGTATTGACCAAGTTTAACATCAGGTTTGACACTAACAGTAGCCTTTAAGACCCAAGGCTTCCCTTTTTCAATTGAATCAACACTAACGTCAGGTTGACCAACGGGTTCAATGCCAGCGTCTTTAATTGCTTCACTGTAAGCATCTGGTAATAACAAATTCAAAGCATCTTGGTATAAAGCTTCTTCACCATACATTTGGTTAAATACTTGTCTTGAAACTTTACCCTTACGGAATCCAGGAACTTTAATATTTTTCTTATTCTTTTTGAAAGCTCGATCTAATCCTTCTTTAATCTTATCAAGACCAATTTCAAAAGTTAATTCCCCATCATTGGTACCTTTTTTCTTCCAATCTGCCATAACATTTCCTCCAACATGAAAAATATTTACACACTTTTCCAAGTAATAGTATTCAAATAATATTCTAACTTAAGCGTCCTCAAAAGTAAACAGCGACGCTAAAACGGCCATAGCAATAAAAAAGAGATTGAAGACATTGTCTTCAATCTCTAAATAAAAATACTAATTAATCATCGATTTCGGTAACAACACCGGCACCAACGGTATGTCCACCTTCACGAATAGTGAACTTAGTACCCTTTTCAATGGCAACTGGCTTAGTTAAGTCAACGTGGAAAGTAACGTTGTCTCCAGGCATTACCATTTCAGTTCCCTTGTCTAATTCGATAACACCAGTAACATCAGTGGTGTGGAAGTAGAATTGAGGACGATAGTTTGAGAAGAATGGAGTATGACGTCCACCTTCTTCTTTGGTTAAGATATAAACTTGACCAGTGAACTTCTTGTGGGTTTGAATTGAACCAGGTGCTGCAAGAACTTGTCCACGAACAACTTGGTCACGATCAATACCACGAAGTAATGCACCGATGTTGTCACCGGCTTCACCCTTGTCAAGAGTCTTTCTGAACATTTCAAGACCAGTAACAGTAGTCTTCAATGTGTCAGGAACTAAACCAACAATTTCAACTTCGTCGCCGACTTTGATGCTACCACGGTCAATACGACCAGAAGCAACAGTTCCACGACCAGTGATGGTAAATACATCTTCAACAGGCATTAAGAATGGCTTGTCGTCATCACGTTCTGGAGTTGGGATGTATTCATCAACAACATCCATTAATTTCATGATGTTTTCTTCTTGTTCTTTGTCACCTTGAAGTGCTTTCAAAGCTGAACCACGAACAACCGGAACATCGTCACCATTGTAACCATATTCTGAAAGCAACTCACGAATTTCCATTTCAACTAAGTCGATCAACTCGTCGTCATCAACCATGTCAGTCTTGTTCAAGAAGACAACAATGTGGTCAACACCAACTTGTCTAGCAAGCAAAATGTGTTCACGAGTTTGTGGCATAGGACCATCAGTTGCGGCAACAACAAGAATGGCACCATCCATTTGAGCAGCACCAGTGATCATGTTCTTAACGTAGTCAGCATGTCCTGGGGCGTCAATATGTGCATAATGACGCTTTTCAGTTTCGTATTCAACGTGGGCAGTATTAATAGTAATACCACGTTCCTTTTCTTCTGGTGCAGCATCGATATCAGCAAAGTCTTCAGCCTTAGCCAAGCCTTTTTCTGATAATACTTTAGTGATTGCTGCAGTTAAAGTAGTCTTCCCGTGGTCAATATGGCCGATAGTACCAATATTAACGTGGGGCTTTGTTCTTTCATAATGTTCTTTTGCCATTTATGAAACCCTCCTGTCATTTTCGTAAGATAAACATCAGCAAAACGCCAATGTCTCTTTATTATTAATTATACTACATTTCCCCTAAAAGGCAAAATTGTCACCCTTTTGGGAATTCACTTTCATATTATATCCACTGACAAATTATTTGTAAACCAGATATAGACAATTTCTTAAATTACTTTAGTAATAAATTCATGATTTTATCAATTTTCACTAACCAATGATCAATTGATCCCATTTTTTCATCATCCACTACCATATTCGGATTAATGATATGCCGATGAATAGCGGTTACCCATTCATCAGGTTCCTTAATCACATCATCAATAAACGGATACAAAATCTGAGCATCATATTCGGCCGCGTTAGAAATTTGCTGATAACGAATTGGATCATTTTGTCCGTAGCGTTCCCTAATTTTCTTTTGCATTGCTTGATACGCACTAGAATCCAATTCATCAACAAGCTGTGATGGTGTTAGAGTATACGTTTTTCCATCCATCCAAATATATTTAACTGGTTTATCATACTTTAACTTAGCTAAATTATTAAGTAACTGATTTCTCCATACTGGATTGACGTCTGGATCTACTAGGTTAAACTGTGCACCCTTCAAATATTGCTTATACGGGAGTTCTTCAGCCTTTTCCATTATGTCGCGCTGCTTGATTCCCGTTTGTCCACCCATGTGCATAAAATGCTTCAAGTTAGCCCGGTTAGATTCAGCCTGCTCAGAGTCATTGATTCTCTCTAAAGATTCGATTTTGCCTTTGACATCATCCTTATCTAATGCATCAATTGAATCAACAATTATTCGTAATGGGATAAACTTCCGGTTTTTTAAGTAAATATTTATTAATAATTTAACGTCATTTTCAACAAAATAATTAAAGTTATCTTCTAATAATCGATATGATTCAACGTACTTTTTTTCATTAAAGAGCGAGTGTCCCAACAAATCAATCACATTGTAATCGTCAACTTCATCATACAAAGCCAACAATTCCTGTGAACTTTTCTGATAATGTTTTTTCCTAAAGTCTGTTTGTGCTTTTTTTAATCTTACCTTTTGATGATCATTCAATCTATTATCCTCACATAAGAAAACAAAAAAATTGAGCCGGGGCTCAACTTCTTTAGTCTTCTTGATCGTTTTTATTGTTAGCTTTTTTTCTTCTATGGTGTTGATTGACTTCCATAATAACTGGAAGAATCACTGGTCTTCTCCCAGTCTTTTTGTATAGAAATTGTCCAAGGTCTTCTCTAACATCCTGTTTTAAATGACCCCAGTCAAACTCCTTGTTATTAAGGTTATTCTGGACTGCTTCAGATACAATACCAGCTGCTTCTTTAAGCAAGGATTTATCAGAATTAACGTAAACAAATCCCCGAGCCATGATTTTGGGCTCTGAAATAATTTTTTTCTTCTTGCGGTCGATAGTAACAACTGCCACGAAGACACCATCTTCCGATAACACTTTTCGATCTCGTAATACAATGTTTCCAATGTCTCCGACACCAATCCCATCAATCATGGTGTCAGAAGCTGGGACAGCTTCTGACAAAAACATGTTTTCACCATCAAACTCAATTACATCACCTTTAGCGGGTAAAATAACGTGTGATGGTTTCATCCCAACTTCCTCAGCTAGCTCTTTTTGTGCTTCCATTAATCGATACTCACCTTGGATTGGAATTAAGTAATCAGGATGAATTAAATTAAGGAGCAGTTGAAGATCATGCTTGCTGGCATCCCCTGAAATATTCTTTTCATCAGCAATGCTCATGACCTCTCCACCAGCTTTATAGATCATATCGCGAGTCTTAGCCCATGGAGTGTCCATTGCACGGGATGGACTGGTAGCAATCAAGACCAGGTCACCTGGCTGAATATCAACGTCTCTGTCTCGGTTATCAGCCATTCTTTGAAGTGATTCCATTGGTTCACCGTTCTTACCGGTTTGTAGAATCAAAACTTCATGCGGATTCATTTGCTCTAACTCTTTTGCAGATTCAATAAACAAATCGTCAGAAGGTAACGTTAACTTGCCAAGTTTCAACGCAGTATCAATAACCTCTTCTAGACCCTTGCTGGTTAGATAAACTCTCCTACCTGACTTAGACGCAGCGTTTAATACTTCTTGAATTCTTAAAATATTATTAGCAAGACAAGCAACGATCACACGACCCTTCTGATAGTGAAAAGTTTCATAGAGATAGTCTCTGATCTCTTTCTCGTCAGTACTCTCTTCCGGATTGTCAGCATTTCTTGAGTCACTTAAAAGTGCCAACACGTGTTCTTTACCAATATCAGTAAAAGCTGAATAATCCGTTTTGTACCCGTCAGCAGCAGTCTGATCAAATTTAAAATCACCAGTATAAACAATATTTCCGAGTTCAGTACTAATCACGATCCCAACTGAGTCAGGAATTGAATGAGTGGTATCAAAGAAACTAACCGTGCCATCCTCAAATACAATTTCGCTTTTACTATTAATGACGTGAAAATCATTAAATTTCTTAGTCTTCTTATTATCGGCAACCGCCAACTTTGCCAAACCAATCGTTAACTCCGTTCCAAACACGGGAACGTTAAATTCACTTAAAAAATATGGAAGTGCACCAATTGCATCTGCGTGACCGTGGGTAAGAAAAACCCCGACAATTTTATCGGCGTTATCCCTTAAATACGAAAAATCTGGGATTACAAAATCAATTCCTAACATTTCGTTTTGAGGGTATTTTAGTCCACAATCCAAAATAAAAATACTATTATCATTAATTTCAATGGCATAAAGATCCTTGCCATTTTCTCTCACTCCACCCAGTGGAATGATTTTGATGTTCTTTTTCATAATTACTTGTTCCTCTCAAAAAATTACTTACGATTAAAATTAACTATTTTATGCGAAGCTTGGCCTCTAAGCGCTCATGATATCTGTTAACAGTGTAACATATTTATATTAAGCACTAAATTATTTATGTATAAAAAAAGAGCGGAAAAAATCCGCCCTATTAAAATCAAGATTAACGACGTAATCCTAATTCCTTGATTAATTTACGATAACTTTGTACATCATTGTTACGTAAGTAAGCAAGAAGATTTCTTCTGTGACCGATCTTCTTCATAAGTCCACGTTGTGAATGAAAATCCTTTTTGTGGGTCTTCATGTGTCCATTAATTTCATTAATATCAGCAGTCAGTACAGCAATTTGTACTTCTGTCGAGCCCGTGTCACCATCGTGTTGAGCAAACTTTTTAATAATATCGTTCTTTTGTTCTTTAGTTAAAGCCATTATTACATTCCACCTTTCTAATCTAATCCCTCAATCTGAGTAATACGTCAGTGACTCGCAAAACTAAGATTAAGTTACCTATTTAATATAACCTAAAAGAAAGCGTTATTCAAGTTATCATTAAAAAATTAGTCTTGTTTTTAGTGCTATTGCAATTAATCAATGGATTTTGTATAATTAGGAACGTCAAAAGATGTGAATAATTGAATTTATTTCACAAGGTGGAGGTGAACTTAATGCCAGTAATTAAATCTGCTATCGAACGTATGCGAACTAACGAAGAAGCTAGAAAGAAAAACGCATCTCAAAAGAACGAAATGAGAAGTGCAATCAAAAAATTCGAAAAAGCTGAAGCTTCTGGTGCCGATGATTTAGATAGTGTATACCGCAGTGCTGTTGCAGCAATTGACCATGCAAAATCTAAGGGTCTTATCAAAGCTAATAACGCTAACCGTAAGAAGTCTCATTTAGCAAATAAACTTGCTAAAAACGATAACTAAAAAAAGAATCCGATTAATCGGATTCTTTTTTTATACTCTGATTTAGTTTAACGGCAAACATTTCAAACAACAATTCTGGATCAATACTCGTACTTTTCAGTTGCTCTTCAATTTCTACCAAACTAATATATGCATCTCGTAGATATTCTCTAGGATACTTGCGATTGTTCCTGATTGCTAACTTTACTCGATACGGATGGACCCGTAAAGAACTTGCTAAATTCCCCTGACTATAGCCAAAATAATCTAAAATTTTAACTTGCAGTAATAATCTGAACTGACTAACTAAAATTGCATTGATTTGAATTGGCTCATGCTTCTGAGAAATTAAATCATGATAAAACTCGATTGCTTGCGTTGTTTTACCACTCATTAAATAATTAATTAAATCAAAAACGTTTTGATCCATCGATTTTGATACTAACGAATCGACCGCATCAAGCGTTATTTTTTTATCATTGATTTTGTATAAAAAGAGTTTATCTAATTCATTCATAACACTAGCCAAATTACCCGAAGTTCGAGAAAGAAGTTCTTCAAGTGCATTTCGATCGATCGAATATCCACTGTTCTTAATCTTACTTTGCACTAACTGCTTAATTTCCCTTTCAGAAAACCGATTTAAGTCGATTACTTCCGCACGTTTTAAAAGCTCCTTACTAACCTTTTTTCTAGCATCTAACTTTTGATATGGAGCAAAAAAAGCCAAAGTTGTTTCATCAGGAGCATTCTTCAAATAATTTATGAGTTCTTCTGAATGATGAACGGTTTTGCTTTTATTTTTTTCACCGGTTAAAAAATACGGATTCTTAATGAAGACTAGTCGTTTTTTTCCAAAAAAAGGAATTGACATCGCATCATTTAGTGCAACGGAAAGCGATGTTTCTTCCATATCATAAGTAGCAAAATTCATTGTCCGTTCATCATTTGGGATCAGAGATTTTAGTTTCTTTTGAATTATATCGATCCAATAATCATCATTTCCAAGGATTAAATAAATTGATTTAGGATCACTATCAATCTGATTAACTTGTTCTACGACACTCAACGACGTGCCACCTTCCACTTTGTTTCAAATTTTCCAATTTTGTTATTATTTTTGAATTTATATCTAATCATACCATTCTTTTTGGTACTGATAATTGCAACATGTTGTTGGTTCATTGTATCAATAGTTTCCTGATTTGGATGATTATAACGATTATGACGACCCGCAGATATCAGAGCAACTTTAGGGTTAATTGCCCTGATAAATCTAGGATCGGATGAAGTCCTACTTCCGTGATGACCTAGCTTGATCACATCAACTCGCAAATCAGGATATTTTTGGATAATCTTAAGTTCTTCCTCTCGGTTCAAATCACCCATAAAAATCCACTTCAAACCGCCAATTTTACCAAAAAGTACCATTGAATCTTGATTTTCACCAGACCCACTTTTCATCGGATGAACAACTTGAAATGGGGAATTTTTAATTCGATTTCCATCCTTGGCATCAAGCAACTGAAACTGTCCTTGATACGGTCTAATTCGCCTTAAAAAGCTTTGATTATTAGTCATCCCCCACGGAACATAAACCCGATCAACCTTCATTTTACTTAAGAAGGCCGGCAAATCACCAACATGATCAGCATCTTGATGACTTAAACAAACATTATCAAGTTTTGAAATCCCAATGCTTTTTAAATATTGGATTGAAGTATCATTGGCTTGATAAATTTTGGCCCGCTTCTGTTTGCCAAAGAAATTAGGCTTTCCGCCAGTGTCAATCAACGTAATCGAACGATTAAATGGCTCTCTAACAAGAAAACTATCCCCTTGACCAACATCAAATGCATCAACTTCTCCATTCATTGGAAAATGAATCATCACAAAACCAATGCTAAAAAATAACACTAAAAGAATCATTCGCTTCATAGTTACTTTTTCAATGAGTAGTAAAGAAATTATTACCATTAATAAAACGATCCATACGTTTAGTTTCCCGATCACCAAATTTCCTGGAAGCCTTGAAAGAAAATTTAAAAGCTGGTCAAATGTCTTTAAGGTTGTATCAATTAATGAAACAATCAAATCAAATTTTAAAAATGACAGCAAATATCCAATTAACACAATCGGAAATATAAAGGTTGAAAAGAAAGGGACAAATAACAGATTGGCAAACAAAGATAATGCATGCCATTCATACATATGATACAAAATAATCGGTAAACTAATTAAGTTAAGTAGGATAGTTTGTTTTAAAAACCCACAGTTTTTCGTCAGGATTAACCCAAGTGATAATAAATATGAAAGCTGACACCCAAACTGAAAAATAAACAATGGATTAATCAGCAAGTTGATCATCACCGCACTGGACCAGATATCTAAGGGAGATATGTCAAGATACACTTTATCTAGACCCAAGCGTTCTTCGGCCATTATAATTGCCCGAAGTAAACTAGCTCCTGCACCAGCAATTACAAAGTAAAATGGAAGAAAAATGATTAAGAATGAATTAACCTGCTCCCTTCTCAATCGCAAAGTCGTCATAATCCACGTAATCAAACCAATTAAATAATAAACGTGCATCCCCGAAATTGTGAATAAGTGGATGAGGCCCAAGCGTTGGACCCCGGTCAGTTCTTCTCTAAAATCACTACTCCGACTTCCATAAATGATACCCAAAACGTACATCCGTAGATGTTTAGGTAATTGATCACACGTTTTAATCATTTGAAACCTTAAGTCGTGAACCCGATCACCTAAACCTTGATTGCTACAAATCTGACGGTATTTAATTTGATCACATTTAATTTCACTCACAATTCCCTTAGCGCGATTAAAACTCTTGGAGTCAAATTGAGCAAAATTGGGTGGTGAATCAATCAAACTAAGTTGGCCATCAATAATAAATTCGCTGGTGTGATTAAGATGAAGCAAAGCATCTTTTTCACTCTTATTTTTTACAAACCCATAAATTAATACCCGCTGTTTTAGCCGGGGAATTTCTACAACTCCACTATACGTATCTCCATGAAGCTGTAATTCATCTGGATGGACCTTAGCTATCCAAGTCGAAGTCGTTTCTGTCTTAGGTATCACCCTAACTTGTCGGTTAATGTGATTTTGCCAAATTCCAAAAAATATCAGTGGAATTAGCAGTGAGATGACACTTTTTGAAAAGAAACGGGGAATTCTTAAAAGAAAGATACGAATCAACCATAAAATTAATAAAACAATTCCAATTACGTGATTTCCAAAAAATGCGAATGCACCAAGCACCCACAAAATGGATGTAAAAACCAAAAAATTCTTTTTAATTATTTATCGACGGATAAGAATGATTCAAACGGTAGATTATTAACATCATTTTGATTAACATCAACTTTTTCTAAAGAGACATGTTTCATGTCCAATAACTTTTTAGCATACTCACTGTTATGATAATTTCTTAAATACTTGATTTTAATGATCCCGGCCTGAAGTAACATCTTTGTACACTGCAAACAAGGTACATCAGTGACGTATAACTCAGCATTATCAGTTGACTCACCAAACTTAGCACATTGTAGAATGGCATTCATCTCGGCGTGGATTGTTCTTTGACAATGACCATCTACTAAATAACACCCTTCGTCAATACAATGGACATCTCCTGATACTGAACCGTTATATCCACAAGCAATTACTCGCTTATTTCGCACCAATACCGCACCGACAGATCGTCGATTGCATGTACTTCTGGACGCAACTAACATCGCTTGCAACATGAAATATTGGTCCCACGGAATCCTCTTCTTTTTCATAACTGTCATCACCTTCACTAGAATAGTTAAATCTAGTATACCAATATTTATCTATCACAGTTGCTTCAAACAGTAATCGAACTTTTCAAATTTGCAACGGTCTTATCACCAAATCCAGGAACGTTTTTCAAGTCCTCAGGCTTTTTAAATGGGCCACTTTGTTTCCGATAAGCAATTATTTTATCAGCCTTCTTATCACCAATCCCATTTAGCTGTTGAAGTTTAGCTTTATCTGCTTCATTAATATTAACCTTTCCGCTATCAGAACCCTTATCACTTTCAGCCGAATTGCCTGATGAATCACTAGCAACTTGATTGGTCTTTGGTAATCCATTAATTTCTCCACGAATTGGGACATAAACAACCTGTTGATCAGACAATTTTTGCGCCAAATTAATGTGTTTAGCATCCGCTGAACGATTAAAACCACCTGCTAATTCAACTGCATCAGAAACACGCATGTTTTTACCAACCTGATAAACTCCTGGTTTATTAACTGCTCCCTTTACATCAACATACACTTGTTGGTGATCATCATTCCCATTGCCTGCCGAATTCTCTGCGGTTGATTTAGTAACGTTTTTTCTGCGATTTGCTTTGGCTGTTGTTTGCAAATTAGTCCGTGGTGCTTGCCCGCTACTATTTTGAGATGCAAAAACACAATATCCCAGCAGTCCTACCACAATAATTATCAATCCTCCAATAATTCTGTACTTGTATTCCTCAATAAATTCATATAACTTATCCATCTTTCTCTCCTTTCACATTTAAATACGAAAAAAAACACAGCTTTTAGCTGTGTTTTTGATTTAAATAATTCAAAGCGTCATCAAAAGATGTGACCGGAACAATTTTCATTTTAGGGGCATACCTTTTGGCAGTTGCTTTAGCCACTTGGTAATTAGTCTTATGACCTTGCTCCATTCTCAAAATTGGCTCAGTCGGTTTAACGTATGGACAAAAGAAAACCTGTGCGCCACTCTTATTAGCAGCAATTATTTTCTTATCCACTCCACCAATTTCGCCCACTTGACCATTGGCGACAATCGTCCCAGTTCCTGCAATTCGTTTGTAATCGTAATTCGTATGTTTTAATTCACTATATACTTGCAGGGCAAACATCAGACCACCAGAGGGTCCACCAATTTTTCCTGGGTTAATATTGGCCTTAGGATCAGTTTTAACACTCATATCATCAATCATTCCGATTCCAATCCCATAAAACCCCTTGACCAGTTGTTTCTTTGTGCCGATCGCCTGTTTATCTTTTCCATTCCGTTTAAAAGTAATTTTAAGTTGCGCATGCTTGGGTAAACTTTGAATGTACCTTACATATTCGGGACCCTTATATAATTTTTTCCCATTTATTGATTCAACTAAATCACCAGGCTTCAATTTATTGGCGAAATCAGATTGTGGATAAACGTTTAATACGTACACACCATGATAACTTTGCTTAATTTTACCATGAGCTTTGTGGTAGCCAACATAAATTGCATTATTGATAGCCGTCTTCATATAAATATCTTGTACGTTATCATACTCTTGATTACTTTGATTTCCCATCACATCTGACGTTTTCTCAATTGAAACATGGGGATTCACTTTTGAATACAAGTAAGTGATTGGTCTAGCCTGCGACATTGAAACTGCAGTGATCATAAACTTATTCTTCTTATTTGGTTTAATTCCTTGAATTTTAACCATTGATTGAATGTTAACGGCTTCACCAGGCGCTTCAATCAAAGCATTAAGCGGCCAAAAAAGGAACCACAATATAAAAATAATGATCCCTAGGAAAATCAGAAAATATCGGTTATGTTTAATCCATTTCCAGATTGTCTTCACTGGTTTCTCTTCTCCTTTAGTGCCTCACACACAGCGTCAGGGACAAATTTTGATACATCTCCACCAAAATGATTAATCTCTTTAACCATTGAAGACGAAATCAATTCATAATCATGGTTGGCAAACAACAACACGGTCTCAATTTGCGAATCCAACATTTGGTTTAAACTAGCAATTTCCTGTTCGTTTTCAAAGTCTTTAGTATCCCGAATCCCTCGGATCAGGATATTGGCATGTTCTGCTTTTAAGAAATCAACCGTTAAATTAGAATAGACCTTAACAGTAACGTTTGAATAGCCAGCCACACACGTTTCAACCATTTCTTTCCGTTCTTTAGGAGTAAACAACCCCACTTTACTCGAATTGTCGCCAATGGCAACGACAACTTCGTCAAATAGTTGCGTTGCTCGCTTAATAATATTCAAATGTCCATTGGTAATGGGGTCAAAGCTACCCGGATAAATGGCTTTTTTCATAATTTTTCCCTTTATATTAAAATTTGATAGATTGATATCACCGTTAAACCATAATCTTTTTGTTTAATGAGGCGATAGTTTTTAACATCATCAGACATATCAGTTTGATTGTCAGTCTCACAGATTACCATCCCATTATGACTTAACAAACCACTATTGCTAATTTCTTCTAGTTGTTTAACCATCTGTTGCTTTTTATATGGGGGATCCAAGAAAATATAGTCAAAGAAATGACCTTCTTCTTTCAATTTAACCAGTGCTGATTCGGCATTCATCTTCCACACAGAAAAATCAGCAGCATTCGGATCAATCGCAACGTTCTGTTTAATAGTTTTATACGCAGCATACTGTTTATCAATTAAAACGGCATGATCCATTCCCCTAGAAATGGCCTCAAGGGAGACAGCCCCTGACCCGGCATATAAATCCAGAAAACTACCGCCATCAAAGTATGGTCCAATCATGTTAAATAACGCTTCTCGCACTTTGTCGGTTGTTGGACGCGTCCGATTCCCAGGGACTGGTTTAATTTTACGTCCTCCAAATTTGCCTGAAATTATTCTCATTTTTGTTTCCTACTCTTCAACGTTATTTTCAGCATTAATCTCACCAAAGGCAAGTGCCAAGTCAACGGTTGGAGATACCCCAACCTTCTTAACAAACCTAAGTTTACTAATTTCTTGGATAGTCGTATCTAAATCAGAACTATCAACAAAAATAATAACATAATGCATCTTTTTCGATACAAATCGAATATCACCAAATCTCTTTAGGTTTTTAATTTGACGAATCGAGTATGTTGAAACAATCAATTCCGTTCGGTCAGTTAATTTGGCCATGATTTCACCTTACTTCACTTTTTTATTACTACGTTCTCTTTTTTCCACTCTACTAATATAAAGGACTAGTCCAAGACAAATGGAAAGTGCCATTATACTTGAACCCCCGTAACTGATAAATGGAAGTGCAACTCCAGTTAAAGGAATCATACCGACCGCACCACCAGCATTAAATAAGGTCTGAATAAAAATGTAGGCAGCAGTTCCATAACAAATCGTACTATAAAAAGTATCGTTAGTTCGACTGCCAACTGCGATAATTCTTAAAACGAGATACAACAAGAGTCCCAAAACGACTAAAATACCAATGATCCCAAGTTCTTCGCCAATAACTGCAATTATAAAATCAGTATTTGGCTCTGACAAGTAACCCATCTTTTGAATACCGTTACCAATCCCGACACCAAACCAACCACCGTTACTAATTGCATAATAAGAATTCACCAATTGATGCCCGGTAGTCTGAATGTACTTAAAGGGGTCGGAAAAACTAATTAATCGTTGAAACTGGTAACTATGAAGATGATCTAAAATTCCATCAAAGGGTTTAATCCAAATCCTAAAACCTAAAATAAAGATGCCAATTACAACAATCCAAATTCTTGAAGCCTTAAAGTTACTTCCGGCTGCCAGAATCATCATTAAAATAATGAATAAGTTAATTGCAAAACCACCGGTATCAGGTTGGAAGAAAATTAAAACGAGCATGATAATTGGAAGTAAACTTGGCTTAGCAACAGTTCTAAACTCTTTAAATAACCCAACGTTCTTAAAGAATGGTCTTTCGTGTGCTAAAACATTTGCGTAATACAAGATGAATAACGGCTTACAAAATTCAGCCGGTTGAATACTAACTGGTCCAATTCTGATCCATCCGGCTGCCCCATTCGTACTAGTACCAAAAAACTTCAAAAACACTAAAACAACGGCCATAAAAACCATTGCTAACACATAGAACTTTAAGTTACCCTCAAGCAATTTACTTCTTAGCCTTGAAAAAAACAACAGAACAATAAAACCAACAAACACAAATATCGATTGCAGAATCAGATAACGAAACGCCATATTAGTATGAGCGCTTAGCCCTTCACTAGATGAAAAGACCATGACAATTCCAATCAAACTCAGTAATAGGTACGGTACCATAATGTACCAGTCTAGCTGTTTTAAGTATTTAATCATATTAATCTCCAACTGAATATGTAAAATCCATGAATTAATACCTCTCATTATACTAGTATCACCAAATAAAAAAAGACTATTTAGCAATGGTTAAATAGTCTTAATTATTTTAATTAATTGTGACGACGCTTCTTAGCTGCCTTTTCACGTTCATTAGTATTTAAAATTCTCTTTCTCAATCTGATATGATCCGGAGTAACCTCACAAAGTTCATCCTCATTTAAGAATTCAAGTGATTCTTCAAGGGTCATATGAACTGGTTCCTTAACCTTCGCAATATCTTCGGATCCAGCCGCACGAACGTTGGTCTGATTACGACCACGGGTAATATTAACCGAAATGTCATTATCTCGTGCGTTTTCACCAACAATCATACCTTCATAAACATCGGTACCAGGATCAGTGAAAATCTTACCACGGTCTTGAACGGCCATGATGGCATAAGTAGTCACTTTACCGGAATTAATTGAAACCAAGGTCCCATTACGACGACCAGGATTCCAATTTTTGATAGCTGGAAGGTATTGACTGAATGAATGGTTCATAATTCCGTATCCACGAGTCAATGATAAGAATTGGGTGCTGTACCCAATTAACCCACGTGATGGAACTAAGAAAGTCATTCGAACCTGACCATTTCCAACGTTTTCCATATTTTTCATCTCACCCTTACGTTGTGACAAGGTATCAATGATTGAACCAGAATATTCTTCTGGGGTATCAATTTGAACGGATTCAAATGGCTCACACTTAACTCCGTCAACATCCTTATAAATAACTTCAGGACGAGAAACTTGAAGTTCGTAACCCTCACGACGCAAGGTTTCAATCAAGATTGAAAGATGAAGTTCCCCACGTCCAGAAACAACCCAAGCACCTGGATCATCAGTGTCTTCAACTCGAAGAGAAACATCCGTATGAAGTTCCTTCTTCAGACGATCGCCAAGTTGACGAGCAGTTAGATACTTCCCGTCTTGACCTACAAATGGTGAAGTATTGGTTCCAAAAGTCATTCGAAGGGTTGGTTCGTCAATTCTCAAAACAGGAAGTGGTTCCTGCTTATCAGGACTAACAACGGTTTCACCAACGTTAATGTCTTCCATTCCAGAGACAGCAATTAAATCTCCGGCCTTAGCCTCATTGATCTCAACCTTTTGAAGACCAATGAATCCCATCAATTTAGTAACACGGAACTTCTGAGTGCTCCCATCAAGTTTCATGAGAACAACATTATCCCCAACCTTGATCTTACCTCTGAAGACACGGCCAATCCCAATTCGACCAACGAAATCGTTATAATCAAGCATTGCAACTTGGAATTGTAATGGATCGTCTGAATTATCGATTGGTGAAGGGATGTTTTTGATAATGGTATCAAAAACCGGCTTCATAGTGTGTTCCTGCTTTGAAACGTCAGGATCATAACTTGAAGTTCCGTTCATAGCAGAGGCATAAACAACTGGGAATTCCAGTTGTTCTTCATCAGCACCTAATTCAATGAATAAATCAAGAACTTCATCAACAACTGCTTCAGGTCTTGCACCAGGCTTATCAACTTTGTTGATTACAACGATTGGAGTCAAATGTTGTTCCAAAGCCTTCTTTAAAACAAAACGGGTCTGTGGCATTGTTCCTTCGGCTGCATCAACAACCAAAAGGACACCATCAACCATTCGCATGATACGCTCAACTTCTCCACCAAAGTCGGCATGTCCTGGAGTATCCAAAATGTTAATTTGTTTGTCGCCATATTTAACGGCAGTATTTTTTGACAGAATGGTAATTCCACGCTCACGTTCAATCGCGTTAGAATCTAACGCACGATCTTGAATCTCAGTGTGATCATTCAATGTGTCAGATTGCTTTAATAATTCATTAACCAAGGTCGTCTTACCATGATCGACATGGGCAATGATGGCAATGTTTCTAATATCGTCTCTTGTTTTCAAAAATGTTTCCTCCTCAAAAAAGCAATTCAAAAATTTGCAATTTGATAAGTTAATAACCCAACTTCGATAAAAAAGCTGTGAGTCCATCACAGCTTTTGATTAACGCTTCGTCGAAATTTTCAGAATATCTTTTTGCGCCTTTTTTGTCGCTAACAAAACTGTGTTTGATGATAGCATATTTATGGGCTTGCCGTCAATAGTAGAAACGGTCATCCCAAGCGTTTCAGCAAGAACACGACCAGCAGCAATATCCCAAGGCCTTAAATGCGAAATATAACCGATTGTCTCCCCGCAAAGAGCAGCAACGATTTCGATCCCAGCACTACCATAAATTCGATAACCAGAACTAGCCTCTGCAATTTCTTGCATATGATAAACATCCCTAATAACAAGCGGACCACTCATTCCAATCAACCCATCTTCAAGAGAACCGTTAACTGGAGGATTCATTGTCTCAGAATTAACATAGATACCAATATCAGGGCCACCATGATACAACTTGTTATTTATAACATCATAAATGAACCCGAGCGTTGGTACGCCATCGATATAATAGGCAATCATCATTGCGAAGTGATTACGTTGCTTTACAAAATTCATCGTTCCATCAATTGGATCTACAATCCAAACCTGTCCGTTTAAATTGTCAATTTTGTCACCTAAGCCCTCTTCACCAAGAACTTTACTGTCAGGTTTAAGTGCTTTTAGCTGTTTTACAAAAAACTTTTCGTTGTCTTTATCAATGTTTGTAACTAAATCTTTCCTTCCAGTTTTTTCATCTACGTCTAAATGACCATTTAATCTTTCCATGACAAACGCACGTGCGGTTTTTAAGATTTGGCAAACATCTTGATCAATTTTATTTAAATCATCTACTGTTGTGATGGAAATCATTCCTTTCGCTTAATGGTCTTTAAATCCGAGTTTTCTTTTGCTAATTTAACAACATGATACACATCTAAACCAGACTGCTTTTCAAAATCTCTTTGTAAATTATTTTGTTCGACTCTTGCCGGATTAATCTCACAGAAGCGTCGATAACTATCCATTAGTTTCTTTCGATTAACTCCCTTATTATTATAAGCCATTTCAATATTTTCAAAGAAATGACAAACATCAATTAATTCTTTTCGACTCCAATCATCAACAATGGGATAAGAATAACTATCATTAGTTTTTCGAGGCATTTTTTCCTCCATTAATCACGGC
The DNA here is from genome assembly GCF_059901115.1 of Fructilactobacillus sp. X7R4C1. Taxonomy (NCBI): domain Bacteria; kingdom Bacillati; phylum Bacillota; class Bacilli; order Lactobacillales; family Lactobacillaceae; genus Fructilactobacillus; species Fructilactobacillus sp. X7R4C1. The sequence continues at coordinate 313,233 of NZ_JBWXVD010000002.1, forward strand.
TGCAATAATATTATTGGCCCATTCAACGTCTGAGTTTAACTTTTTTTGTTCGTCCTCTGAAAGCTGAAGTCGAATCGATTGAGCTGCTCCATTTCGATTAATTAGTTTGGGGCTAACATCCAGCCTTAGCTCATCTTTTTCTTTATCAACATTTACAACTGAACAAATTAACGATTGACCCTCATACATCGAAAAAAGTAGTCGGACAATAGCTTTACTTTGAATCATTTCATTAATAACAACCCCCTGATCATCAATCACTTCTTGAACTTGAGTAATGATGTCACTACTATAGTTGTTACTATCATCAGCCAGGTATGAAAGCAAGGTTGCAGGACCAATGTAAACCCTACTCCACGCGACTAAATTATTAGTATTTAATCCTAAGACATTGACATTAATATCATCAGCACTAACGTCAAAATTCCTCTGGAGCTCATTCTTCAGTAGCATTTCTTGGGGAAGAGTTCCAACGCCAATGATATTTTGATTATCAAGTCCAGAAAAACTTGCTGCAAAATACGTAAAAACTTCATCATGTGGGGCATCAATCACTATTTTACCGCGAAATCCATTTGAGACACAGTCATTGATTAAATTCCTTAGTTTATCAATTTCCGGTCTCAAGTCTTCTGCAATTTGAGTAGCATCCGTCAACTTGGGATTATAGAAATCAACGTTTGGCAAATACAATAATGCATCGAAATTATTTAATTCTGGCTTACTTGCAATCTGGATTGACAAATTATGACACATCTTACTAGAAAAGACGGTTGATCGAACTTGTTCACTGTCGTCTACTTGGATAGTAACGGGAAAGTCTAAAACAATTAAAGCGTTCAAAAGTGATAAGATCCTGGTTATGCTTCCTTTAATTAATATTTTTGGTTGCATTCCAATTCCTCCATTCTTTGTTTTTAAAGAATTTATTAATTTTTTGCTTGTTAATAAAATACCATTTCAAATTTCTTTTTGCACATAAGAGTAAATTAAAATACTTAAATACCATGAAATTAACTGGTTTTGCGATTTATGATAAAATAACTGGTAGAAGTTGACATGAATTAGGAGGTAAAACGTTATGTACTTAATGAAAGACATAACTCGAGAGGGAAATCCTGTGTTACGGGAACAAAGTCAACCCGTTAAATTTCCACTTAGCGATGAAGATCGTAAATTAGGCGAAAAAATGATGAATTACTTGGAAGTTAGTCAGGATCCTGAACAATGTAAAAAGTACCATTTGCGAGCAGGAGTTGGTTTGGCAGCTCCACAAGTTGGACAATCCAAATCAATGGCTGCTGTTTTAACCCCACCAGAAGGCGAAGACCAAAAATCGCCCTTCAAGGCAATTATGATAAATCCAGTTATTATCTCAAACTCCGTTCAACGTGGTGCATTAACTGAAGGTGAAGGATGCTTATCGGTCGATCGTGATGTCCCTGGTTTTGTTCCGAGGGCAGACCGTGTTACGATTAAATATCAAGATTTGAGCGGTAAAGTTCATCAAGTCAGGTTAAAACACTACCCAGCCATCATTGCTCAACATGAAATTGATCATCTTCACGGAACTCTGTTTTACGATCATATCGACAAAGATGATCCATTTTCCAAAACCGAAGATGAAGTATTTTTTGATTAATATTGTTTTTTTGTGGGAGACGTTACTACGTCTCCCTTTCTTTTTCATTTAACTTATCCAAATCACTTAAATATTCATGAGTTGCAGGATTAATAACATTGGCTACATCAAAAACCATTACGCTTTTGTTCAACCAACAGTCAGTCACAATCAACGTCTTTTTATGATTGGAATCAATAAAACCATCTGAAATGGCATATTCAGATAGTTTTTGATTAAAAAGGTCCCGTAAGAGATCCGCATCATCATAGCCCTCTTTTACAACGCAACGATATTCAAAAACCATCACTCCCCTACCCCAGAAATCAGACAGTACTTGTGACCCAACGTAACTTTGCACAATTTCACGTTTGTCTTCAACCTCAAAGTATTTGACCACTTTATAGATTTCGCCATCAACGCTATGCTTCATTTTTAACTGATACCTTTTGGTCGGTAAAGTGACAAAAAAATAGTGCAAACAGTTATAAATTAAAAAAGCAACGACAATTGCAACGACCAATTCTAAAAATATTTTCACTGTTCTTCTCCCATTATTGATTATTAGGTAAATTTATAGATCAATTCTAACATGAAACATGTTTGTCGATTCACATGATTCTATACTTATTTACCATAATATGCTAAAATATGATTAATTGTTGCGTTCCTGCAACCTAATGTACGAAAAATAACATTAAATCAACAAAAAAGGAGTAATTATATTGATTTACAAGGTTTTATATCAAGATGAAAATAATTCTAACCCTAAACGTGAAGCAACTAAAACGATTTACTTAGAAGCTAAAACCGTTGCTGACATTAGAACTAAACTTGAACAACACACAAAGTACAACATTGAATTCATTGAACCGCTCGAAGGGAAGCACCTTGAATTTGAAAAAAATGATCCCGGTTTTAAAATTACGGAGTTTAACTAGTTATGAAGAAATTAAACATCAAAAATAACGAAACTGCTATTTATGGTGTTGGTGGACTCGGAGAAATTGGTAAGAATACTTATGGTGTACAATTCCAGGATGAAATCATCTTAATTGATGCTGGAATCAAGTTCCCAGAAGATGATCAATTGGGAATTGACTATGTCATCCCAGATTATCAGTACTTAATTGATAATAAGGACAAAATTAAGGCACTTGTAATCACCCATGGTCATGAAGATCATATCGGTGGTGTGCCCTTTCTTTTAAAGGTTCTCAACGTTCCAATTTACGCTGGCCCGCTAGCATTAGCATTAATCAAAAACAAATTGGAAGAGCACGGCTTGTTAAAACAGGCTGAACTTCACGAGATTAATGATAAGTCAGTTTTGAAATTCAAAAAGACGAGTGTTTCTTTTTTTAGAACCACTCATTCGATACCAGATACAATGGGAGTCGCTGTTCATACGCCTGACGGTGTCATTGTGGAAACGGGAGATTATAAGTTCGATCTCACGCCTGTCACTAATCAGCCGCCTGATTTACAAGCCATGGCCAAACTGGGTGAGGAAGGTGTACTCTGTTTGATGGCTGACAGTACCAATGCCGAAAAGCCGGTTTGGACTAAGTCAGAAAAATGGGTTGGAAAATCCGTTCGTCATATTTTTGACGAAGTCAAGGGCCGTATTATTTTTGCTACCTTTGCTTCCAACCTCTCAAGAATTAAAACGGCTATTGATACGGCACTAGCTCATGATCGTAAAATTGCTGTATTTGGTAGAAGTATGGAAGCAGCCATTGTCAATGGTAGAAAGCTTGGTTATCTAGACGTTCCCGACAGTGCTTTCGTCGATGCTCAAGAGTTAAAGCACTTACCGGCAGATAAGGTTATGATCCTGTGTACCGGCTCTCAAGGTGAACCCATGGCTGCTTTGGCTCGAATTGCTAACGGAACTCACCGACAAATTTCGATTCAACCAGGTGATACGGTTGTCTTTTCAAGTAACCCAATTCCAGGTAACACATTAAGTGTCAACCGGGTCATTAATGAGCTTGAAGAAGACGGCGCTAAAGTCATCCACGGTAAGATTAATAACATTCATACTTCTGGACACGGTGGCCAAGAAGAAGAAAAACTAATGCTTCGTTTAATGAAGCCAAAGTTCTTTGTTCCGATCCATGGTGAATACCGAATGTTAAAGATCCACACTAAACTTGCGCAAGAATGTGGGGTCCCTGCCGACCATTGTTTTATCCTAAAAAATGGCGAAGTACTTGCTTTAACAAAAGATAGTGCTCGTGTTGCTGGATACTTCAATGCTGGTGATGTTTATATTGATGGTAATGGCGTTGGAAATATTGGAGACAAAGTCCTAAGAGATCGTCAACTTCTTTCAGAAGAAGGTTTAGTAGTGGTGGTTGCTACCATCAACTTAAAGAACCAGGAAATCCAATCTGGTCCTGACCTTCTCTCACGTGGATTCGTTTATATGCGCGAATCAGGTGAATTACTTGATGAAGGACGAAAGTTAGTCTTTAGAACCATCCGTCGTGCCATGAAGAATAAAAATGCAGACGAAAAATCAATTAGTAAAGCAATTGTCAATGATTTATCAAACTTCTTATATGAAAAAACACAAAGAAGTCCCCTAATCTTGCCAATGCTAATCATGAACAATTAACAATAAGGGCTGAATCCAATTGTTTGGATTCAGCCCTTATTTTAGTCTCATATATTATTATTAGTCTTAATAACAAAAAGGTACGCTTAGTAAGCATACCTTTTTTAATTATTTATACTTAACGATTTTGTCAATTTCATCTAATTCATCTTGAGTAAAGTCAAGATTATCTAATGCCTTCAGGTTATCATCTAAATGATCGACTTTTGACGCACCAGTGACCACACTGGCAATCGTTGGATCGTGTAATAGCCATGCTAATGACATTTGGGCAAGTGTCTGGTCACGATTCTGTGCAATATCGTTTAATTTATTTAGTTTATTAACAGCACTTTCATCACCATTAGCCAAAATAAACTTGTTAGTCTTATGCAATTTAATGTTACTTGGAATCCTCTTTAGATACTTACTAGTCAAAAGGCCCTCTGCCAAAGGACCGTAAGCAATAAAGCCATCATGATTATCTGCTAAGGTCTTAAGGGTCCCATCATCTTCCGGCTCTCGATTAAGCATATTATATGAACTCTGGTTAACTACAAACGGAGTCTTCAGTTCCTTAAATAATTTAATCATTTCAGCAGTCTGATGGCCATCATAATTAGAAATCCCAATGTAAAGTGCTTTACCTGCACGAACTAATCCATCAAGGGCTTCAGCAGTCTCTTCTAATCGAGTATTAGGATCAAATCGATGGGTATAATAAATATCCACATAATCAAGTCCCATTCTTTGAAGACTTTGATCTAGCGCAGTAACGAGGGTCTTCTTTGAAGAATAGTTACCATAAACACCTGGCCACATATGAAATCCAGCTTTAGTGGTGATAATTAATTCATCACGGTAAGGCTTTAAATCGCGTCGATAAACTTGGCCAAACATTCTTTCAGCAGCACCTGAACCGGGCCCATAGTTATTAGCTAAATCAAAGCTAAAGATTCCCTTGTTGAAAGCATGGAGCATTACCTTTTCACTATCTTTAAAATTAGCATCGTCACCGAAGCTGTGCCACATTCCAAATGATAATGCGGGTAACTGCAGTCCCGTTGTTCCTGCACGTCTTACTTTCATATTATCGTAACGATCATCTTTTGCTCTAAATACCATTAGAATCCCTCCAAATTTATATTACTTAAACAATTTACTTGTTGATTGTTCGTTCTCAATTAATTTTAAGGCATCACCAATCAGCTTGCCAACTGAAACGATCACCATTTTGTCAACTCTCTTATTCTGTGGAACGACAATGGAATCGGAAACGATCACCTGTTTAATGGCTGGATCGGAAAGATTTTGTCTCGCTTCTTCAGTAAGAACAGGATGAGTAGCAACTACATAAACCGCTTTTGCTCCCGCATTCATAATCGCTTGAGCAGTGATTTTCATCTTCTCACCCGTCACAATCATATCATCAACAACAATTGCCTTTTTACCCTTTACATCACCAATAATCGTACTAGGAACCTGACTTAGATCCTCAGGATTTCGATTATCAACAATTGCAATCGGAAGGTTCAAGTAGCCAGCCATTCCTCGTGCCTTGGCGACACTATTATAATCGGGTGAAACCACAACGGCGTCATTACTAATATCATGTTCTTTTAGGTAATTACCCATTAACTCAAGTGACCGCAAGTGATCCACTGGGATATCAAAAAATCCCTGAATTTGTGCCGCATGCAAATCAAGAGTAATGACTCGATCTACCGCACTAGATTCAAGAAAAGTAGCAATTAATTTTGCAGTAATTGGTTCTCTTGAACGCGCTTTTCGGTCAGATCTTGAATATCCATAGTACGGGATTACCACGTTAATAGTATGGGGACTAGTTCTTCGAACCGCATCAATCATAATCATCAGTTCCATCAAATTATCATTAACAGGATCAGAAAGCGATTGAACGATGTACACATCATCTCCACGAATACTTTCATCAATTGAAATTTGAATTTCACCATCACTAAAATGATTGATGGTTGCTTTACCAAGGTCCATTCCACTATATTCAGAAATCTTTTCTGCTAACGGACGATTCGAATTCAACGCAAATATCTTTGCCGACTTTTTTTCTTTTTTTGTTTTCACCATCAAGTTTCCCCTCATAACCAACTAATTACTACCTACATTATAATCGAATTTAATTCATTTATCATTATTAAAATTTTGAGGGGTAATTCCCTGCATCCCAATCATGGGATCAATTGTATTTTCAATAATCTGATCCTCCGATAAAATAAAATCTGAGGGAGTTTTCTTTTTAAAAGTCGGTCTACCCTTTTTTGAATTTCCAATTACCTTTGGAGTAAACTCTTCGTCAATCACGTATTGTAACCGTTGCTTCAAAGTCGTTTTCCGATTAACCGATTCATTTTCAATACATTCTTCAAATGAATTTGGATCTCCAATCATAATCAACATTTTCGAAGCTCTAGTAACTGCAGTATACAATAAATTCCTTTTAAGCATCCTCTTATACTGAGGAACAATCGGTAAGATAACCATTTCGAACTCACTACCCTGAGCTTTATGAATCGAGGTACAGTAGGCAAGTGTTAACTGATTCCAGTCATTTCGAGTATAGGTAACCTCATTTTGATCAAACGCAATGACCAGTTTATCTAGATAATGCTTATTATCGCTATTAACTTCAATTCCAACGACTTTACCAATATCACCGTTAAAAATGTTATTCTCAGGGACATTTACAAGTTGAAGAACCTTATCGCCAATTCGATAAGTGGTTCCCCTAAAGTCAACTTCTTTCTGAGAGTCAGCCGTTTTAGGATTCATAATGTTTTGAATCTCAACGTTTAAACGATCAATCCCTGCAGTTCCACGATACATTGGAGCCAGTACTTGTACATCCGTAGAACTAAATCCTTTCGTTTTGGCCTTATTAACAATCTGCTTAATTACCGAATCAACTTGTTGGGTATTACAATTAATAAAGCTACGATCCCTTTGGTTTTTTAAAAGTGTTTTGGGCATCTCACCATTCTTGATATCATGGGCTAATTCTACAATGGTTGATCCGTCATTTTGACGGTGAATTTGGTTTAATTCCACGCTAGGAATTGTGTGAGAACGGAGTAAATCATAAAAAACCTGACCGGGACCAACCGATGGTAACTGATCTTTATCACCAACAAAGATCACCTTCATACCGTTTGGAACCGCCTGGCATAAAATTTTAAATAATTCTGTATCCACCATCGACATTTCATCAACGATTAACAAACCACCTTCCAAATCATTGGCAGCTTCTTCATCGCCATGACCAGTAAGACCTAGCAAGCGATGAATGGTACTGGCAGGAATTTTAGTTGACTCACTCATTTTCTTGGCAGCTCGCCCAGTAGGAGCTGCTAATAATACCGGATATGCTTGTTCTTTATAGTCATTAATATCTAAAGATAAATCATTAGCTTCGGCAAACGTTCTAACAATTCCGTTGATAATAGTCGTTTTCCCAGTTCCAGGACCACCAGTAAGCAAAAATGCAGGGTTTATCATTGCTTCGTTAATGGCTTTTTTCTGAGAGTCGTCATACTCAATTCCGACCTCACTCTCAACTTTGCCAATTATCTTAGAAAAATCATTAGGTTGATCCTCCGCCTTTTTGCCACCCTGCTCAATTCGCTTGATGTTTTCAGCAATGCGTATCTCGTCATCGTATAGATTTTTTAAATAAATCTTATCTTCATCAACGACAATTTTTTGATCTTTAGCTAAATCATACAACTCTTCACCTAGCTTCTTATCGTCAATACTCTGCGTTCGATCGGTTTCAAGAATTCGAGTGCTTTCTTGCATCAATTCTCTAGTGTCAGAATACGTATTACCACTTTTAATGGATAAAGAGTCAAGAGCTGTCAGTAATCCGGCACGCAACCGTCCTTTATCGTTGTAATCTACTCCAACCTTATTCGCAATTCGATCAGCACGCTTAAAGCTAATTCCAGAAATATCCTCAACAAGTTGGTAAGGATTATTCTTAATGACTTCTAAAGCCTGCTCTTTATACTTTTTAAAGATGGCGGAAGCTAAGCTACTACCGAAGCCATAACTATTCAGCCCAACGATGGTTTGTTCAACCCCATTATTTTCGTGAATTGCTTTTGTAATTACATCTTTTTGCTTCTTGGTTAATCCAACTGAATTTAAAACCGCCGGGTTTTCTAAAACCTTCTCAATTAAATTCGTTCCCAATTTGCTAACAACTTTTTCGGCAGCCTTCGGCCCGATACCAGTAAATTCATCACCTGATAAATAATTAACCAAACCCTTTTTGGAAGTTTGACCAACCCGCTCGTAGTTTTCAGCTTGAAATTGCTTTCCATACTTGGGATGGTCAACCAACTTACCAATAAAACGATAGGTGATATCATCACTAATATCCGCAAAGTTACCAGTGATAACAATTTCATCTTCATGCCAATCTACATTGGTTTCATTAACCTTTACCAGCAAAACTTTGTAGAAACTATCTGAACTTTCAAAAAAAGTTGTCTGAACTTGTCCTTTCACAAATGGTTGCTCATTTTGAGATGAATTATTCAATTTTCCGTTCGTTTGAAATAAATCCATGGATTCAGACAATTATTTTCTCCTATTTTTTGGAATCATTTGGTTTCGAGTCATCAGGGTGCTCATTTTTTTGTTTATTTAATTGAATTACTTTTTCAATGTCTTTTATCTGACTTTGTTTGGCATCAAAATTTTTCTTATCGTACTTTTCGGCTTTCTTGAAATAATCATCAAATGGTTCACCAATCACCATCGCAATTAATCCCCGATCGAAATTAGCTTTCCCATCATTTGGATTACTTTTTAGAACTCGATCGTAAAAATCGGCTGCTTGATCGAAATCACCAAGTGCCATTAGGCACTCCCCCATCATTCGATTAATTTCAGAATCTTGCTTTGCTAATTCTTGAGCCGTTAATAAAAACACTAAAGCTCTCTTATAGTCCTTTTTCCCCATATAACTTTGAGCCAACATCACGTAAGCGTCTTTTTTTAACTCAGGATCATTCACCTGCTGAAATTGTTGAATGGCTTTTTCATATTCACCAGCAGAATAATATACGTTACCTAAACCATATAACAGCGTGCTTTTTGCTTTTTTATTTGAATCGCCAAATAAACCCAAAGCCTTCATTAATAACTCTTCAGCCTGGGTATAACTTTTAAGCTCAACTAAAAACACACTTAAATCATAGTAAGTTCGGTAGTCCTTTGGGTGATCATCAATATCTTTTACTAACTTATGAAGTGTTTCCTCCGCTTGCTTTTGACGGGGATCTTCCGTTGGTTTATTTTCTCGTCCATTATCTGTCATAGCCTTACTCCTATTACACTAAATCTGATTTTTCAATTTCCCTGTCTAAATAACTGGTGTCATTCCAATCCACCAATCGATACGTTTTGCCATGATTACTAGTTTCAATAACGGTAGTACTTGTATTAGCCAATCCACCACGTTTCCGTAAATCTCTCAGAGGGATTCCTAATAATGAATTAATCAAAGCATTTAGAGCTGCTCCATGACTAACAATTAAGATATTATCGTTATTACTATAATTTTGCGTAATTTCATTAATTTTACCTTGCATTCGTTTGATTAATTCAGGGAAATCCTCCCCACCAATCGTTTCAGGACGATATTGATCTGGATGGTTACGAAAGGCATCAAATTCTTCTGGGAATTTCTTTTGCACATCAGTAAATTTCATCCCTTCCATCTTACCGAGATGAAACTCTTCCAAGCGACTGTCCAGTGAAATTGAAACCGGAGATTTTAACCATTTTTGAATATGGAAAGCAGTAATTCGTGCTCTTTTGATAGGGCTTGCATAAATATGTGCAAATTGAACACCAGAAAGAAATTTACCCGCTTGATCCATTTCATGGTAACTTTTGTCAAGAAGCGGTGAATCACCTCCGGCACCTTGATACCTACTTTCAAGATTCCATTCGGTCTTCCCATGTCGCACAAAATAAAGTCTCATTTAAATCCCTCACACACATTGATATAGCTTTATTATGCCAGTTTAGAATTAAATTATCAAAAAAGTCCGACTCAAAACGAGTCGAACTTTGTTTAAATATTATACATATTGTAGTTCATGATCATTTTTAAACGCGGCATCAATCGTAGCGGTTCCTAAACATTCTTGACCGTCATAAAAAACCACTGCCTGTCCGGGAGTAATTGACCGAACTGGTTCATCAAAAGTTACCTTAACATGATTATTATCGTCATCAATATGAACGGTAACCCCAGTATCCTTTTGACGATACCTAAACTTAGCCGTGCAGTGAAAATCATTTCCTCGCGTATTGGAATCAATCCAAGAAAGACCAGAAGCAGTTAAATAATCAGCATATAAATGTTCATTGTCATAACCCTTTCCAACGTACAGAATATTCTTAGAAAGATCCTTACCAACAACAAACCAAGGTCGATTATCATAACCATCTCCACCAATACCGAGACCTTTCCTCTGACCAATTGTATAATACATCAGCCCATTATGATGACCCTTAACTTCACCATCAAAGGTCATCATTTTACCTGGTTTAGCAGGAAGGTATTTGCTAAGAAAATTATTAAAGTTGTTTGGACCAATGAAACAAACTCCCATTGAATCCTTTTTGTCGGCTACCCAAAGGTTAGCTTCTTTAGCAATTTTTCTAACCTCAGGTTTAGTCATTCCACCAACTGGAAACATTACTCGATCCAATTGATCCGCTGAAAGTTGACTTAAAAAGTAAGTTTGATCTTTATTAAGATCTGTGGAACGTAATAAGTGGTTGTGTCCTTCTTTATCACGTTTCAACTGAGCATAATGCCCCATTGCAATATAATCGGCACCAAGATCCATTGCATACTCGAGAAAAGCTTTGTACTTAATCTCAGTATTACAAATTACATCAGGATTAGGAGTACGTCCGCGTTTGTATTCCGCTAAAAAATACTTGAAGACCCGGTCCCAATACTCATGTTCAAAGTTAACAGAATAATATGGGATGCCGATTTCGTTAGCAACATGAGCAACATCCTTGTAGTCTTCAGTAGCGGTACAAACACCATCAGCATCGGTGTCATCCCAGTTCTTCATGAAGACTCCAACCACATCGTATCCCTGTTGTTTTAAGAGGTAGGCGGCAACTGAAGAGTCAACCCCACCACTCATACCAACAACAACACGTGTTTTACTGTTATCTTGCATAACATCACCATCATTCTTTAGATTCTGAAAATCTACGATTTGAAGGTCGCAATTCCAGTATTTACTATCATACTCTACTAACTAACATTCTTGCAACTTTTCACTCTTCTACACTTTTTGAAATACTTTTCTTAAAATCATATTCTGCATAATGAAATTAAACTGATCACGTTCTTCTTGATGATTATCATTAGAAAAGATATCCACATCATTCATTTCATTACCATCAACGACTGCCATCTTAAATTCACTCATATCAGAATTGATTGTAATCTTAAGCTTGATCGCCCTTTTATTGAATGGGGACTCAGGGTCAATGGATTTCTTATAGGAAAAATTGCCACTTTTAGTGGTGTTAAAACCAAGGTCAAGTAAAGTGTATTGTTTGATTTCTGGGTTCAACTCATATTTGTCAGTTCCACCCTTTAACTGGACTACCTTTGAAAATGCCATTACTTCTTGTTTCCCTTCTTCAAGCGATGAACAATCGCCGTAATCTCAGTAACTAATTTTTGAATGTCTTCATCAGTGGTATATGCCCCAAAACTAACTCGAATGGATTCTGAAAGTCTAGGACTATCTTTTCCAAACATTGCAGTTAAGACATGAGAAGGTTCTAAACTACCAGCGGTACATGCTGATCCACCCGACACGGCAATCCCCGCTAAATCTAAATTAGTCTGCATAACATAGGTAGAAATTCCCTTGATCCAAATGTTTAAGACGTGTGGCAGGGTATTATCACTCATCGATCCGTTTACATCAATGTCAATTCCGTTATTAGTTAATCCATCAACCACTTCGCGCTTAAATCGCCTAAAATCTTCTCTTCGTTGCTTTTTCTTTTCACTAGGAAGGTTTCTAACGGCCGTAGCAAATCCTGATATTTGGGGAATATTTTCGGTTCCGGCACGTCGTTTGTCTTCCTGATCGCCACCCATAATATAACTGGTAAAATTAATTCCATTTCGTCGATACAAAAAACCAATCATTTTTGGACCATTTAACTTATGAGCCGATGTAGATAGTAAATCAATATGATCCCTTTTGACATCAATATCAAGTAGACCATAAGCTTGCACAGCATCAGTATGAAACCAAGCCTGATGATCTTTAAGTAGTTCCCCAATTTCATGAATCGGATTCTTACTACCCACTTCATTATTTCCCATCATGATTGAAACCAAAATCGTGTCATCATCAAGCGCATTCTTCAGATCAGTTAAAGAAATATTACCTTGCTTGTCAACCGGCAAATAAGTAACTCTAAATCCATGATCTTCTAAATATTTCATTGGTTTTAAAATTGCTTCGTGTTCAATCGAAGTTGTAATAATGTGATTACCAAGACTCTTTCGAGCCTCAGCTGTTCTAATTACTGCTGTATTATCACTCTCAGTTCCACCACTTGTAAATACAATTTCGTTATCATCCGCATTAATACTTTTAGCAATCACATGTCGACTATCTTCCAAGATTTCTTTTGACTGTCTTCCAAGTTGATACAAAGTAGAAGCATTTCCAAAGTTGTTTTTAAACTTATCATACATATCATCCAGCACTTCGCTGGAGACTGGTGTGGTTGCGGCGTTATCTAAATAGATCTCACCCAATTAAATCATCCCTCTAAGCTTCTTTAGTATTCTTAAATAAATTTAATAGCATCTGTGCCGAACGTTTCCCGGCGTCAACAACAAACTCGTCAAAACTCTGATTAGCGTTTTCATCACCAACATCTGACATCGCTCTAATAACGACGTACGGAATATTAAACTGGTGGGCAACTTGTCCTACTGCGGCGCCTTCCATCTCAGCCGATAAGGCATCTGGAAAGTTTTTCAGAATTTCATTGATCATTTTTTGTCCAGCAATGAATTGATCTCCGGTAACAATCAAACCCTTTTTAGGGTTAATTCCGGTATCTTTTGAAGCATCGGTAATTTTATTAATCCAAGTGTTAGAAGCGTCAAATCGAGCTGGCTGACCGGGTAATTGACCGTATTCATATCCTGCAGCAGTAGCATCAACGTCATGATAAGCAGTTTGAGTAGAGATTACTAAGTCCCCAACGCTCAGTCCTTCCCCAATGCCAGCTGCTGATCCAGAATGAATGATTACATCAACATCAAAATTCTCAAGTAAAAGGGCCGCTGTAATTCCTGCTTCAACTTTGCCAATCCCAGATTTTACTAAGACAACTTTTTGACCATCGATGGTCCCTTCATAAAACTTGATGCCATTAATATCTTTTTCTCTCTCATTTTTTAATGCTGATTTTAAAGATTTAATTTCTTCATCCATTGCACAAATAATTCCAAATGTTTTCATTTTCCCAAATTCTCCTAAATTATCCAACGAATCTCATAGTTGCTAGCACGAGCACAATTAATAACAATAATAATAATATAACGACATTCAATCTTCTTCCGAGTCGTTTACGTTTGTACTCAGAAGCATCTTGTCTTTCTCTTTCATATGAGTCCGGTTGATCGGTATAATAATTCCCCGAAGATTCATCGGATTGACTCTTATTAGCACGATGAAACAATCGGTCAAACCAGCTTCGCTTTTTCAAACGGGCATGCCGAGTCTCTTGATTTTCTGATTCATTATCATAACGAGTACGGGGATCTCTTCTCCCGCTATCACCATACATGCGCTGATACTCAGATCTAGTCATTTCAGACCGATCTTTTTCCCTATCATTAACTACCATATATTGACCGCCTATTTCTGCATCAGTTCCCAGTATTGGATTGCCATAATTGTCTTAGCATCAATGATTTTGCCACTTTTCATCATTTGTTTGGCTTCATCTAGCGTATACTCATTAATTTCTAAAAATTCACCAGGATCTCTAGGTAACTTTGTCTTCACTGGGGTTAATCCCTCCACTAAGTACAAATACATATACTCATCAGAAATTCCAACTGATGGATAAAATGAATAAAGCTCTTTAATTTCCTTAGCGTTATATCGAACTTCTTCATTTAATTCCCTTTTAACGGCATGAATCGGTGAATCATTGTCGCGATCATCCAATTTACCTGCAGGGATTTCAATCATCACTTGTTTTGCTGGGGCGCGCCATTGTTTCTCTAAAATCATTTTATTGTCTGAGGTGATTGCAAGCATTGCTACTGATTTACAGTGGTGAATAATCTCTCTAGAGGCTAACTGTCCATTTGGAAGCTTAACTTGCTGTTCTTCTACTTGAGCAATTGGTCCATTATAAACCGGTTTACTACTAATTACTTTTTCTTCAAAATCCATAATAATCACCTTCCAAAAATAGTTTAACCATAATATAACCCCAATGCAATTGCTTTAATCTTGATGTAAAACCACCTTAGCGGCCTGGAAACCGTGTTGTCCCATGGCTTTTACAAAATCAACTTGATCACCAGGCTTAATTTGCTTTGGATTTCCAGAAATAATTCCAGTAATATGCATGAAAACATCATCAGAATTAGGAACCTGAATGTACCCAAATCCCTTATCCCTTTCGTAACTTTTAATCGTACCTTTCATTTCGTTTTACCCCTTTGTTAATAAAAAATCGGGATCAAATCCCGATTCCATTACTTTTCTTCAAATCCGTCTGTTGCTGTTTCTGGAAACTCTTCTTTAACAATCTTAGCACAACGACCACAGAACTCTGGGTAATCTGGGTCAGAACCAACATCCTGCTTAATGAGACGACAACGAACACAGGTCTCACCTTTGGCATGCTCTACTTTAATTGCTAAATTATCATCAAATCGATCTGCATCTGAGTCAACTTCATCAATTGATTTAACCTCTAATTGAGAAACCATCAAGATTTGAGCAATATCCACACCTAAATCGTTAAACAGCTTCTTAGTTGCATCATCAACATACAAAGTCAATTTAGCTTCAGACGGTTTACCAATTACTTTACCATCTCGAGCCAGTTCCATGGCTTTCAACACGTTCTTTCTCAACTTCATAAATTGATCCCACTGATGACTAATTTCATCTTCATTGTCAAAGTGCTTAACTTCTGGCATTTCAGCCAACTGAACAAATTCTTCTGGTTCATTTAAGAAATTCCAAATTTCCTCGGTCGTGTGGGGGATGATTGGAGTCATTAATTTCGTTAAAGCAACTAGGACCTCGTATAAAACCGTTTGCATTGAACGGCGTCTGTGACCATTCTTGGGATCAATGTACAAAATATCTTTTGCAAAATCCAAGTAGAAAGCCGACAAATCACTAGTAATAAATGACAGTAACTCCTTGTTAATACTCATGAAATCGTACTTGTTGTAGTCATCTTTAACGTTTTTAATTAATTGATTCAGGCAAAGCATCATGTACTGATCAGCATGGTTCATGTCTTCATACTTAACCGAATTTGATTCTGAATCAAAATCACTTGTATTAGCTAACATATACCGAATTGTATTTCTGATCTTTTTATAACTATCAGAAACGACTTTAAAATTACCCATTGATACCCGCACATCAGCTGAAGTATCAACAGTGGTAACCCACAAACGAACAATGTCAGCTCCCATTTGCTTGATAACATCACTTGGGGCGATCGTATTTCCAAGTGATTTACTCATTTTGTGACCTTTTTTATCTAGGGTAAATCCTTGTGATAAAACATGTTTGTAAGGTGCAATGTCGGCATAGGCAACACTTGTAATCAGACTAGAGTTAAACCAACCACGGTATTGATCGGATCCTTCAACAACGAGATCAGATGGATACGTCAATTCAGGTCGTTCCGCCAAAACGCCCTGATGAGAAGTACCCGAATCGAACCAAACATCCATAATGTCATTTTCTTTGGTAAACTTACCATTTGGTGAATGCTCACTAGTAAATCCGTCTGGTAAAAGATCATTGGCTTCCCTTTCAAACCAAATATCGGAGCCATATTTACCAAACAAACTAGCAACGTGTTCAATCGTCTCATCAGTAATGATTGGTTCTCCATCTTCACCATAGAAAATTGGTAGTGGAACTCCCCAAACTCGCTGTCTAGAAATGACCCAGTCACCACGATCACGAATCATGTTATAGAGTCGCTTTTGGCCCCAATCAGGGTTAAATCCAACCGTATCGATGGCATCCAAGATTTCTTTTCTAATCTTATCAACTGAGGCAAACCACTGTGGGGTAGCACGATAAATGACCGGCTTTTTGGTTCGCCAGTCAAAGGGATAACTATGTTTATAAGGCATGTAATGAATTAACTGTCCCTGTTTTTTTAACTTATCCAAAGCAATTTGGTTAGCATCCTCATAAAAGACACCTTCAAAATCAGGACCGGCTTCTTTAGTAAGATACCCCTTAGCATTCACGGGTGCAAACACATTCAAGCCGTACTGCATCCCAATGTTATAGTCGTCCTCACCAAACCCAGGAGCAGTGTGAACTAACCCAGTTCCGGAGTCATTAGTAACAAAATCGCCGTTCATTACAACCAATTGACGGTCTTTATCAAACGGATGTTGGGCTTTAATGTTGTTTAAATCCTTCCCTTTGACCGTCTTTAAGGTTTTGATATCTTCCCAGCCGAACATTTCTGCGTCTTTATCAAGTAAATCGGTTCCGATAACATATTTTTTCGGGTCATCATCGTGTTGAATAATCGAATAGTTAAAGTCGGGTTCAACGGTAATTCCCTCAGAACCAGGAATCGTCCAGGGCGTCGTAGTCCAGACAACCATATAAGTATCATCATCTAAAATTCCATTTCCATCAATCACTTTTTCAGCAAAAAATGCCGACGGAGAAGTCACATCATGATACTCAACTTCTGCTTCCGCTAGTGCGGATTCCGATGACCAAGACCAAATTACCGGCTTAAGTCCCTTATAAATCAAGCCCCGATCAGCCATTTTACCAAAAACACGTACTTCAGCCGCTTCATATTCGGGCATTAAAGTAAGGTATGGATTATCCCAGTCCGCTGAAACACCTAAACGTTTGAATTCATCACGTTGGCGGTCAACTTGTTTTAAGGCATAATCGTGACAAAGTTTACGAAAATCATTCGTAGACATCTCTTTGCGATTATAGCCCTTCTTTTTAAGTTGCTGTTCAATTGGTAGTCCATGAGTATCCCATCCCGGAACATAAGGAGCACGGTATCCATTCATGGATTTAAATCGAACAATAATGTCTTTGGTGATTTTATTCATGGCGTGTCCCATATGGATATCACCGTTAGCATACGGAGGTCCATCGTGTAATACAAACGATGGTTTGCCTTCATTCAGTTTTTGCCGTTGTTGATAAAGTTGATTATCTTCCCATACTTTTTCCCGTTCAACCTCTTTAACGGGAAGATTTCCTCTCATTTTAAACTTAGTTTTACCCAAGTTTAGCGTATCCTTAATTCTCATAGTATCCTCCTCAAAATAAAAAGACTTCGCCCTAATAGGGACGAAGTCTTCGTGGTACCACCCAAATTCAAAATTAACAACCGTTAATTTTCTCATTGCATCATAGACTATTAACGAAGTGATCTTTTGCTAATAATTACTTTTTTAGGCTCACACCAACCCTAATTCGCTGAAAAGACCATTAGCAACTTTCTATCTTCAATCTATCATTATTTATGTAGCTTATCATTGGGATAAATTTCAACTGTCGGATCCGTGTATGGTCCTGAAACCGACTCCACAACAAATTGATCACCCTTTGAAGAATCATTACTAGATGAGTTTACACTGCCAATAGCCTGCTTGTCAAGATTCTTCACAGCATCTTGAATCTCATCATAATTGCTAAAATTACTTGAATCGAGTAATTTATTCCAATCTTCACTCTGGGCAAAGTCTAACTGACTTTTAAGCATTCCAATCATCTTTTGACGGAAATCCTTCACACTATTTCTAAAATCATCAGTCGCAATCGAAAGACTTTGAGCCTGTTTCGAAGTGTTACCCATGATTTCATTTGATTGAGCAGTAGCTTCAGTTAAAATAGAATCGGCTTGCTCTTGAGCCTTTTGTTTGATTTCATTTGCATCACTTTCTGCATCCTTTTTAACCTTATCAGCTGCTTCTTGGGCAACTAAAATCGATTGGTTCAAAGAATTCTTTAGGTCATCATAGTAAGTGAGGTCTTTTTTGGTTTTCTTTAATGATCTTTTAAGCTCCTCATTCTCATCTTGCAGAATTTGGTAATCTTTAGTGAGTTGATCTAAAAAGTCATTGACTTCATCAATGCTGTATCCTCTCATTTTTAGTGAAAACTTTTTATCATGAATATCTTGAGCCGTTAGCGTCATAATATCCCTCCTCATTTATTTTTTATTACGTTTAACTCAGCTTTTAATTTTCCCTTTTTCGAGTGGCCATTGTATCCCACTACCTTTATTCTACCGTATCCTCTGACAGAAATCATATCAGAAACTTTAATTTCATAATTTGGTTTAGTAAACTCAAACCAATTTAAACGAACCTTTTCGTGTTCAATTAAACCTTTAGCCATACTTCTAGAGATATGAAAACCAATCGAAATAACAACGTCCAAACGAAATGATGGTAAAGTAACAAAATCTACTATCCAGTCATCTTTTTGCTGAACAATTTGACTAAAATTAATTTGGCTTAAATCAACCTTTACTTTACCAATACGATCAACTGATCTTATCAAATACTTAGCCATTTCATTCTCACAAATAAATTGCCAACGTTCTCCGTCGGTCAAAATATCGCCGAGAACTTTGCGTTCAATTCCACTTCCCATCAAACTTCCAAGAACTTGATTGTGATGGATAGACGCAAATTTTTCAGGATATTGAATCTCAATTAGTGATAATTCATAATCATCAAACTTCGGCACAAAATAGTCTGGATAAATCAGACCTCGTTTCATCTCAGCATTTTGATATCCACCAAACGTCAACAGCTTCAAACTAGGATAACGATTTACCAAAGTCTGAAGTAAATAGCACTCCCTTGAGTTGAGAAAACTAGTAAGAACTGGCCGATACTCAGAATTCGCACTATCAATCCAATCACTTGCAGTTTGAAGGAACGGTAATTCGGATTTTCTAAAATGTTGTTCAATATTCTTTTCAACACCCATTTTATGCGACCAAACTTATGATAATATTTCCAATGTAGGTTACACCAAACTGTAAAAGTTGAAGTACAACTAAGGCCAATATTGGCCCAAATCCTAACATCCCAATGTGAGCAAAATTAAAGTACTCTAAAAAAGGATTCACAATCCGACCCAAAAACTGACCAAATCGAGACTGTGAAGCACCTGGAAACCATGTCAGTAAAGCATCGATTACGATTGCCAACATATAGATCTGAATTGCATAATTAATAATCTGTGCAATCCAATTAATTACTGTAATCAACTAAATCATCCTAACCGACTATTGAACTTTTCGTCCATTGCGCCATCAATATCAAAATTATTAGGAGCACAGAGAAAAATTTTCTCATCAATTCGTCTTATTTTTCCATCAATAGCATAAATAGTCCCATTTAAAAAATCAACGATTCTTTTGACGGACTCATTACTAACCCCATCCATTTTAACAATTACAGCATTCCCACCAATTAATTTACTGGCAATACTTTTTGCGTCAGCATAAATTCGGGGTTCCATAACAGCAATTTTACTATTAGAAATATCACTTTTACTCATTGATACGACTTTACGCGGATTATTTTTTACAGATCGAACGCTATCAACATTATTTTGGCTTGAGTAGTCGTCTTCATAAGTCTCGTTATTATCATCGAGACCAAAAAAACGCTTAAAATTATATGACATTACTAGCTCCTCTCCGAATACTATTGCTTATTATTTCGGTTCCGATATCTGAAGAATGGAGGGACATCATCATTGTCGTTTCCACTATCATTATTATTTGAATCAGAATTATTTTCAGTTTCAAATGGTTCAAAGTCTTGCTTTTCCACGTTAGAAAACTTGTCATTATCTGATGAATCAGCATTTCTAACTTCGTTTTGGTTATCACTAATGTCCCAGTTGTGAAGCGGATCATCATTACTAGAATCAGCTGAATTATCTTTAGTAGCATTATCAGTCTTAGGACTAGCAAAGGTACTCGAACGATTCTTCCTAGTTAGTGCTGGGCTAGCAGAACGGTCTGGATCCCCAGTCTGGATTCCAGTTGCAACTACCGAAACTTTAACTTCATCACCCATATTTTCATCAATTGAGGTTCCAAAGAAGATGTTAACATCATTTGACGTTGCATCAGATACGATATTGGCGGCATCTTGTGCCTCCGCAAGTGATAATTCTGGTCCGGCAGTTACATTCAGCAAGACTTGTTGAGCTCCGTCGATTGAAACTTCCAATAATGGCGAATTAATGGCTTTCTTAGTTGCTTCTTCAGTTCGGTTTTCGCCGGTTGCTGCACCCACTCCCATAAGAGCGGATCCTTGATTCTGCATTACACTTGTTACATCAGCAAAATCCAGATTAACAACCCCGGGACTAGTAATCAAATCAGTGATTCCCTGAACGCCCTGACGTAATACGTCATCAGCATCCTTAAAGGCTTCCATCATTGGAGTTTTTTTATCAACCATATCTAACAAGCGGTTATTTGAAACCACCACTAAAGTATCAACGTTTTGCTTAAGGGCTTCAATTCCTTCGGTAGCGTTATGATCACGTTTTGGTCCCTCAAAAACGAAAGGACGAGTCACAACCCCAACTGTCAATGCACCAGCATCTTTAGCGATCTTGGCAACAATCGGAGCTGCCCCAGTTCCAGTTCCACCACCCATTCCTGATGTAACAAACACCATGTCAGCATCGTGTAAGGCATCAGTAATGGCTTCTTCACTTTCTTCAGCTGCTTTTGATCCAACTTCTGGGTTTGATCCAGCTCCTAATCCTTTGGTGAGCTTGGGTCCAAGATTAATCTTAGTTTCTGCTTTAGAACTTCCTAAAGCTTGTAAGTCAGTATTGGCAGCAATAAATTCGACTCCTTTAACGCCCTCTTCGATCATTCGATTAACGGCGTTTCCACCACCGCCACCAACTCCAATGACCTTAATTGTTGCACCATTATTTTTATTTGCATCCATTGAATAGTCCATATTTTATCAATACCCCCGCGTTACTCGAAAAAGTGGTGTACAATGCCACTTAATTTTTCGCCTAAATTCTTATCACTCTTTGGTTTCTTTTCACGTTTTTGTTTTGCCGTTTTATTCTGACGTTTTTGCTTAAAGGGAATGGATCCAGATACGCTTGGTTTAGATTGAGGTTCAACTTCTCTGGCATTTCCGTTGTCATTATAGGCGAATTCACCATGGTCAAATGCTGAACGTACTAACCGTTCAATTTGACTTAAATTACCACCATAATTAACTAATGATAATGCTAACGATAGTGAGGGATGTCTTAAACCAATTTGGTCGGGAATATAAACCCTGACATTAACACCAAAGGTATTAGCGGCTAATTCAGCAATCCCTGGCATAGAAGCTATTCCACCGGTTAGCACAATCCCACCAGGAAGACTTAATGCCTCAACTCCATCAAGATCATCTTTGAGTCTACCAAAGATTTGATCGATTCGTGCTTCGATAATTTCAGCTAATAATTTCTCACTTACATTAACTGGTTGTCCTTGGCCAACAACTTCGACTGGAAACTCATTATCTTCACTAGCTTGATCAACATCAGCATATCCATATCCACGCTTCAACTTTTCAGCGTTAGCGGCAGAAGTGTTTAATACTGAAGAAATATCTTTAGTTATGTATTGTCCACCCTCAAGATCAACATTGGCGTACTTGAGTTCAAAGTCATGAATAACCGCAACCGTTGATTGTCCTCCACCTAGGTCAATCAATATTGTTCCAAACTCTTGCTCTGATTCACTTAAAATATATTTTCCTTCAGCCTGGGGATCGACAACCAATGCCTCAATATTCAAGCCAGCATTAGTAACGGCTTTTTTAATATTATGAATAATAGTCTTAGGCCCACTAATCATTCGGCCATTCATTTTCAGACGATTTCCAACCATGCCCCGTGGATCTTGGATACCGTCAAAGCCGTCCACCATGAATTCATCTGGAGTTAGATCGATCACTTCACGTTCAGGTGGAAGGTTGGTGTCAATAGCAGACTCAGAAACGTCAACAACATCATCGTTTGTGATTTCCTCAGACTGGTCGGGGAGTTCAATCATCCCAGAACATTTATCAATTTTAATCTGATCAGCTGGGATGCCCACAATTACATTGCTAATTTTGACACTTGCCTTTTCTTCAGCCTGACTAACGGCCCGCTCAATAGCATTTGAAGCCTTATCAATATCAACAATAACTCCACGACTAACACCAGTTGATTTTTCATTACCAACTCCGATTACATTCATTTGACCATTAGCTTTTTCAGCCACAATCACTTTAATCGAAGTAGTTCCAATATCTAAACCAATGTACAAATTTGAATCGTTCATTATCTGGAACCTCCATATAAGGTCTATTGAAACAGATTATCCAATATACCATAATCTCACTTAATTTTAACACACATGATGAACGTTAATAAAGAGCTCTCATTCCCCCAAAGGATAGGAATATGCTCCCACTTCCATGTTAACCACGCTCTTTTGTTTCAGGCTCTTCGCAATTGCAGGATAGTAAGCCATCTTATCTGCCATAGTACTGATTTTGACGTAAATCTCATTTCCATCTTTCATCAAAATTTGAATCCGCTCCGGATTACTTTTAGTATTAGCATTTTTTAACTCTTTAATCTGATTCCTAATTGATGGACTAATCTTTTTGTATTGCTTTAACACATTTCTAATTTCATTTCCTGGCTTAAATCCAGAAACAGTGCAGATATTGTTAGGATCATCAATTTTAACTGCTTCGCTGGAAACATGACCTGACGGATAGACTGGATAATACTTCCCAGCTTTAAAAATGTACTCCGGATTCGAATATCCATCTACACTTACCATCAATTGATTATGCTTTTTAAAAGAAAAATCAACGTGCTTAACCTGCGCATTATGAGTTAACACGTACTTTTGGGCCTTAGCTTTGTTTCTCTTTACCATTAGCAACGAATCTCCAACTCGAAATGGTATCAGATCTTTAATATTCTCGCCCTTTAACTGATGATTGGTTTGAATGTTAATCGATGAAACCCGACTGTATGGCAGTACCAAATAGAGCGAAACTAAAGCTACTACTATAAACAATAATAAGATTGGCAAAAATCCTCTAATTAATTGTTTGCGTTGTTGCTTTCTAATCCCAGGAATTTTGTGTCCAACTCGATACCGACTATTCTTCCTTTGTTTTCTCTCCTGGTACTTCTCCAACCGACCTGATGAATTGGAATCATTATCGCTAGTTTTCATTAAGATCACCCGTTAAGCTTTTTTATGATGCTTCTCAATTGCCTGCTCACAAACGCCTAAAAGTTTGTCAGCGGCATCACGAACTCCCATATCATATGAGTTAGTAGCCATTTGCTTTCTTAATTCAGTGTTATGCATTAAAGAATCGACTTTTGTCACTAAAGATTGCCCATTCAAATCTTTTTCAGTCAAAATCATCGCGGCATTATTTTTTACGAGACTCATCGCGTTCTTAGTTTGATGATCCGCGGTAACATAGGGACTTGGAATTAAAATGGCCGGAATCCCAATGGCAGTTATTTCTGCAATACTAGTGGCACCAGCACGTCCAACAATTAAATCAACTTTAGGCAGAACCGCTGGCATATTTGAAATATAAGGTAAAACGGCAATATTATCGTTAATTTTAACGTTTTTTAAATCATTTTTAACACCTTGATATCGCTTCTGGCCGGTAACAAAAACAACTTGGTATTTTCGTCGGTCAAATTCAGGGATTGCTTCTACCGTTGATGAATTAATTTTTAGTGCTCCCTGGCTTCCACCAAATATCAACACCGTTGGAACATCATCTTTTAAACCAAACTCACTCCACTTAAAATCGCTTTTCATATTAGCCACCTGCTGCGCCCGTGGATTGCCAGTGAAAATAACTTTATTTTCGGGAAACTGTTTTCGAGCATCGTCAAAAGCAATGGCAATTTCATCTACATAACGACTCAAAAAGCGATTAGTGAGACCAACAACACTATTTTGCTCATGAATAACGGTTGGAATTCCTAACTTAGCTGCAGCATATACTACAGCTCCACAAACATACCCACCGGTGCCAACCACAACATCAGGTTTAAACTTTTTAATGATTTTTTTTGATTCTTGGA
Organism: Fructilactobacillus sp. X7R4C1; assembly: GCF_059901115.1. Taxonomy (NCBI): domain Bacteria; kingdom Bacillati; phylum Bacillota; class Bacilli; order Lactobacillales; family Lactobacillaceae; genus Fructilactobacillus; species Fructilactobacillus sp. X7R4C1. The sequence goes on from NZ_JBWXVD010000002.1 coordinate 337,966, forward strand.
CGCTTTTTAAAAACAACCAAATCGTTTTAAAATTATACAGACTAAACAACTTCCGTTTGAATCCTTGAATTTTTAAGGCATCAAATTTTATTCCCTTTTCTGGAACAATTTTACCTTCCAATCCGCGATCGGACCCAACGTACAAAACCTCTGAATGAGGCTTTTGAGCTTTTAACGCGTCAATTAGGGCAAGTGCTGGATAGATATGTCCACCAGTTCCTCCCCCGGATACAATCATTCTCATTATTTAGTCTCCTTTTTACCAGTTAACTTCTCTACATCTTTGATGAATTCATCCCCACGATCACGATAAGTTGCAAATTGATCCCAACTTGCGTTAGCCGGTGACAGCAATATGATATCACCTGGTTTACTCATCTTAACCGCCTCTGGTACGGCTTCATCAAGGTCTTTAACTTTTTTAATTTGTGGAACACCGGCTTTTTTGGCAGCATCTTCTAACAAGTCAGCGGTTTCACCAAATAAAACAATTCCCGCTAAATTAGATTTAAAATCAGGAACCAGTTTATCAAAAGTATAGCCACGATCTAGCCCACCTGCTAACAAAACGATCGGTTCATCAAATCCTCTTAGAGCCATTTGGGTGGCCTCAATGTCGGTTGCCTTAGAATCGTTATAGAACTCACGATCGTCAGCAGTTAAAACGTATTGAACACGATGTCTAACTCCACCAAAATTCTTTAATACTGAAACAATCGCTTCAGTAGAGATTTTATACAGTTTAGCTACCGCAATTGCGGCTAAGGCATTTTGAACGTTTTGTTCACCCGGAACCCGAATGTCTTTTTTGTGCATAATAAATTCATCTTTAAAGTAAATATCGCCATTAGAAACGTAGGCTCCATTTTTGTACTTATCAGTGAGTGAAAATGGAACGATTTGAGCTTTACTACGCTTGCTTAATTCTCGCCATTCAGCACTATCAAAATTCATGACAAGAAAATCATCTTTGGTTTGATTTTTAGTAATCTGCATCTTAGCATTTACGTAATTTTCACGTGTTTTGTGGTAATCCAAATGGTTGGAAAAAATATTAGTAATGACAGCAATATGCGGATGAAGTTTAGGAGTCCCCAGTAACATAAAACTCGAAATTTCTAATACTAAGACATCATTCTTATTAACTTCTTGAGCTACCTTGGTGGCAGGAATTCCAATATTTCCACCATCTAGGGCCCTTCCATCTCTTTTGCCCGCTTGCAACATTTTAGTAATCATGGTGGTAGTGGTGGTTTTTCCGTTACTACCCGTGACCCCAACAATCGGAGCATCTGAGATTTCTGCTGCAAGTTCCAATTCCACAATGATCGGAATGTTTTTATCTTGAGCGGCTTTAACCAAATCATTATCGTATGGAATGCCAGGATTTTTGACCATTAGATCAATTCCATCTAATAGGGAAAGAGGTGATTTACCTGCTACTACTCTTACACCATCTGCTTTTAATTCATCATATTCTTTAATTTGATCAGCTGGTTTTGCATCAGTTAAAGTGACATTTGCTCCCAGCTTAACCAATAGTTTAGCAGCATTGGTTCCACTCATGCCAGCCCCAAAAACTAAAATATTTTTATCTTTATAATTGTCCACGTTTTTCATAATTAAAATTAAGCTCCCTAAAAATTAAATCATTGTAATAACGCCAGTGATCGCAGTAAACAAACCTACTAGCCAAAAGACAATATCAATCTTCCATTCACTCCAGCCCATCAACTCAAAGGTATGATGAATGGGAGTCATCTTAAAAATTCTTTTTCCAGTTAGTTTAAATGATGTAACTTGTAAGATGACACTGGCAGTTTCAACAACGAATACTAATCCAACCCATAATAACGAAAGTTCATGGTGAAGCAAAATTGAAACGGCAGCTAAAGCACCACCCAATGCTAGGGAACCCATGTCACCCATAAAGATCTTGGCAGGCTTGTGATTAAAAAGCAGAAATGCGATAAGCGCACCTGCAACTGCCATGCAAAAAATTTCAACCTCAAACTGGTGTTGGAAATGAGCGACAACGGCATAAGCTCCAAAAGCTATAATTGATAATCCACTTACCAATCCATCCAATCCATCCGTGAGGTTAACGGCGTTAGAAAAGCCCGCAAGCCAAAAAATGATAAACAAAACATAGAAATACCCTAATGGAATCTCGCCGAGGTTAAAAAAGCGAATTGACATTGGAAATCCATCAGCATAGTAAACCCAAGCAAATACCAGTGCTCCAATGACTTGAAGCAAGAACTTTTGCCAAGCTTTGAATCCTTCATTTTGACGCTTAAAAAGTTTAATTGAGTCATCCCACATCCCAATTAGTCCATAAAAAACAAGAACAAAGATTAGGATGAGTAACGTTGACTTCAATTGGCTAACTACTAATCCATAGATCAAGCACGTAATGACGATTGCAATTATGAAACCTAATCCTCCCATTGTGGGTGTTCCACTCTTACTTTCATGCCAGCTGGGACCTTCCTCCCTGATCATCTGACCTTCATGCTTTGATCTAAAATAACTTATTAATACTGGCGTTAGTCCCAGTGTAATAATAAATCCTCCAATTAGTGGAATTAACCAATCCATCACTTTTCATCCTCTCAAAATTTATTTTAATTTAACTGTCAACGTAGCTTTGGGGGTAATTCTTTGACCTACATTGATACTCTGACTTTCTACTTTTCCCTTACCGCTAGTACTTAATTTGATACCCAATTGATCACTAAGCGTTTGAACGTCTTTTTCGCTCCAACCTTTAAGACTAGGCATCTTTAATACTCCGCTAGTGATCAAAATAACGTGATTATCTCCTGAACCAGCACCAATCGCCGTTGGACTTTGCTTAGTAACCGTGTCACCATCACCAATCACAATTGGCTCCAAATGACTTTTACTAAGTTGGTCTTTAGCCACATCAGTCTTTTGACTAACGACATCTGGAACTTGCGCATTATCATCTGTATTTTGGGTTAATGCCCGCTGCATAACTGGATTGAAGATTTGCGCCATCAATTGGGTAGCGGTCTTTCCACCGTTTAAAGTGGGTTGTTTCATACTTACGTACATAATGTATCTTGGGTTTGAAGAAGGTACCATTCCAGCAACCGAATACAGGTAACTATCGTCACCATTCTCATAACCGCCAGATCCATTACTTACTTGAGCAGTACCGGTCTTTGCGGCCACTCGATATCCGGGAATCTTGTAATCTTGACCAATTCCATATGGTTTATAAACAACATCTTCCATATGCTTTCGGACGGCTTTAGCAGTTGAAGGTTTAATGGGATGTCCCAACGTTTCTTCCTTATAACTCTTAATCACCTTATTGTGATCATTGGTTATATCATCAACAAACCTTGGCTTGATCATTTTCCCGTTATTAGCAACTGACGTCATGGCTTGCACCATCTGCAAAGCGGTTACTTGAATACCTTGACCAAAGGCAGTATTAGCCTGTTCAATTGGTAACTTAAATTGCATATTCCCCGAATCATCATCACCAAAAACTGAATTAGTATTCTTCAGAAACTGGAATCGATTAATATAATCTTTCCAAGTCTTTGGTCCCATCTGTTGTTCCAAATGTGCCATGGCAACGTTACTAGACAAAGCAAATCCCTTATTATAAGTGATCATTCCCCATCCTGTTGGCAGCCAATCGGGCACAATCTTACCATCAATATCATATTTACCTGATAAATAACGCTCATTTCCATGGAAATTACCACTATCAATTGAAGCGGCTAACGTAAAAATCTTCATAGTTGAACCTGGCTCAAAAGCATCTTGGGTTAATGTATTTCGCCAAATTCCACCTAATCCCTTGCCAGTTGTAGCATTGAAAGTTGGTCGTTGAGCGGCGGCTAAAACTTTCCCGGTCTTAGCATCAATTAACATAGCATTCATACTCTTTGGATGAACCTGTGACTGTACCTCACTCATCTGGTTTTCAAGTAGAAATTCTAGTCGAGAATCAATTGTGGTATGAACACTATTTCCGTTAACCACTGGTCGTTCTTTCTTATTATCATCAGGTACTTCGTAACCATAATTATCATGTCTTACTTCTTCATACCCATTTGTCCCACTCAGAACTTTATTAAATGACTTTTCAAGGCCCATTTGTCCCACTAAATTTGTTTCCTTAGTTTTGTTATTGGTAACTGGAGAGGCCAACCCAACAATGTGAGATGCAAATACCCCATTTGGATATAATCGACTCTGTTGTTGAACAAATTTGATGCCGGGCAAATGATGAGAAACAATTTTTTGTTTATCAACTAAAGAAATGTTTTTTCCTGGATTTCCAAATTCAACCTGAAAAGCTTGTTTCTTTGGTTTAAGAGTCCTAAGGGCCTCTTTGTAACTAATCGGTAAGTTTTCAGAAAGGACCCTAGCGGTTTTTTCAGGATTAGTTACATAATCTGGTTTATTATCTCTAGTCTTTTGCGACTTGTTTAAAATAGCATAAATCGAGTAAGTACTAGTATCCTCAGCCAACGCTTGATTATTGTTATCATAGATGGTTCCACGTTTAGACTTAATCACGTTAGTTTGGGCATACAAACTCTTTGTTTGCTGTGCCAAATTAACGTGATTCGCACTTTTGAAAATTGCTTTTTTAAAAAAAAAGCCGAAAATCAACAGGAAAACTACAATTACTAAAATCCGAAAATACATCCCAAATTTTTTTCGATTAGCAATCGCATTTTTCCGATTTTTTATCTGCTCTTGTTTTTTATTCATTTTGTGACGTTCCTTATTTGATCATTTGAAAGTTTTAATCCCGATCCCTTAGCAACCTTATCTAAACGTGAACTACTTTGAAGTTCATCAATCTGTTGCTTAAGTCCGGTATTGGTATTATGTATTCTTGTTGATCGGCTCTCAGTATCTTGCAACGTTTGTTGGGCACCTGAAAGTGAAATTCTTGTCCAAACCAATGCGACCGACATTAAGAATATCATCGCACATCCAACTACTAAAATTGTAATTTCCAGCTTAGGACTGAACTTATGTTCTCTTTGGGGAGTAGTAACTCGCTTTGAATTGATCTGATTTCTTCGATATGTTTCATACGCGTTTCCATTTGAATATTCTTTTTTTGCTAGACCATTTTGTGCCAAAGTTCCCACCTCCTATTTAATTTTCTCAATGATTCTGAGTTTGGCACTGTGCGATCGATGATTTTGACTAAGTTCATCAGCACTGGGTAAAATTGGTTTTCTTTGGACCATTTTAAACTTTGGTTGCATTGAATCCGGTATGACTGGTAAATCATGAGGTAAATCTTGAATGGTGGTTTTTTCTTTAAAAATCCCCTTTACCAAACGATCTTCAAGCGATTGAAACGTGATTACACTAATCCGACCATGAACATTTAACATATCTAACGCCTGCTCAAGTGAATCTTCTAAAGCGCCTAGCTCATCATTAACAGCAATTCGTACGGCTTGAAAAACGCGCTTAGCTGGGTTACCACCATGTCTTCGTGCTGGAGCTGGAATGGCATCCTTAATGATTTCAGCTAACTGACTTGTAGTATCAATTGGATGATCAGCTCTAATTTTTTCAATACTACGAGCAATTTGTTTAGAAAACTTTTCCTCACCATACCGATAAAAAATTTTTACTAACTTTTCATACGACCAGTGATTAATAACTTCCCAAGCATCTAGATCATTTCTTTGATCCATCCGCATATCAAGACGAGCATCCTTTTGATAACTAAAGCCTCGCTCGGCATCATCAAGTTGAGGTGAAGAAACTCCTAAATCATAAACAACCCCATCAATTCCAACGACATCATAACGCTTCAAATCACGTTTAAAATTTCTAAAATTATCATGAATAAAAGTAATTTCATTATCTTTTAAGAACTTTTCTAAATGTGACTGATTATAATCAATGGCAACTTGATCTTGATCAAAAGCGTATAAATGACCCTTTTTTAGTTCCGACAAGATCTTAGAACTATGGCCTCCGCCTCCAAGAGTACAATCAACATAGATTCCATTGGGCTTAACATTCAGACCACGAATAGCCTCATTTAATAAAACCGTTTGATGTTTAAACGTAGACATTAAAATTCACCTCAAGTTAGACATCAAGTAAATTTTCAGCAATATCGCTGAACTCACTCGCAGCCTCATCCGTATAACTATCCCACTTAGAAGCATCCCAAATTTCAAACCTAGTCGATACTCCAGCCAAAACACAGCTTTTGGTCAGGTCGGCATACTTACAAAGAGCGGTCGGGATATTGACTCGGCCTTGTTTATCAATATCACATTCAGTGGCCGCAGAAAAGAAAAAACGTGCAAACATTCGCGCATCTTTTTTGTTAAAGGGCAGTTCATTAATCTTATCCTGAACTTTTTGCCATTCATTCTCGGTATACCCAAAAAGACAGCCATCTAAACCACGAGTAATGACAAATTTATCTCCTAATAAATCTCTAAATTTAGCGGGAATGATGAGACGTCCCTTGGCATCGATGTTATGTCGATATTCGCCCATGAACATAATTCATCATTCCCTTCTCCCCTAAATATAAATTTAGTTTACCACAATAAACCACTTCCTACCACTTTGCCTCCATAAAAATCCACAAAAAATAAAAGCACTCCGGAAAACAAATCCCAGGAATGCTTTTATATCAGTGTATTATAATAATTTTTACAATCAAAGAAAATATAAAAATAATTATCCAATAAATGTCACTTATTCGCCAAAAATTAACTAAAAATTGTTTTGGCAACAACTGTCCTTCATCGATCACTCGGTAAAACAAAAAGATAATCCCAATTATCATCCAAGCCAAAATGAATAATGGCAAAAACGAAAATCCATGACTCGTCATAGTAATGACATGAACTAACCAAATTCCAATGATTGGAAATGAATCAAGAACACTCAGCCGTTGAAACATCCGATTTTTAGTAATGCGCTTAAAAAAAATAATAATAAAACCAATAATAATGAAAAGTAATAAAGGCTTAATTAATGACTCCACTAATAAATGTAGATTAGATATATAATTGACCATTTTTAACCTCGTAAATTAGGTATAATAAGTGATTTGCAATATTTTTAGTTCAAAGTTAGAATTGTGACAGTATGAATACTGAAAGTGGTGGATACTTTGAATAAATGGAAAGATAAAACAACGTTTCAAAAGATCTTAATGATCTTTGTTTGGTTAATGATTATTGCAACCATTTTATCAGTGGTTGCTGGATCAGCAGCTGCTTTCTTTGGTGGCATGTAAATTAATAATATCGTTTTAGGGCATTCTGAAGCAAATTCAGAGTGTCTTTTTATTTTTCATCATCAGAAGAAGGCTTCTTATAGACGTCTCTAGGTTTACTTCCATGCTGTGGTCCAATATACCCACGTTGTTCCATATCATCAACAATCCGAGCCGCCCGATTATAACCAATTCGAAACTGACGTTGAATCATCGACGTACTGGCTTTTTGTTCTTTTACAACAAATTTCAGAGCATCATCAAATAGATCATCCTCATCATCGTCTTTTTCTTCTTCTTTAATTTCAGCATCAGTAACCATCATTGAGTCATCATATTCTGGCTCAGCTTGTTTCTTGACAAAATCAATCACGTTTTCAACATCACTATCAGAAATAAAGGAACCTTGGACACGCGCTGGAATGTTTTGATCGATCGGGAGATACAGCATATCACCCCTCCCAAGTAATTTTTCAGCTCCATTTGTATCTAAAATTGTTCTTGAATCAACTCCACTTGATACCGCAAAAGCGATTCTTGATGGGACATTAGCTTTAATCAATCCGGTAATAACATCAACTGACGGACGTTGAGTTGCCAAAATCATATGAACCCCAGCTGCTCTTCCCATCTGAGCTAGTCTAATGATGGCACTCTCCACTTCATTTGAGACCGTCATCATTAAATCAGCTAGTTCATCAACAACCACTACAATGTATGGGAGAGTTGGAAGAGCCGTACCTTCAGTCCGATTCTTTTCTTGAATATACTTATTATATCCACTAATTTTACGTTGACCTGTCTGGGCAAACATCTCATAACGATGTTCCATTTCATCAACCACTTTATGAAGAGCGCGAGCGGCTTTCTTAGGATCTGAAACCACTGGGCTTAAAAGATGAGGAATCCCATTATAAACACCCAACTCAACTTTCTTAGGGTCAATTAACATAAATTTAACCTGGTCGGGAGTAGCTTTTAAAAGAATACTAGTGAGAATTGAATTAATTGCAACCGACTTACCACTTCCAGTTGATCCCGCAATTAACAAATGAGGCATCTTGGTAATATCGCAAGAAACAACGTCACCGTTAACGTTTTTACCCAAAGGAACATTTAAAATACCATGGTTATTGCCGGTCTGATTTTCAAATACATCCCGAAACGAAACGGTCGAAATTGCTTTATTAGGAACTTCGATCCCAATTAAAGATTTGCCTGGAATTGGTGCTTCAATCCTGATGTCTTTTGCTGCTAATGCAAGTGCAATATCATCACTCAAATTGACAATTTTAGAAACTTTTACACCAATTGCTGGATGCAACTCATATTCGGTAACCGATGGTCCTAAGCTTACATTTTTTACCTCAGCATCAACCCCGAAACTCTTTAAAGTCTTTTGTAGAATTTTCGTATTTTTATCGATCGCATTATATTCTGCTGTCTGATCTTGCTCTGGCACTTTAGTAAGGAGATTAGTTGAAGGAAGTTGATAGTGGTTACCAGAAGAATTATTTTCAAAAGTTGGTAAACTCGTTTTGGTTTCATTATCAAAATGATTCCGTTTAGGCTTCTTACTTGCAACCGTTATGTGAGGAGTATTTTCATCTTGTTTAACACCAACATGTTCCGTTGGCTTATTGACTGGAACAGTTGGTGAATTAACGGATGCTTGAGACTTCGAACTGTTCTTCTCATTTTCTTTTTGATGTCCTAGATAATCTTGAAACTGATTTGTCTTTGCTGATTGCTGCTTTTGTAATTTTCGATTATTTCGTCGCTCTTGATTATTCAGGTGCGCCCGATTAAATGACGCAATAATCGCAGTAAACCACTTAGCTGACCAAGTCAAAAAGCCTTTGAGCCACTTAATAACTGGTAGTTTAAAGAAGATGATCGCTCCAACGACCATTAAACTGTAAGCAAGGATCAAAGTCCCAACTAACGAGATAAGGGTATCGAAAAAAGATAATAACGTAGCGCCAATCATCCCACCCCCAACGTTACTAGTAGAGACACCGTTAGTAATATCAGAAAGTAACGCATTGAAGGTTGTGGACACAAAGTTAACATGGGAATTTAAAGAATTCGAAAAGGTAATGGATAAGTTTAAAATCCAACCAATAAATGCTATCAAAAAACCCAAAATATAATGGTAATCGATTCGAGGAATCTTAATTCCCAGAAGCAATAAGATGCCAAAAACACCTAGAAAAATTGCCAAAACCTGGTAGGCGTTCCCAACCACTAACCGAAATACATTAGCAAACAAAGTTCCCGCCATTCCTAAGCTGAAAAATCCTAAAACGGCTATCAACAGAAAAATCAAACCAATAATATTTAATTTCTTTTCACCGCAAAAGTTTTTTAATTTGGTCCACACAGAATTTCTTTTTTTCCTTGGACGACGTTTTCTCGTTGTCTTACGCTTTGTAGTTTTACGTTTTGTTTTTCGTTGAGCCAACTAAGGCACCCCTTCGCATTATTTTAATTTATCGTGCTCATACGTATGAGTCACTTCAAGTCCAGCAAATTTCTGTTGCCTTAAAGCCTCATATATTACAATCGCACAAGTGTTCGATAAATTCAATGCTCGAATATGAGAATCATCTTGTGGAATTCTAATCGCTTGTTTGGAATACTGACGTTCAAAGTTTTCGGGCAATCCCGTCGTTTCTTTTCCAAACAAAAAATAATAATCCACGTTATCATCACTATAATTAGGATCTGTATACACCTTTTTCCCAAACTTTGAAACCAAAAACAACCTTTGCTTGTCTGGAATGGTTTTTAAAAATTCAGGAAGATTTTCGTGATAATTGATCTTAACCTTATCCCAGTAATCTAATCCAGCTCTCTTTAAGTGTTTATCATCAACCGAAAAACCCAACGGTTTAATTAAATCAAGAACGGTATCAGTTCCCGCACATGTTCTTGCAATATTGCCAGTATTAGCTGGCATTAATGGTTCAAATAATGCAATATGATTAGTCATTTACATCCTCCAATAATTCGTTCAATAACTTTCTTTTTCAATTATATCACGCGTCTAATTCCATTTAAGCGCAAAATCGATGTCAATTCAGATCTATAATAGTTATAATTGTTGCAGGAGGTAGTTTATATGACAATCGTTGAACCACTTGTATCAAAATTTAGAGAGGTATCTGCTGAACTTGAAAGTTCTCAATTAAAAATTGCAATTAATCAGGAAATGATGACCCCCAGTCGTGGATTTATCGCAGAAGCATGTAAATATGCTCACGAAAAAAAGCGAAGCCTCGACGTCTTAATTTCATCAAATAATAATACTAGTACCTTTAATGATTCTGAGATAAAAATCATGGAAGATGATCTTTTCCAATGCCAAGAGTTAGGTGTTGATGGTGTCATTATTGGTGCTTTAAATGACCAAAATAAAGTCGACTTAGAGGCCATGGAAATTTTGATGGCAGCAGCAGGCGGCATGCAACTGTATTTTTCACCTGCATTTGATCAAATAATTGAAAAAAATTGGACTGATACTCTGAACTGGATTGATAACAATAACTTTGCTGGAGTAGTTGCATCAACCAGAATAGAAAGTTTATCTGCAAAAATAAAAAATTATCAGAATCTTCAGTTAATTCCACTCGTAGAGTCCAAAGATGAATTGGATAAGGTCCAAAAGATTGCTGATACCAATATTATAATTAACAAAAAATAGCTTCAGCTATAAAAATAATCCCGTACCGCTAAAAACTAGCGTTACGGGATTATTTGTTTTTCTCCAATCAATGAACTTTTTTAATGCTCAAAATGACGTGGTCCTCTGAACTTGTGCCATAGAAAAGCCCCAACTCCAGCAACTACCACCACAATAATTCCTCCAACTACCCAGGGAGTAATGCTCCCATCTTTTTTCTCGTGCTTAGCATCATTTTTGTCATGATCTTTTTTTGCCTTTTTATTTTTCTGATTCTTCTTATCAGATTGATTCTTTTTATCCTTGGCATTCTTATCAGCATTGGTTTTTTGGGAATTATCTTTGGCCTTTGATTGATCCTTGGCTTTTTCATTTGTCTGATTATTACTAGTAGCATTTTTCTGGGTGCCAGTAGCTGAACTATCACTAGTCCCGTTATTATCTTTATTCTTAACATTAGTCTGACTACCATTATTACCATTGGAACTCACACCAGCATTAGCACGGTTAGGTTGTTTATTATTTGCCGTACTGTTACCAGTTGATGAATAAATAATCGTCATTTCCATAATATCTGTCGAACTATCACTACCACCAAATGTCATTTGGGGGCCATTACTATTATTTTGTCCATTTTGAATACTAGAATACTTGTATCCAGGAATGTTAGGAATCGACGCAATATAGGTACTACCAGTTGCTCCCATGGCGGTGGTTGCAGGACGAATTACTTGACCATTTTGATCAACGTAGTGAACTACAATCTCCCCTTGACCACTATTACCCTGTGCAAATTGAGTAGTTTGCGCATTAACATGTCCCACATTAGGCACAAACACTCCCATGGTGACCATTGCAAAACTAATTAAAATTAGTGAGGTTACTTTCTTTAAGTTCATAATCCATACTCCATTTCATTTATTTGAAAATGTTTAAGGGTGTTCCTAAAAATTATTTTCACCTAATTAATTTTAGTTCAAGTCGGCAACGTAACGATATGCACCTGAAGCTGCTCGGTATCTTAACCAAGTGTATCCATTAGCAATTACTTTGCCATCATAAACAACGCTTTCTCCAGCATCGTATTGACCTACAATTTGTGAACTGGTATTTGGTGAAGTTCTAATGTTAGTAGCATGTCTGAAGGTAAATCGTCCAGAAGTTGGAGTAACGTTTGATTGATTATTACCAGAAGCAGAACCATTTCCTAATTCCGCAACATAACGGTAGGCACCTGATCCACCACGATATCTTAGCCATGTGTATCCATTAGCAATTACTTTGCCATCATAAACAACCCGTTCACCGGCATTATATTGGCCTACAACCTGTGAATTAGTACTTGGTGAAGTTCTAATATTAGTAGTCTGGCCAAAAGTATAGGTACCTGAAGTTTCAGTGACATTTGGTTGGTTATTTGGAGTTGAAGTATTGTTATCTAGTTTAGCAACGTAACGGTAGGCACCTGAAGCTGCCTTATATCTTAACCAAGTGTATCCATCGGCATTAACAGTACCATCATAAACAACTCGCTCACCGGCATCGTACTGTCCCACAACTTGTGAACTAGTACTTGGAGCAGTTCTAATGTTGGTAGTTTGATTAAAGGTATACATCCCTGATTCTTGCTTAACGTTTGCATCTGGGTTAGGTGCGGGAGTGGAAGTATTGCTTAATTTAGCAACATAACGATAGGCACCTGATCCACCACGATATCTTAGCCATGTGTATCCATCGGCTTGGACAGTACCATCATAAACAACTCGCTCACCAGCATCGTATTGACCTACAATCTGAGAACTAGTACTTGGAGCAGTTCTAATGTTAGTAGTTTGACCGAATGTATAGGTTCCAGAAGCTGGTGTGACATTTGACTCTGGATTTGAGGCTGGTACGTCGCTTACCTTAGCAACATACAAATCATCACCAGAATATGATTTGTATCTTAACCATGTATATCCATCAGCATCAACAGTCCCATTGTAAATGACACTTTCTCCAGCCTTATATTGTCCTACAACTGGAGCACTTAGACTTGGTGAAGTTCTAATATTGGTGGTTTGACTGAAGGTATAAGTACCAGAAGCTGGCTTAACATCAGGAGCTGGTAGTGGATTACCTTCATCTTGAAAGGCGATTTGATCGATGCTAGTTAAATTATAGTTACGGACACAGTTAATAAGTGTCTGAGCATAACTAGGATCAGTCGCATATCCATCATTTTGTAAAGCATAGGCTACACTCACGTAATCTCGTACGCCAAGTAAGTTGCTGTAACGTGGGTTGTCTCTTAAGAAAGCACCATGGTCTTCAATGCTTGCAGCCCAGCTTGGGTATAATCTAAAGGCTGCTTGAACAGTAACCCAGTGTCCATTGATGTATTCTTGAGTTGGAAAGTAGATTGATTGACCGTTATAAGAACCCTTGATTCCAAATAAATTGTTACCCTTAACGGCTAATCCAGATCTCCCCCAACCACTTTCAATGATGGCCTGAGCGATTGAAATTGATGGTAAAACACCATATTTCTTCCATCCAGCAATTGCACCAGGAGTCACCTTATTAATAAAGTCCTGAGTATAACTGGCAAAATTAGTGTTATTTGAAACATTAAAATTAGTATATTGTGATGGGCGTTGCACGTTTTGATTTACGTTGTTTTCAACGCTTGAATCATAATAACCAGGACCAATCTGCTTATCTGGAGTGGCAACGTCAGCCTTTAAGTTAACGTTTTGATTTTGATCTGCATTCTGTTGATGCTCATTATTATTTTCAGAAACTTTGTTCTCGTTTTCAGCATTATCAGCTGCCTTGAGAGCAACTTCAGAATTCTGTACTGATTGTTGACTATCATCAGCCTTAGGAGTTTTAGTTACTTGCTTTTGATCACTAGTCTCTGAAACTTTTGGTGATTGTTGCTGTTCATTAGAATTATTCTGATCTTTGACATTATTAGTCTCGGTCGATTTTGAAACAGCATTACTATCATTTAATGAGTTAGTTTGAACTGATTGATCAGTCTTAGTTGATTGTTGATTATCAGTAGTAACTTCATTTTCGTTCTGAGATTGTTTAGAATCACTTGATTGTAATGTTGGTGTATGTACATTTGTTTCAGAAGAATTCTTAACTTCTGTATTTGTCTCACCATTTACTGATTCTGCTTGTTGTAACTGAGTGGCAGTCTTATTAGTGTTTTCCACTTGGGCTGAACCACTGTTGTTTTGGGTTTGATTAGTGCTTGCAACTGTTGGTTGTTCTTGAACAATTTCCTTCTTTGGTTGAACATTTGAAGCCGGTTCACTTTCAGAAACTGGGACAGTACTTACCTTATCAGCATTTACTGAACTATTTAAGTTAAACGTGAACAATGCCGCACTGGCAAAGACCGTACCCATAGCTACTTTCATCCAGCCCTTTTTGGTTTTCACCAATTTGTTACGGCGTTTAGTTTCTCCAGTACTAAGAGCCATTTGGTTGTGCTTCTTAATGAGCTTCTTCATCAATTATCTCTCCTTTTCAAAACTGTAACATCATAATTAAGTATAACATCTAACGATCAAAAATTAATAAAAATATAAACAATATTAATAGTAATTATTCTAAAGTGAAATCTTAAAAATGTCTACCCCAATTTACTTAATTATTTATTTTGGCTCATCTTTAACTCATGAAAAAATAAAATTCTAGGACACTGGTGTCCTAGAATTATACGTTTTAGCTAACCAAATATTATAAAAATCAATAAATCTTAATTCAACAACTCTTTAAAATCACTAGGAATTTGGGATTCGACTTTGACGTCTTTTTTTTCAAACGGATCAAAAAAAATTGTCTGATAACAATGTAATTTTTGCCGTTTATTGCTGTGTTCGTAAGGATTGTATAGCCAGTCTCCCACAAGCGGATAGCCAATTCTTGCAAAATGAACCCGAATTTGATGTGTTCGCCCCGTATGCAACCTAATTTTGACCAACGACATTCCATTATTAACCTTCAATGTCCAAAATTCAGTTCGACAATATTTGCCGTCATTTCTGACTTCTCGTTCGATAAATGATCCTGGTTTTCTACCAATTGGGAGCACAATCTGCCCATGCTTGATGTTAAGTTCACCTAACACAACGGCAACATAATATTTTTTTACCTGTCGGTCTTTCAGTTGCTTATCAAGTACCGAATGAGCTAAATGATTCTTAGCAAAAATAACCGGACCACTCGTATCACGATCAAGCCGATTAACGATGTGAACCTTCTTACTTGGATAATCATTACGAACATAATAACCTAAAACACGATTTAAAATTGTGTCATTAGGATAAATATGTGAAGGAACTGAAGCAACTCCGACCGGCTTATCAATTACCAAAAAATTATCATTTTCAAATAAAATCTTAATCGGTAAATTTGAAACCTGCAAAAAATCATTTTGTTCTTCAGGTGGCAAAATAACCTTAACTCGATCACCACGTGATAATTCAAAACTAGTATAAACATCCCTACTATTTACCATCAAGTGACCACCATGATAACGAATACTTTTAAGCAGCGATCTGGTAACCCCATTTTTCATCACAAACGTTCTGACTTTCATGGGTTTATATTCATCATAAATCCAATCAAAACTAATCATCGTCAAGGGTTTCCCCAATGAATGAATTACTTACCCGCTGCCAAAAATGAGTGTGACGATATTTGGCAAAATAAATTCTTCGTTTGGAAATTTTGAATTTAATGGACTTAATTGGACGATCTTTAATTAATAACTGGTCATATGTTAGAACGTTATGGAGTGATACCTCTGGCACAATCGTAATAGATTCAGTTGGTGGAATAATGATCGGTGAACCAATCGTTCGAAAAACCCGGTTATTAATTGAAGCCATCTCAGCCACTTGAATTGAATTGAACTTAGGCGAAATAATTGCTCCCCCTACTGATTTATTGTATGCGGTTGATCCAGTGGGAGTTGAAATACATAATCCATCGCCACGAAAGTTTTCAAAAAGTTCTCCTTTGATGAAGACTTTGGCCACCATCGTTCCGAACAGTTTTTTAAAGGTAGCCTCATTTAGCGCAATCATATAATCTGGTTGGCCACCATCAGCATAATCTACTTCGATATCTAATAAGGGATAGCTAACACTTTGACCATTATCATGCTTCAAACTTTCAACCAACTGGGTCACTTCAGTATCACGCCAGTCAGTATAAAATCCCAAATGACCCGTGTGAATTCCAACGAACCTAATCTTGTCAGTCAAATCATCGTAATGATGAAAAGCAGAAAGTAACGTACCATCTCCACCAACGGAAATTACAATTTCAGGATTAAGTTCATCAATTTCTAAATCTTTTGCATTTTCAATCTCTTTTGATAATTCCGATGCAATTCGACTCGAGGTCTCACCATCGTTACTATAAATTGCAATTTTCATTTTTGGTCCCTCGATTCGTGTTTATCGTGTTTATCGTTTTGATCCTTAAGATCTCGATCTAACTCTTGTTTAATCTCTAACATTTCTTCATCCAACTTATAAGCGGTTTCTGATGCCCCCTGTAACCTCTTATGAACTTCAGGAGGAAAAACATCAGGATGCTTATAATTTAAAGAATGTTCAATGGTAGCCCAAAAGTTCATTGCTAAAGTTCTAATTTGAATTTCAGCCAGAATATCCCTTTGCCCATCGACTAACTGCAAGGGATAATTAAATACAATGTGGTATGAACGGTAGCCACTGGCCTTTTCATTATTAACGTAATCCCGTTCTTCTAAAATATTAATGTCATTTCGTTTTCTAAGAATGTCTACTACTGTGTAAATATCATCAAGAAATTCACACATAATGCGCAATCCACAAATATCTTCCATGTCTTCAGACAAGCGCGATTCCTCAATGTGACGTCGCTGCATTTTTTCTTTGATACTATCAATTGGTTTAATTCTACTAGTAACAAACTCAATTGGTGAGCGTTCGCCACGTTCTAAGTACTCTGAGCGAATCCCACGTAATTTTAATTTTAATTCCTTTGAAGCTTCTTGATATGGAAATAAAAAGTCATCCCAATTCTTTACCATAAAACAACAATCTCCAGTCTGTCATATTGTTCCAGAAACATAATACCACACTTAATTATCATCCCAGTATAATAAGAGTACTAAAACAAATTTATTGAATTTTTATAAAAAAATGATAATCTAGTAAGTGCGTCGTTATAGAAGAGAAAGATAACAAACTAGGAAAGGAAAAAGTTATGATTGAACTATATTTATTTGTAGACCCAACTTGCAGTGATTGTGCTGAGTCCGAACGAACTATTGATCGTTTATCAAAGCAATTACCCTGTAAGACATCATTTCGAATCATTCCGATCATGAACCTTAGCGTTATATCTGGTAATAAGGAAGCTCACTCACAACTTCTTCCATATAAACTAATCCTTGATTATAAAGCAGCCCTATTTCAAGGAGCAAAAAAGGGTCGAACCTTTTTATTTGCACTACAGCACGACATTCTAAAAAGAAACATGACTTACTGCGATAGCTTAGTTTACGACATTGCCCAAAAAGCTAATCTAGACTTGGAAATGTTTAAAGAAGACCGTCGTTCAAAATTAACTGAGAGCACCTTTCAATCTGATCAACAAATGATTTCAGAAATGAATATCTCAAATCATGGTAATCTAGTAATATTCGACTGTGATTCTTCAGACAACGGTTTACTAATTGATAAAGTTGACTACCAAGAGTTATTTGATATTTGTAACCACATAATTCAAAAGGAATCACGAGAACTTGATGGTAAAATTAAACAACCAAATAATCTAAGGGTCCTCTAGAATAAAAAAAGTGGTTTCGCACCTAATAGTGCGAGACCACTTTTTTATTACTAAAGCCAACCAAACTGGCTCTTTTCAGTATCTAGCTTATTAATTTCTTTCATTTCATCGGGTGTTAACTCAAAATTGAAAATATCCAAATTACTCTTAATCCGATCTGGTTTAGTTGATCGTGGTAAAACAATAATTCCATTTTGAATTAAGAAGCGAAGGCCCACCTGACCAATGGTCTTATCGTGAGCTTGAGCAATCTTTCCCAACGTTTCATTGGTAAAGAAGCCGTTACGACCTCGTGCAAATGGTGACCAAGCTTCCAGTCGCAAATCATCTTTTTTAGCAACCGGCAAAAAGTCTTTTTGTTGACGAAATACATTAGTTTCAACTTGATCGACAACTGGTGCAATGTTAGCGTTCTTTAAAATTTTATCTAAATCATCACCATAGAAATTAGATAATCCAATACTCTTTAATTTACCCGCCTTAACGGCATCTTCCATGGCACGATAAGTTTCAGTTAGAGCACCTGCAGGCCAATGATACAACATTAAATCAATGTAGTCAGTTTGTAATTTTTCTAATGCTTCATCAATCATTTTAGTTGCTTCATCGTAAGATTCTGGGCTTTCAATCTTAGTGGTTAGAAAAATATCATCACGGTTAACATCACTGTTCTTGATTGCATTTCCAACTTCACGTTCGTTGCCGTAATCACGCGCAGTATCAATCCCAGGATAACCATCCTTTAACGCTTGATCAACACTCTTTTCCGTCTCTCTAGCTGGAATTTCATAGGTTCCAAAAAAGATCTCGGGAATCTTAATCCCATTGTTTAATGTAAATGTTTCATCTCTAGCTGTCATGCAAACACCCCTCCTCAATTAATTACAAGTACAGCATATTCCTCTCACATAATATTTCAAACATTGTGCTTATAGTAGATCTAAAGCATTTTTTCCAGTTCATCTAAGCGTCTTTCAAACTTATCAAAGGCTTGATTTAAATAATCCGGTTTAGTCATATCAACTCCAGCTGCTTTCATAATAGTAATAGGATCCTTACTACTACCTGATTTTAAATAGTTCAAATACGAATCAATCTTTTTAGGATCTCCACTCATAACTCGATCCGCTAATGCGGAAGCAGCCGCAAAACCAGTTGCGTACTGATAAACGTAGAAATCATAGTAAAAATGAGGAATCCTGGACCATTCAAGTCGAATCTCAGGATCAGAAACAACGTCTTTTCCATAATATTCTTGGTTCAAATTAAAGTAATATTTGTTCATAAAGTCCGCAGTTAACGACTTTCCTTCTTGTTCTGATTGATGGATAAACTCTTCAAATTCAGCAAACTGGGTTTGCCGAAAAATTGTTCCCTTTACTCCATCTAAGTAGGAATTAAGGATGTATTTGCGAACCTCTGGATCTGAATTATTTTTAAGTAAGTAATCAGTCAAGATATTTTCGTTAGTAGTTGACGCAATTTCGGCCACAAAAATTGAATAATCGCCGTACTGGTATGGTTGGTTATGAGAAGTATAGTAACTGTGCATACTATGTCCTGTCTCGTGCACCAAAGTGTATAAATTATCAAGATTATCTTGCCAGTTAAGCAAAACAAATGGATTCGTATCATACATCCCAGATGAGTATGCTCCCGTTCGTTTCCCTTTATTTTCAACTACATCAATCCAGCGATTATTAAATTCTTCTTTAACGTGTTTAACGTAATCCGGACCGTAAACGCTCAGTGCCTTTAAAGCTTCATCCTTCGCTTGCCCAAAGGAATACTTGAGACTTGGTTTTCCACTTAATGGCACGTACATATCATACATGTGTAATTCAGAAACATTCAAAGCTTTTTTTCTGAGCGCAATGTACCGATGAAATAACGGTAAGTGATCATGAACACTTTTTACTAAGGTTGTATAGACAGTTTCAGGAATCTCATTTTCACTCATTGCCATTTGTCTTGCTGAATCATATTTTCTCGTCTGTGCTTCAAAGTTATGAACAGATACTTCTGCTGACAAAGTTGAAGCAAGCGTGTTTTGAAATTGATCAAAGGTTGAGTAAAAGGATTTGAAAGCATTCTTTCTCACTTTTCGATCTTGC
This sequence comes from Fructilactobacillus sp. X7R4C1, assembly GCF_059901115.1. Taxonomy (NCBI): domain Bacteria; kingdom Bacillati; phylum Bacillota; class Bacilli; order Lactobacillales; family Lactobacillaceae; genus Fructilactobacillus; species Fructilactobacillus sp. X7R4C1. Next base: position 357,875 of record NZ_JBWXVD010000002.1, read on the forward strand.
GACTCCAAGAGTAAACTATAAATACCGTTAGAAAGTCGTACTTTTTTACCCGACCCATCATCCACCTGAGGAAATTTAAGGTCAGAACTATCTAAGATTCCAAATGTCTTTTCGGGTGCCTCAAAAATTGTTGAAGCCCTAGCCATCAACTTTTCTTGGTCCTCAGGTAAGACATGATCCTGATTAACTAAAATCTTATCAAAAAGTCTTCGATATTCTTTTAACTTTGGATTTTCCTTAATAAACTGTTCGATGCTTTCAGACCCTAAGGAAATGATCTCAGGTTCAAACCAAGACTGTGATTGTCCCACCTTACTTCCTAGTTTTTCAACCCGGTCCATGTCACTCTGTAATTCATTATTAGTAGTATCAACATCACTAGCTGACTGAGCATAAACATATAATTTTTCATATTTTCGATTCAAGTCCAATACTTGCCTAATTACATTTAAAAGCAACTCACTATTTAAGCCTAGTTTTCCCTTTAATTGACTAACCTTTCCAACTAAATCATTAACTTCACTATATGCTCGTTCAAAGTCTGCATGATCCCTATATACAGTAGTCAAATCCCAAGTTAATTCTTTTGGAACCTCGTTTCGATTTGGCAAATCATTTATCTTTGACATTTTACAATCTCCATTTCATGAACGTTTCTTAATCATGATTATCTTAGCATAAACATCTCTATACCACGTAAATTCTTCAACTCGTTCAATCTTTCCATCATCAATCACCAACAGCTTATTATGAATCAAACAAGCCACAAACCTTTGAATATAAGCCTTCCTTACATTTTCAACATTGGTTAGAAAAACAAATTGATCATTTGGATCAGCAAAATGGCTTTCTTGATATACTTTATCCATAAATTGAAAAATACTTTTACCAGCCCACTTTTTTAGTTCACAGACGAAAATTATTTCCCAAGTCAACCACTGGTGACCGAAAACTGGAGGCAACATCCGATAATGATGACAAATAAGTGGACATCCAGTCACCGTCTTTCCATTTAGGTAGCAGTATTCCTGTAAAGCCATCATCCCCTGATCACGATAGCGAACTTTCTTCTCAATTTGTTTACATACCTTGATTAAATTAGGCTGCCTTAATTTATCAGATTGCTTTTTGTTAAAAAATTCAAACATTGAATACCAGCGTTTAAATGACTTCTCTCGGTAACGATAGACCCCATCAACTTGATGAATTTGGTAGCGGATAAAATATCGTGATCTAAAAGAATTCATATAAACAAGATAGTACCCCGTGTTTTTACGATATCTAATGAATTGAAGTACTGAAGGACTTGAAACCTTCTTTTTATAATATTTCATTCCCAAGATCCAAGAAGATTCCAGACCAATTGAATGGTAACCAGCTACCCGTTTACTCAACTGTTTAAAGCTAATAGGGCTGCATTGATACTCAATTGCCATATTACTCAAAAGAATATCCGCTCGTTGTTTTAAAGTTGGTAAATATACCTCTACATCAGCATCACATGGTAACGAGTTTAATATGATGTCTTTGCCAAGTGTATGCGCATAAGATTCACCGGCTCCCGTTTTACACTTCGAATTTGCTTGATGAGCAAAATGTGGAATTTTATTAATACCCTTTTTCAAAACCACCAATTCACCACAATCACAGCAATAATATTTATGATTCCTTTTGGCATCTCGTGCCATAATTAGCTTTCCATTTTCTAAAGCCATTAACATAAAAAAGACCCTTCGCAATATACGAAAAAAGATTCGCTAAATGCGAATCTTTTTACTTAAAATAATATGCAATTGTTTCAAGTGCATCACCAACCGTAATTTGCTTACCATACTTCTTTAATTTGTCTTCAGTCAGTGGCGCAATTTTCCCATACTCATAAACAATTCCCATTTCATCATTAATCATATGATTAAGGTCATCAAGATTAGAATTACCCTCACTATCGTACTGACCATTCAAATAGTATCTAAACATAATAATATACGAATTTTGATATTGATACAAATCAGTTTTTAATTCTACTGAATGGCGGGGAGTAACTTCCTTCCATTTATTGGCAAGTCCAATTAAATCATCAAATGAATTGAACTTGATTGGAATTAGTCGTTTACCAGCTTTTTTATCAAAAATATCATACATCTTGCGAATATCATTAACGTTTTTGCTAGTTCGTTGCTGCCTATTTTCATTTAATGGGGGTAACATCCCACCATTATCACCAATTTGATTTGAAATATTCTTATCTTTACTGATAAATAACTCTAATCCATCTTGGCTAGGAAGAATCTGAAACAAAACCGTATCTGTATCCGTAAAGTCTTTTTCAACGTCAGCTTCATCAAGAATGCTATAGAAAAATTGCTCACACTTTTCTCGATTCCCTAAAAGATCAAGCATCCCAATTCCATGCTTTTTTAAGTCTTCTTTGTTAATCAGTACACGGATTGTATCTTTGTTAACACGATGGAATTTCATAAAACGAATCGCCTCCTAAATCCTAATTGCCTTTCTTATTTTAGGCAATTCAACATTAACATTTTTACCAGCGGCTTGTTGTGCTTGCTGTAACAATTTTACGTGACTACCACTTTGAGGGAGATGACTTATTAACAGGTTCTTACTATCTGACAATCGAGCTAAGTGACCCGACTGTTTAGAAGTCATATGCCACAATTCACCATCCACATCCTCAAAGAAATTCGTATCTGATATTAACATATCAGAGTTCTGAACAAAATTAATCAGACCATCAAAATAACGTGTATCAGCTGTGTAACTCAATACTTTTCCAGATGATCGCTCAACAATCTTCATTGCAAAGGCTAGCACGGGATGGATTGTCTTTAAAAATGTGACTGTAAATGGTCCCACTTCAAGTTCACTATCGACACTAAAGGGTTCTTTTTCAGTCGAATTGGGCCAATCTAACTGGTTGTAATGAATCTGATCAGCTGTGTTTCCGTAAATTGGCAAAACATCGGTGTCATAACGTTTATCATGTAACTGCCAATAATACTGTAACACCCCAACATCAGCGATGTGATCTGCATGATAATGTGACAAGATAACTGCATTTAATTTTAGTGGGTCTAAGACCTTCTCTAATGAGAGCATTATTCCACTCCCACAGTCAATTAACAAATTAAAGTCATCGCTAGTAACTAAATATCCACTAGTACCAATTCCATCATAAGGATATCCACCATAATCACCTAAAACCGTAAGTTTCATTTTTATTCCCCCCATTTCCAAAAATTAGGACATTTTCCTTTTAACTCATTAGGATTTATTCTAAACTAATTATGAAGTAATTTACATCAAAAGGAAGTTAATAATATGATAAGACAAATTTCTGTAACATTTGGCACGAAGAATGTGTTAGTACACATCATGAAAAGTAATCCCGAAAGAGACTTAGCACTATTCTCCACCAATAATAATGATTCGGGCCTCCAACTCCTGGATTACAGTGGAAAGGAATCAATTTTTAAAAGTCCCATCACTTATGACGTCCTTTCACACGTTGGCGAAGATAACTGGAGTTATTTCATTAATTATGTGGAACTTTCACCATCTGATGACCAACGTAAAGTTTTAGATGCAAACATGAACACATTCATGAGTAGTCCTGAATTACCAAGCGGAATGTTTTCGGGGTATTATATGTCAGATTCAAAGGATCATACTAAGCGTATTATTCTCACTTTATGGCGTGGAGCATACGCATACAATGATTGGGCTAATCGTCCTGAAAGTATTGTTTCTAAATTTAAAAACGATCCTAACATTGATTACCGCTCAGCCAGTTATCAACGGGTTGCACCAACAAATAATTAATAGATATAAAAAAAGAGATGAATAATTCATCTCTTTTTTTATATGATAATGATACGGTTCGTACGAGACTCGAACTCGTGATCTCCTGCGTGACAGGCAGGCGTCCTGAACCAACTAGACCAACGAACCAAAATTGCGGGAGCTGGATTTGAACCAACGACCTCCGGGTTATGAGCCCGACGAGCTACCAGACTGCTCTATCCCGCGATAATTATATAGTAAAAATAATGATGACCCGTACGGGATTCGAACCCATGTTACTGCCGTGAAAGGGCAGTGTCTTAAACCACTTGACCAACGGGTCATAATAAACGGAGAAGGAGAGATTCGAACTCTCGCGCCGCTTGCGCGACCTACACCCTTAGCAGGGGCGCCTCTTCAGCCACTTGAGTACTTCTCCAATGGGTCTAGGTGGACTCGAACCATCGACCTCACGCTTATCAGGCGTGCGCTCTAAACCGACTGAGCTATAGACCCAAATAAAACAAATAAAAGCGGGTGACGAGAATCGGACTCGCGACAGTAGCTTGGAAGGCTACGGTTTTACCACTAAACTACACCCGCATAAAAAATATTAAATTAAGTGGCGCGGGACAGAATCGAACTGCCGACACACGGAGCTTCAATCCGTTGCTCTACCAACTGAGCTACCGAGCCATTTAAGCGGTTCGTACGAGACTCGAACTCGTGATCTCCTGCGTGACAGGCAGGCGTCCTGAACCAACTAGACCAACGAACCAAAATTGCGGGAGCTGGATTTGAACCAACGACCTCCGGGTTATGAGCCCGACGAGCTACCAGACTGCTCTATCCCGCGATAATATAAAGGAGGATGAGAGATTCGAACTCTCGCGCGATTTGACTCGCCTGACGGTTTTCAAGACCGTTCCCTTCAGCCAGACTTGGGTAATCCTCCAAAAACAACAAAGTAATTGTAACATATAAGTCAATAAACCTCAACGCCCACCAAACAGCGTTCGGATGGACCTTGTAGGACTCGAACCTACGACCGGACGGTTATGAGCCGTCTGCTCTAACCAACTGAGCTAAAGGTCCAAGACCTAATCGCGGCAGAGGGGATCGAACCCCCGACCTCCCGGGTATGAACCGGACGCTCTAGCCAGCTGAGCTACACCGCGATTTAAGATACATAAAAGTATCTAATCGGGAAGACAGGATTCGAACCTGCGACCCCCTGGTCCCAAACCAGGTGCTCTACCAAGCTGAGCTACTTCCCGA
>NZ_JBWXVD010000029.1:0-248 GCF_059901115.1 Fructilactobacillus sp. X7R4C1
TGTTAAGTCTGTTGATTAAAATCATCTGCTCACGACAGCGGTTTAGGTAGAAATTCTGCCCGATAATCATGAACATATTGCTCGAAGCTGATTGCTGGGCGCCCGAGAACATTTGGCAATGTTGTCGTAACCGTTTTGGCGTTACCTAACTGGGTGATCAAGTAAAGCATCACCATGACATTAACATAGTTCTTCGGTAGCCCGCGTTGCAGCATGACCTTGCGAAAACGCCACAAACTCGGCTTGCT
>NZ_JBWXVD010000030.1:0-247 GCF_059901115.1 Fructilactobacillus sp. X7R4C1
ATCTCAGCTTTGTAGTGAGGGGAATCAGATGTTAACCAGTTCCATTGACCTGATTTTATTTTGTTATCAACAGCCGCTTTGCCAATTTCATAGTTTTCTTGCTGCTCGGTATGGATATCTAATAATGTATCTCGAATAGGATAGTAAGTATCTATATACTCGATAGCCTTTGAGTATATGAGTTGCATCAAGCGTGATGGTATAGCGTAATACTGCTCACTTTCTAGTTTGGTTGGGCAACCTAATT
>NZ_JBWXVD010000031.1:0-242 GCF_059901115.1 Fructilactobacillus sp. X7R4C1
CCGTGCTGTCTAGCATGAATCAACCGCAGGACGCAGCCCAAAAAAAGGTAAGCCAATATATCGTGTTCACTGATTTTAAATTCGATGAGCAAAAGCAAAAAACAAATTCAATTTACGTTTATACGCCTTTTGAAAATGTTGATAAATATGGCCATTCCAAAGCGGATTATCAGTCACAACTTTTGTTTGAAACCAATCGTTGGGATAACGGCATGCACATCACTGTCTTGGAGACCCTTGGG